>NZ_JALQDA010000026.1:0-37060 GCF_023631485.1 Caballeronia sp. GAFFF2 | reverse complement strand
AAACAGAGCCAATCACACATCAAAAACCCGACATCTGTATTTAGCCGGCGGTACGACATTTCAATTTTGCTTTGACAAGCTTAGGAATACTATTGTCTACATGCTGCGTTGCTGAATTGAATCCGGAGCGTCACCCGACGGACCAGATCTGACTGAGTTCGGCCAGTTTCTGCCACTCGCTAGCCTTGAGTTCGCACCGTTGCAAGGTCCGTTGTAGCTCGGAGAGCAGTCGTTGAACGTAGGCGTAAGGCGGGATTAGGCATGCACTGCAGCAGACCCGATGGGTCTAGAGCTACCGGGGCCCCAACCGGTACGGCAATTTCACTCACTGATGTTTCATCTGAACGTCAATAGAAAGGTCAGATACTGAGAACGTAATCGGCCATCCGTTCGAGCGCCTTCCTCGAAGCGCCCCCTTTTGCCTGAACGGCCATGCCTTGCGATACCGCCATCACGAAGGATGCCAGGGTCGCGCTGTCCGCCGTGGCGAGCAGATCCTCTTCGCGTTGCGCGCGCTCCAGCCGCTGCCGGAGCGCCTGCTGCGAGGCAGCGCGGCGCCGCACGCATTCGCGGCGAATCGATTCCGCGTCGTCCGGACAGGCCAGCGCGCCGTTGATGCCGAGGCAGCCGAGGTGGGCCGAACTCAGCGTGTGAACGCTGGCGGAGCCGCGCGGGATGCGTTCCACGACCTTGCACGACGGCGGCTCGTTCAACGCGTCGGTCATGAAGCCCCGGTACCGGGTCTCATAGAATCGAGGCGTCAAACAATGAGCGACGCGTTGCGCTCGATGAACGACAGGACGACGTCGGCCACTTCCTGCCAGCCAGGCTCATTGCAAATATAGTGGCTGCGCCCCTGGAAGCTTTGGAACTCAGTCACACTGTTTCGGTCCGCGTACGCCTTGAAGTTCTTCTCGGTCAAGTGGGCAGGCACGATCTGGTCTTCCTCGCCGCCGATCAGCAGCAACGGACCGTGCGCGGCATCGACGTCAACCTTGCCGTCCGGTCCCATGCAGCCCCGCAGCACGTTGCGACTGTCGTGTGTCGCCGTCGTCTCAAATTCGCGCGCAGCCTGCTCTTCGGTGAGAGTATTGGCGAAGGAGCCATGAAACGTCTTGGCATCCATTAAAATCGGTTCGTTCCCTTTCAGCGGGTTAGCGATGACGGTGCTGTTCTTGATGAACCCCCAGTCGAGGTCGACCATAGCGTTCGGCGCGACTGAATCAATAGCTATCCCTGCGGCAATCAAGCCGCGGTTGAGCAGGATCTGCGTGATGAGCCCCCCTACCGAATGACCGACCAAGATCGGCTTTTCGGATTCGGCGGAGACGACCCGTTCAATGACCGAAATTACGTCACTCAGCTTGAGATCGCCCAGGCCCTCAGGAGGATTCTCACGGAGCGCTCGCGGCTCGCCCTCGTGCAACGGCCAGGCAGGCGCAATGCATTCGTGGCCCTTGGACGTGACATAGGCAACCCACTTTTCCCAACTTTTAGGGTTCTGAAACATTCCGTGTACAAAAACGATTCTCGGCATGCTGAGCTCCTTACCTTTGCTTCAGTAAATGGACGTGACCGCGTGTTCGGCGAAAGCGGGCGAGCCGAGATGCCTTGCCTGGCCGTCGCATCGGCACCAACCCGTCAGCCGCGTCGGTCTGCGGGCGAGCGACGACCGTTCATGGTCCGTGACTGTGATGCGCGAGCCAAGGTACATCAAGACCGTAGACCACTATAGGATTAAAGCCCACTTCAAGGTCAACCTTATTTGAAAGGGTCGCTGAACCTAGGTGAACTTGCCCCGTTGTCGGGGCCTTCGGCGTCGCGCATCAGTTTTTATGAAACAAGCGGCCTGGACAGCGCTGTCGAGCGGACCTCGAATGGTTACCGCACTTTTCGCCCACAGCAGTATCCGTGCCTCGGAATTATTGAAAGTGCGCATCACGATGGCTTCTCCCTCGATCAGATCTGTCACCTGCTGCCGGTGAACTACGGCCAGTGAGGCGTTCGACACAGTGGCATAGACCGTCCATAATCCAACCATATGACCGCGCGGTATTTGAAGTCGCTTCAAGCATTGAACGAGAAAGGTCGGATGCCTGACCGTGCCTCTGTATGGGCAATTTTTGTTAGTCAGGCCGCACTGTAAGCCGCTGGCTGAAAGATGGCGGCTTTCCCGAAGCAGCAGTGAGTCTGGAATCGAACTGTAACTCTTCATTGGCGAAATGCGGAGGGGCGAAAGCGCTTCCCGTGAGGAAGCCGTCACGTACCTCGTAAGGGGTCTAACTGGCAACAGTTCATGAGGATTTCAATATCGCTACCACGTGCTCAGCGGTCGCCCTGGCCGACATGGGATTTTGCCCTGTCACGAGCCTGCCGTCGACAACGACATTCGAAACAAAAGGGAGCCATGCCTTTTCGTAGCGCGCGCCGCGCTGTCTCATCTCCTCCTCGGCGTTGTAGGGCATCTTCACAGCCACTCCTGTCAACACCTCTTCCCGCCACGAAAACCCCGTGATACGCCGCCCGGCTACCAGCAGCGAGCCGTCATCCAGCCGGGTATTCAGTAGCCCGCAATAGCCGTGGCAGACCGATGAAACGATGCCGCCGCGTTCATGGATGGTGCGGGTGATGCGCTGTAACTCCTCACTGCAGGGGAAGTCCCACATGACAGCATGTCCGCCGGTGAAGTAAATCGCGTCGAACTCCTCGGATTGATCTCATTCGGTCTTGTAGTGGATGACAGCAGCGCCATCCGCGCCGGATCGGCCAGCCAGTCCTTCACGGACGCGTCGGCGAGCGGCCACTTCAGCGAGCGAGGCTCCAGCGGCGATCGGCCACCCAGCGGACTCACGATGCGCTGCTCGTACCCATGGGCGGCAAAGACCTCCCACGCATGGGTGAGTTCCGATAGCCAGAGGCCGGTTGGCTGCGTCGAATCCTGGTAGTGAGCGACGTTGGTGACGACGTGAAGTATTCGCCTGGTCATGCGCAGTCTCCCGTGTGTGACGCGAACTAGGCCTGTGTGAAATGCCTCATCTCGTATACCTTCCAGTAAGGAACCGTGGATGAACTCTAACGTTCAATATAACTTCAATGTCAAGCGGTATGGGCACCTGGGTACGATCCCTCCCTAACGGCGGCGACGGGCCTTCGTGCTGGTCGGGGGCTTTTCGGCCTCCACCAGCCGCATTTCCGACAGAACACGCCGCGCGTTGGCCGCACAATCCATGTCCTGCGGCCTGGCTTCGATCTGCGCCATCAGTTCAACCAGTTGAGCCTTGCTTTGTGCAAGTTGTGCCTGCATGGTTTCGATGTCCTGCACCTTGCGGCGCAACGTGTCGAGCAGGGTGCCATGCTCCCAGTTGGCGAGGTCGCGAGGCAGTAGTGTGCGCAGTTCGTCCAGGCTGAAGCCCGCGTTCTGCCCGGTCGCGATCAGCTTGAGTATCAATACCGCATCGTCGCGGTAGCTGCGATAGCCGTTGATCTGGCGCTCGACCGATTTGAGCAGGCCAACGCGCTCGTAGAAACGGATGCGCGAGGTTGTCAGGCCGGTGCGCTCTGCAAGTTCTCCAATTTTCATGATCGAGGTGCTTCGAATGCCCACAGGGTTTGACCTTAAACATTACTTCAAAGTTAACCTTGAGTCCATCGCACCAACAGGTGCAATTTCATAAGGGTGGACTGCATGCAGACAATATTGGGGGCGAACGGTCAGATCGCCGTAGAACTGGCGCGGGAGCTAAAGCGCAAATACACCAGCGACGTGCGGCTCGTCAGCCGCAATCCGCGCAAGGTCAACGACACCGACACGCTGGTGTCCGCCAACCTTCTTGATGCGAAGCAGACCCTGGATGCGGTCAAGGGAAGCAGCATCGTCTACTTCACGGCCGGCCTGCCGCCAGACACGGCGCTATGGGAAGCGCAGTTCCCCACGATGCTGAAGAACGCCCTGGATGCCTGCCGCGTGGCGGGCGCGAGCTTCGCCTATTTCGATAACACCTACATGTATCCGCAGGATGCGCGGCTACTGACAGAGGAAGCGCCCTTTGCCCCGGTGGGCCGCAAGGGCAAGGTACGCGCGGCGATGGCCACGATGGTGCTCAAAGAAATGGCGCGTGGCGAGATCCCGGTGCTCATTGGCCGGGCGCCCGAATTCTATGGCCCAGGCAAGACGCAGAGCTTCACGAACGCGCTGGTCATCGAAAAACTCCAGGCCGGCAAGAAGCCGCGTGTCCCGGTGCGCGACGACACGCGGCGCACGCTCATCTGGACGCCCGACGCGAGCCGGGCGCTCGCGACCCTGGGCAATGCTCCCGATGCCTTTGGGCAGACCTGGCATCTGCCATGCAGCGACGACCGGCCGACGTACAAGCAGTTCGTCGTAATGGCCAGCCAGGTCTTTGGGCGCGAGCCCGACTATTCGGTTATCAGCAAGTGGACTCTGACCGCCGCCGGACTGTTCTCGAAGCAGGTGCGCGAGATCAGGGAATTGCTATCCCGCTACGAGCAGGACAACCTTTTTGATTCGACGAAGTTCAAGCGCCGTTTTCCAAAGTTCGATGTGACGACCTACCGGCAGGGTCTGGAGCTGATCCGTAAGGAGTGGTCGGGCGAGGCGGTGTGAGCATCACTTATCGCTTGACCTTGAACTACACTTCAAAGTTATGGTTTGAACGATGTCCTGATCAGGCGGATGCTGCTGGCACGGCTCTTTTTCCTCCGTGCAAGCCGCCGCTCGATCCTCACTTCAACCTGTAGCCAGCAAGCAAGGAGTCGAAATCATGACCTACGTTACGACCCAGGATGGGGTTCAGATCTTCTACAAGGACTGGGGCCCGAAGGATGCGCAGCCGCTGGTGTTCCATCATGGCTGGCCCCTGAGCGCGGATGACTGGGACGCCCAGATGCTGTTCTTCCTCGCACAGGGTTTCAGGGTCGTGGCGCACGATCGCCGTGGCCACGGCCGGTCGTCCCAGGTCAGCGAGGGGCACGACATGGACCACTACGCGGCGGATGCCTCGGCGGTTGTGGAGCACCTGGACCTGAAGAATGCCGTTCACATCGGCCACTCGACCGGGGGAGGCCAGGTCGCGCGTTACGTCGCGAAGTATGGCCAGCCCCAGGGCCGAGTGGCGAAGGCGGTGCTGGTCAGCTCGGTACCGCCGCTGATGGTCAAGACGGATAGCAACCCCGGCGGCACGCCGGTTGAGGTATTCGATGAATTCCGCGCAGCGCTCGCCGCCAACCGTTCGCAGTTCTATCTCGATGTTCCGACGGGGCCGTTCTATGGCTTCAACAGGGCCGGTGCGAAGATTTCAGAGGGCATCATCCAGAACTGGTGGCGCCAGGGCATGATGGGTAGTGCGATAGCCCACTACGAAGGCATCAAGGCTTTCTCGGAAACCGACCAGACTGCGGATCTGAAAGCGATCACGGTACCAACGCTTGTCATGCAGGGCGACGATGATCAGGTTGTTCCCTACAAGAACGCCGCGATCCTTCAGGACAAACTGCTCGCCCACAACACACTCAAGATCTATCCCGGCTACCCGCACGGCATGCATACGACCAACGCGGACGTGATCAACGCCGACCTGCTCGCGTTCATCCGCGCATAGCCTCCCGGTGGACAATCGGAAAGGTGATTGACAGCGCTTGGCGTCCGATTGGACCATTCAAACTAGACGACCCGCAGCAGCCCCGACCCCGGAAGGCGCATCACCAGATCGGTGCCCACCAGACTAGCTGGCGTGTAAGCGCAGCCTGCGGGTCGGGCCGCCGTCACATGTTCGACCACGGCCAGCGAGCCGGTGATGGTCAGACTATAGCCGTTGGCGGTGCGGATGCGTGCCGTCTTTTTCTCTCCGCGAGCATTGGTGACTTCCCCCCAGACGAAGGTGGGCATCTTTGCACGCTTTTCCTCGCTGGGACCCTTCACTGTCCTGGCAATGCGGGCCTTGATCAGCTTTTGCACCCACGGTAGTCCCAGCAACGGCCGGATATAGTTAGCACGCCTGGCGTTGGTGACCATGCGTGGCGAGCCGGGGATAAACACCTCGATGTTCGGAATGCCGGTGGTGTGCCAGGCGGTCGATACGTCGCCCCAGGGGATGGTCATCGCCTCTTTCTCTCCATCTCCGAAGTCGATGCGGCGCACCTTGTAGGCCAGTGGCACGGTGACGATCTTCCCGCCGCGGCGCACCTCGCCGCCCTGGGCCAGTCCCTCGACCGAGGTCTTGGCGGTGCCGGGCGAGAAGCCCGAGCGTGAGTCAAAGCCCAGCGCGAGATGCGTGGCATCCGGTAGCGCCGCTTTCAGCGCTGCGGCCACGCAGTCGGTTGGAATAACGTCGAAGCCCACGCCGGGGCACAGCACCACACCGGCGTCCCGTGCGCGGGCATCGAGCGACTGCGCGTGCTCGAATACAGCGATCTCGCCGGTGATGTCCAGATAATGCGCGCCGGCGCGCAGGCAGGCTTCCATCATCGGCGCTGCGGTCGCCGAGAACGGGCCGGCGCAGTTCAGCACCAGCGCATGGCCCTGGATTTGCCCCGTCAGCGCCGCTACGTCATCGAGGCCGAACGCACGTGCCTCGAGCCCCATCGTGCGCGCCAGATCCTCGACGCTTTCGCGCCTTCGCCCCGACAGTACGGGCTTGAGCCCTCGCCGCGCCGCTTCGCGGGCGATAAGCTCGCCGGTGTAGCCGTTCGCGCCATAGATTATCCAGCGCTTGCGCTCGGGACTAATGCTTTGCCTGCTCATTGCATCGCTCCTGTTCAGAAGGTGAACCGCGGTCTGACGGGGGAACCGTCATGGCCTGCCTGAGGCCGGGCGGCTCAGACCGGGGTTGGCCGGCTGCCTCTGTCTGGGCGCTCAGTTGCATTTCTGATAGCACGCGCCGGGCATTCGCGGCACAATCCATGTCGGCAGGTTTGGCGTCAATCTGGGCCAGCAGCGCGAGCAGGTGCGCTTTATTCTCGGCAAGCTGCACTTGCAATACTCCGATGTCCTGCACCTTGCGGCGCAGGGTGCCGATCAGGTCGCCATGTTTCCAGCCGGCCAGCTCGTCAGGCAGTAGCGCGCGGAGCTCGTCCAGGCGGAAGCCTGCTTTCTGCGCGGTCGTAATCAAATGGAGCACGAGAACCGCATCTTCGGGATAGCTGCGGTAGCCGTTGGCCTGCCGCTCCACCACCTTCAGCAGGCCAATGCGCTCGTAGAAGCGGATACGCGACGGCGCGAGGCTCGTGCGCAGGGCGAGTTCTCCGATCTTCATGGCGATGACGCCTTGTTTTTCCCCAACGTGAGCGAGACGGCCATGTCGGCGAGCCTGCCGAAGGGCGCATGCAGCAGACCGGGGAAGTTCCAGCGGCCCTGCACAAAGACGCCCTTGGCGTGGCTCATCGCCCGGAAACCCTCGATGCCGTGGTAGGCCCCCATGCCGCTCGGGCCGACGCCGCCAAAGGGCAAATCATCCTGCGCCACGTGAATCAGGGTGTTGTTGATGCCGACGCTCCCGGATGTGGTGTGCGCCAGAAGCCTGGCGCAATCGCGGTCTTCGGCGCCAAAGTAATAGAGCGCAAGCGGGCGGGGTCGCGCGCTTACATAGGCGATGGCCTCGTCGAGGGTGCCGTAAGTACGCACCGGCAGGATAGGGCCGAAAATCTCCTCCTGCATGAGGGGCGTTTCATCGCCCGCATTGACGACGAGCGTCGGCACCAGGGTGCGCTCGCGCCCGGGCATGTTGGCAGGGCATTCGCCCACCTCGATCACGCGGGCGCCATTGCGGCGCGCGTCGTCGACCAGCGCGCACAGCCTGTCGTAGTGACGATCGCTGACGATGGTCGTGTAGTCGCGGCTAGCCGGACCAGCCGGGTAAAAGCGATGAACCGTGGCGGTGTACCGGGCGATAAAAGCTTCCAGGTCTTCCCTGTGCACCATGGCGAAATCCGGCGCCACGCAGGTCTGGCCGGCGTTGGACAGCTTGCCGTACACCAGGCTTTGCACGGCGCGGTCGTTGACATGGCCACGCGCCACGATGGCCGGACTCTTGCCACCCAGCTCCAGGGTCACGGGCACCAGATTGTCGCTGGCAGCGCGCATTACTTTGCGACCGACCTGCGTGCTACCCGTGAACAGCAAATGGTCAAATGGCAGTGCACTAAACGCGGCACCGACCTCTGGGCCGCCCAGCACCACGGCCACCTCATCTTCCGCGAAAGCCCCGGCCAGCATATGGCGGAGCGCCTCGCTGGTGCGCGGGGTCAGCTCCGAAGGCTTGAGCATGGCGCGGTTGCCTGCGGCCAACGCGGTTGCCAGCGGCACCAGCGTGAGGGAGACGGGGTAGTTCCACGGCGCCATCACGCCCACGACGCCCAGCGGCTGGTATTCGACCCAGGCGCGCGCCGCGCGGTAAAAGAAATGCACGTGGCGGCGCTCGCGCTTCATGAAGCGGCGCAAGTGGCTGGAGAGATAGTCGATGGCCTGGATGACGCAGGACAGCTCCATGATGTCGGTCTCATGGCGCGAACGGTTGCCGAAATCGGCGCTTACCGCATCCTTGATTGCTTCGCGGTGCGCAAGCACGGCGGCACGTAGCCGGGCGAGCCGGGCCTTGCGCAACGCCAGGTCCGGCGGGCCATCGTGGAGGAATGCGTTGCGCTGCCGGATAAGCAGGTCGGCCATGCGAGTGTAGTTTTCAGTCATACGCTCTCTCCCGGTTTCTGGACGACGGCTGTTAATGCCCGGCGTCGGATTTGAGCAGCTGGGGTACGTACAGCGCAGCCTGGAACTCGGGCACGTACTCGTACTTGACCATCTTGCCCAGCTTCAGCGACGCGATGAAGCGCGAGAGGCTGCCGTCCGTCAGCGTCAGCTTCACGGCATTCGCGCTGGACGTGCTGGCGTGCCGCAGCTGTCGGGAGGTGGTGTAGCCGGTAGTCAACCGCCCGTGCGGGTCGATGTTCGTGAAGCCGTTGGTCACCAGGGTTTCCTTGATGGAAGAAACATCGAGCTTTCGTGTCTGAAGCGTGACGTCGAGCGCCTGGGTTTGGCCGTCGAAGATCTTGACGACGACGTCGTTCTCGCCCTCGCTGTATTCGATGCGCGTGAGCCACTTAGGCAGGTTGTAGCCAACCACGCCGCGCACCCGCGCCAGTTCGGTATCGACGGGCAGCTTCAGCACATAGCCCCAGAAATCGTCGGAAAACGATTGGCCCATCAAGGAGAACGGCCCCCAGTTCGACGAACCGGGTTTGTTGGTGACGACGGATAGGCCGATCTCGTTGTAGCTGTCGTTGTCACAGTAGTGGTAGGCGTAAGCGGTCAACGCAACCACGCCTCTGCCCGGCCACACCTGCAGCGGCTGCACCTGCTCCAGCACCTTGGGTGGCATCAACTCCCGCAGCCGTGCGAGATCGGCGGTGAAGATGGCCGTTACACGGCTGTTCTCGTAATAGAAGTTCGGCGACCAGCTCTCAAAGCCGATGTCCACCTTATCCTTGGTGATGCCCCTGAACCAGCTCAGGTCGGTGGCCGGCGACTCGGCGGCGATGACGGAAAGCGGCGGCCTGGAGCGAAAGCGATCATAAAGCCCGCCTTTTACCACGGGGACATCGTGGCTACCGATCTTGATCACAACAGTTTCGGCAGCCGCCGGAGCGGCCGTGGCTGGGGCCGGCAGGGAGGAGTCGACAAAGGGGGGCAGCGACGTGCTTTTCATGCTCTTGCCTCGACGGTGAAATGGCATCGCCGCTTAGCGTAAGCTTTAAGCTAACTTCAAGGTCAAGCCTCTCGGGCCACTTCATGCGTCATGGAGCACGCCGCGTCGACAATTTGCCGCCAACCACACCTGTTGAACGACCGCCCTTGGGCAATGTGAAGGCCCGCGCAGGGTCGAGTACGGAAGTTCGCCGGTAAAAGCGATCCGTTGCGAGGCGCCTCCGGCGGACTTCCGAATCCGGCCATGAGGCGCCATTCGCGGTTTGCACCGTTGACACTTTCGAATGTCGGCTTCAACGCCGGCATCTGACTTTGGATCGCATCCGCCACCGATCACAAATCAGCAACTTTTCGTCGGCGCGGAGCTGGAGACGGTCTGGATCGGCTTCGACGGAATTGAATGCGAGTAACGCGGCGTTGTGCTGACGCGTAGCGAGCGCGGGCCGTTCTAGGCGACTAGGCTCGTCGCACAAGATCGTAACGCGCCGCCTCACGCCGCTTTGGCGGCCTTGGTCGATTTCATCGGAATCTTTTCGATCCGCGCAAGGAATTCCGAGTGACCGCAAGTCCAGAACGGCGGCGCGCCCCGGAGAAAACGTGACCACTTGATCTCGGGCGGCAACAGGTCGCTAAACGACAGGTTCGCTTTATGCAGATAGCTGAAAAACAGATATACGTATTCGAGTAGCCATGAATCGTCCGCCTTCTGGACCCAGCCTTGCACCATCTTGCGAATTTCTGGATCGCCGAGAATGCGCAGGCGTGCGTCATCATCGGCGGCGCCGTCGCGAATCCAGCCCAGGAAGTCGTCGCCGCAGAGGCCCAGGACGCGGCTATGCAATTCGTTGGCCTTCGTGAGATACAGGAGCGCCTGACGAAACGACGCGAAGCGGTCGTCGTTGCCCATGTTGAAGCTCGCGTCGAGCGCGCCGTACCGTACGCGCCACCACGGGTCTTTTAGGAGTTCCATCAGGAGCGGCCGGTTCTCGTCCGCGCTTGTCAGAATTTCAGACAGCGCGGATGACACGCTCTCCGTCACGTGCCAGAGCGGATGAGACAAGAGCACGCGAATGATCCGGATGGCCGTGCGCCGATCCGGCGATGAAGGGACAGCAAGCACATTCGCGAGCAACTCCAGCGCGCGCGGCAACGACGTGTACGCGCCATTTAGTTGCTTGCGATAAGCGTCATCCTGCAGCAGGCCACGCAGTTCATCGTGCTCCTTCACAAACTTTCTGCCCAGCAATAACCGGCGTTCTTCATTGACGCTCAAGTGTTCGTTTGCACGTTGACGCAGTGACGCCGGGACATGTTCACCGTCGCAAAGCGATTCCTTGTCGGACGCGACCACATACTGCAGATCGAGAAAATCGGATTCGTGATACTTCCAGCGGGACTTGCGTAGCTTCTCCGGCACGAACAGCGAGGGATCGTTTCCGGTACCGATCGCATACGACAACAGCAGTTCCGACGCGATCATGCGATCGACGGAAGACTCGCTGTTGCCGAACAGCGCGATGATCGCTGGGTCGAAGTGGCCTAGCCCGTCCACGTAGGGTTTGGCGGTTCGCCAAATAAACTTCAGCGCGTACCCTGCGATTTCCCGCTTGTAAGCCACGATATCGCGATCCGTGCCCACAGCCGGCGCGTCGAAATCCATCATTGCGCGGATGTCGCGTTCCACGATCGCGCGCATGCTCGCCTTCTCCCAACCCGCTGCGTAGGCTTCGCCGACATCGTGACGGAAAACGATATCCGAATCGCGGACCAATTCCACGAGTGCGGCATCCCAGCCGTCCCACCCCGTTACGTGAAAGCTAATCATTGTCTCTATGACGCCAGTGTAGAGACCTGTCACATAGACGCGCGATCGGAGCAGGGCGAGCAGGTCGTCCGGCACGATCTGCCTGAGCGCGGTGACGGCGCGCGCGTCCTTAGGCCGATTCACGGCGAAGTCGATCGCCCGGGCAATGCGTACCGACGAGCCGGCGAGCTTCTGATGAGCGTTGCCGAGCCGCTGCCAACGATCGGCCATGACGGTACGCAAGGCGAGCGCGGCCGAGATTTCTTGCGCGTCGAGCAGATGCTCGATGCCGTGAGCCTCGACATATTGCGTGGCGCAATCAGTGGCGCCTGAGCGGAGGCCGGTGATCGTATGCTTGCACAACTCGGCCCAGATAGTGGCGATCGCGGCTGTCAGCTGTTCCTTCTCGATATGTTTGTGAACGATATTGGCGAGCCAGTAATGGGAGAAATTGAGCTTCACGTCCGCGTCGATGTAGGAGTGCTCCCTGAGCAGCTTATTTCCTTCGTGTTCGCGACTGGACTCGTCGTTGGCAAACAGGCTGTGCAGCGCATTGAGCCCTTCGTAAAACTGATGATTCGACGGGCCGTAGATCGGACTGCTGTCCCAGACTTCAATCCACGCCTGGGTGGCGGCTCCGCTGTTCTGCTGACATCCTTCGCGCAGGACGTCGAGCATCGTGAGAAATTCGCGGGGCGTTTGAGTGCCCCGTCGCGTGGCAATCAGCGCTAGCAAGCCGTAGCCGACTTTTCTTGCGTCGGGCGGCCGAAAGACGTCGGCGTTCGGCGTCATGCGGTCGAAGCAATGCTCAAGCAAGATAAGTTTGCGGTTGATCATCTCTTCGAAAAAGCTTTTGGGGCCATTCGGCAACTCGGCATCCGGATGATCGCGCCATTTAATGAGCCGTTCGCGCAGTTCCTTCTGCTGCTCGTCCGATCCTTCACCGCTCATGCTCAGCAGCCCGCTCGCCACGATGAAATAGCCTTCGGATGCCTTCCACAGCGCTTCCCTGAACGCTTGCGTATTTAGATTGACGTGGTACTTCATCTCGAGCGCGTCGAGCCGGGCCTTAATATAGGCACGGATGTCGGCCTCGTTCTCCTTGCGGGCCTCGACCTGACTATCTAAGTCGTGGGGCTCGCGTTCGTCCAGCGTTACCCCGAGACAACGGATCGGGCGCTCCCGCAGTAGCCGGCGAAGCCTGATCCGATTGGCAGTGCCATCGACGGTTCGCAGCAGCATGATCAGCACGACACGCTCAGGCCAGGGCCAAGGCAAATAATGTTCGATCTGCTCGATGAGGTTCTCTTCATATACAATCAGTTCGTCGATCCCGTCGAGCAGCAGGATCACTGGGTGCCCGCGCTGACCGCCGCATTTTCGGCATGCGTTTAAAAGATGCTTGAACAGTTCCTTTGCGTCCGACGGCGTGGACGAGTCGGCCGTCAACCCCAGCCGGTCACGCGTGCAGGCATAGAGTTGCTGGATGACATCAGTGACGTCGCTGCTCAGAGCGTGGTATTCGTTACGTGCGGGTGCGTATTTCCTCGCGAACGCCCAGCCGTCCACCAACAATATGGCGCCGTCCGATTTTCCTTCTCGCGCAGCCTTCCAACTTAGCTGGCCAGCTTTTCGCTGCTGGGTCATCCACTCGTCTGCGGTCTTCAGCCAGTTCAACGCAAGTGCGGTCTTTCCCCAGCCCGCCGGGGCTTCAAGCATGATGACGCCACCCGCGTCCCTGATCTCGTCGATCTGACGGAGGATATGCCCGGTGAACCATTTCCTGCCCGTGAACTCCTGCATGCGGTAAGTGACGGAACCGGATACAGAACTCAACGAGGCAAGCACGTCTGGATAATCCGGGCCAGGTGGCTCGCACCAATGTACGCATCCGAGTGGGTCGTGTATGCCAAACGCCCGTTTGCGGGACCCAAAGCAGTGCTCGCCTACCTGTCGCGTTACACCCACCGCGTCGCGATCTCCAACCAGCGCCTAGTCGCGCTCGACCAACACGGCGTTACCTTCCGCTGGAAGGACTACCGCGTGAATGGACGCACCCGCAACAAGACCATGACCCTCGGAACAGATGAGTTCACGCGTCGCTTCCTTTTGCATGTGCTGCCTGGCGGTTTCCACCGCATTCGCCATTACGGCCTGCTCGCGAACCCCTCGCGGCGCGCGAATCTTGCGAAGATACGCGAGTTGCTGGGCGCACCGTCTGCCACTATCGGCAGCAGTGCCAACGACATCGCTACAGTCGAAGCGTCGCCGACCTTCGTTTGCCGGCACTGTGGTTCGCCGATGATCATCATCGACATACTCCAGCGCAGCAGACCTATTCGAGCACCACCGGTCGAGCGAGCACACGCATGAATGCCATTGCGTCAGAATTCACACATCAACTGTCGGCTCTTCGGCAAAGAGAGCCCATAGGAGACGCTTGTGCCTACGACTCCAAACAGGCAGTCTGTTGCTGGCCAGTCCGGCCGATAGCAACGCCCAGCAGCGTCGCTGCTGCAATCGTGGTTGCCCTGACTCACATTTATCGGCGTTCATATACGCCGTGCCTTCAATGAGGTTGAACGAATCGGCATAGCGGTGAAAGGTTCAGGCCACGTCGGGGCACTCCGCGGTTTCCTCCCTTGAGGCTTGTAGGACGCCTGCCCGCTGGCGTCTGGGCAAGTTGACGTGCTGATGGATCGGGGCAGCCGTCCTACAACCCTAAACAGAAAGGGTCGTTCGTTTGCGCCGACGCCTGGTCATTCGGGCGTCGGTTCTAGTCAGTAAGCGGACGTTCGAAACGACTTCAAGCCAGCGGTGGACTGGACTGTGGCGCGTGATTGTCGACGCGCACGTCAATGCACCTCTTAAGCACTGGGTCGAGAGACCGAAGGCGTGGCAGCAGGTCGTCGATCAGGATGCTTTGGATATCGTCGAACGCCTCCCGCAAAAACGCCGTGTACAGTTCCGCGCGAGAAAGCAGATAAAGCGACCGGCGCGTATCGAACTCGTCGATGGCCGCAAATCTAATCTGATTCGTAAGATGTCTCGCTTGCAGCGCGCAGAGTGGGGTCGTAATTGCCCAGCCGAGTCCGCCCGCGACCATCGACGTGAGCGTGTCGGATGTATCGAATTCCAGCAGTGCGGCGGATTGAATGGCGTGAGCGCGCACGATCTCCTCGATCTGTATGCCGATATGAGACTGCTGATCGAAACGAATCAGCGGCGACACCCTGCACAGCTTCAGCAGGTCGGACACGCGCGATTGCCCGTTATAAAGCGCTTTAGGGATCATCGCGACGAATCGCTCGGTCAACAGCGTGCGCCGAACGATGGCATTCTTTTCGAGCATCGACTGCGACGACACGACGAGATCAAGTTCGCGGCGAAGCAGCTTTTGCTCCAGTCCGAAAGACAGTCCCGTGCACACGGCCAGCCGCGTCGTGCGCGCGGCCAGCGCACGCGCGGTCTGACTGCCGCAGGTCGCCGCGAACGAATCGACCAGACCAAGACGGATGTCCGGTTTCACCCTTTGCGCGCAATCGGCGACGTTCTGTCCGAGATCGACCAGCGCGTCGATCAGTTCCGCCCCACGCGAGGCGAGCATGGTGCCCGCGGCGGTCAGCGTGACGGGCCGCGCGCCCCGGGTCACCAGAATGGCGCCGATTTGATTCTCGAGATTGCGGATGGTCTGCGATACCGCGGACTGACTGATGCCGAGCCGCTTCGCCGCATGCGACATGTTGCGCTCGTCGGCCATCGTGAGAAAGATGCGCAGTGCGTGCGTTTCGATCAGGGGTGTCGGTTTCATGTGTGAGCACCTTCATGCGTTCATTTGTTCCGGCGCAGCGATAGCGATCATCAGTGTGGCTAATACAAGCTGGCTTGAGTTGCCGCCATTTGATGCGCGAACCTAGAATGGCAGCACTACACGGCACCGGGAGCGGCGATGCATGACAGAAAGACAGCGGATGTGATCGTGGTGGGTCTGGGCGCGTTCGGCAGCGCGACGACCTATCAACTGGCCTCGCGCGGCGTGAGCGTGATCGGCATCGATCAGTTCGCGCCGCCGCACGACCGGGGTTCGAGTCACGGCGCAAGCCGCATCACGCGTCTCGCGGTGGGCGAGGGCGAGGTCTATATTCCGCTCATCAAACGTTCGCATGGCATCTGGACCGAACTCGAAGGCAGGACCGGCAAGAAGTTGTTTCGTCGCACGGGCGGGCTCATCATGGGGCCTCAGGACGGCACGATCAGCCACCACGGCAAGCCGGATTTCGTGCGCAGGACCATCGCAAACGCGCAGCGCTTCGGTATCGAGCATGAGGTTCTGGATGCAGCGGAGGTGTCGCGCCGATATCCTCAGTTCATCACGCGCGGCGACGAACTTGCCTACTTCGAACCGGATTCCGGCGTCTTGCTGCCGGAACTGTGCGTCGAGGCGCAACTTCAACAAGCGGAGTCGCTTGGTGCCGCCCTCCGGTGCAACGAGCGGGTCACGTCGATCGAAGAGGATGGCGGCGCGGTCCACGTCACCACGACGCTCGGCCGCTATAGCGCGGCGAAGGTCATCGTCACGGCCGGGCCTTGGGTGCCTGCGCTGAGCGGCGGCACGATCGAAAGCAATCTGCGCGTGATGCGTCAGGTGCTCTACTGGTTCGAGACGACGAAGCCTTCGCTGTACGCCCCGGAACGTTGCCCGATTTTCATCTGGATGTACGGCAGCGGCGACGAGGACTACATGTACGGCTTTCCGATGGTCGATGGGAAAGCGGGCGTGAAGGTCGCGACCGAGCAGTATCGCGATGCCTGCAACCCCGACGGCTACGACCGCACGGTCCGCGGCAAAGACGCCCTGGACATGTTTCGGCATAACGTGCAGGGCCGTCTCGACGCGATGAACCCGCGCGTGATCGACAGCGCGACGTGTCTCTATACGGTCAGCACCGATTCGGGCTTCATCGTCGACCGGTTTCGCGAGATGGAGAATGTCACGGTCGTATCGGCGTGTTCCGGTCATGGCTTCAAGAGCTCGGCAGGACTCGGCGAGCAACTGGCGCTGCAGGCAATCGGTTCGAACGATGTGAACCTGACGGCGTTCGGCGCGGGCCGGTTCATCTAGGGTGTGCTTTTCGTTACTGCAGGGAGGTCGGGATCGGGCAGGTCCATGCGTGCGGAATCACGCTTGATGAGTTCTCCTGGCAGCGTGACGAGGCGCGCGCGCATGCCCGGTTTGAGCCGGCGCGACGCCAGCAGGTCGACCGCCTTCCCGGCAAGCGTCGCGACTTGCTGTCTTACCGTCGTCAATCGATACGTGGGTCGTGCTGCCTCGGCGATATCGTCGAAACCGACGACCGAGATATCGTCGGGCACGCGCAAGCGCAGTTCATAGCGGCAGGCATCGATCGCGCCGAGCGCCAACTGGTCGTTCGCGCAGAACACGGCATCGAAGGCGATCGGTTTGGCCGATGCATGCCGGAGCATCGCCGCGCTGCCTGCTTCGTACGAGAAGTCGGAGCAGGCAATCTCCACTTGCCGCGCACCCAACTCCTTGACGCGCGTGACGAAGCCATCGATGCGGATATCGCTGACCGGCGCACCTTCAGGGCCGGCGATGCAGAGAAAGCGCCGATGCCCCGCGCGGAACAGCGCGTCGGCCATCTGCCGCGCGGCGGCTGCGTTGTCGGTCGTCACGCAATCGACGCCGCTTGCCGCGATGTGCCGGTTCAGGAACACCACGGGAATCCCGAAGCGCTGAAACCGTTCGATGTCCTCGCGCGACAGCGTGGCGCACGAAATCACACCATCGAGCGGAAATTCCGATGCGTTGTGCAGGGTTGCTTCGCCTTCGTGGTCATCGGCGACCGTAATCAGCAACAAGGTGAGATCGTGCGCCGCCAGCACCTCGGACACCGCGTAGAGCAGGTCCGGATTGTTGTGCAGCGTATAGCGCGCGACCACCACGCCGATGACGTTCGAGCGCCCCATGATCAGCGAGCGCGCCACCGCGTTCGGCCGGTATCCCAGACCTTCGGCCACCGCGATGACATGCGCGCGGGTATCGGGCGAGATCGCGCTGTCTTCCTGAAAACACCGCGACACGGTCGATTGCGAGACGCCCGCGGCGACCGCGACGTCATAGGATGTCGCGCGGGTGGTCTGTCTGGACTTGGCCATGTGCGAAAGCTGTGCCGATAAAGCCGCGATTCTAACCGCCCGCGTTACTGCGCTTCGAGCAAAGCAGCCGCTTCCTTGCGCGTTTCATTGGGCAGCAGATGCAGCGGCGCGAGAAAGCCGTTGTGATCCGTGCCAACGCCCGCTTGCGCGGCGGCCGCGACGATCTCATCCGACCAGGTGATGTGCTTGCGCTGGTCGCCGCTCGTCATCACCGCGATCAGCAGCGGTTTCTCTCCGACCGACCGAAGCGAGCGCCATGTATCGCCCGGCACCGAATACAACGCCTGCTCGGGCACTTCGATGACGCTGTCGCCATCGGGCAATGGGAGCGTCAGTTCGGCGAGACCTTCGAACACGATCAGCACTTGTTTGGCATCGATCCTGTGCTTGCCGATGCACTGCCCCGGCGCGACACGCAGCCATTCGATGGAGAAGCCATGCGGATTGGTCACGCCGGACGCCTGATCGCGATCCTGCGACATGCCGAAGCCGACCGCGCTCGCGATTTCCGACGCATGACCCGGCAGCACGTTATCGAGCAGCGCGCGGGACGACCACACGCGGTCCGTCACCTTGACCATGCGCGCGCGCATTTCCTCGGGCGAGTAATGCCGTAAGGACGCAATCGCCTGCTGATCGATCGGCTCGATGAGTTCGTCGCGCGCAGGCATGGGTGTACCGTTCGCGGTATCGACGAGGATGTTCTCTTTGGTCAGGAAGAGGCCGTGACGCGCGGCCTGTTCGAGAATCGACGGATGCCAGATGATGCCGCCGGTGTTGTCGCCGCCGAGTGCGGAGAAGATCCAGCCATCGTCGCTGCCTTCGTTGCTGAAACCGCGAAAAATCCAGGTGGGAATGCTGAGCACGTCGCCCGGCTCGCCGATGACCGTGCCTTCGTCGCCATTCGCGCCCCAGCGAAAGCGCCACCGTCCCCGAAAGATCATGAACACTTCGGCGGTGTAATGCAGATGCAGGTTGTTGACCACGCCCGGCGGCATGGCGGCCACGCCGAGACTGAAACCGTGCGGCTCTTGCAGGTTCACGACCTGATCCGCGCTTTGCGTCACGCCCGCGCCGATCAGCGAATAGTTTTCCTTGCGGTCCGAGCCCTTCATCTTGCAGTCGATGAACGCGACCTTGCAGGCAACCATGTCCGAACGCTTCACGAGACGCTTGCGCGCGGCGGCGTCGTTCAGGTCGAGGTAGGGATTCATGTCACTCTCCGTGTTTCGAGTTACGAGTTAGGAGTTACGATTTTCGTCGCTCAGCGCTTTATGCATTCGAATGCATAGATTAATGTAAAAGATCCGCGACATGCAAGCACAGACGAAAAGAGGGCGTTACGAAACCGCCGAGTCGGCGTAGCGGGCGGCTTCCGCGACGGCGATATCGATGAAGTTCAGCAGCGCCGGATTGGCGTCGTTTTCGCGCCAGGCGAGTTCCAGCACGGCAAGCGGCGTGCGCTTCAGATCGAACTGGCGAAACTCGACGCCCGGATAGCGCATGTGCCGCGCCGATGCAGGCACCACCGCCATTCCGATGCCGCTCGACACGAGCGCGACGACGGTATAGAGCTGCGTGGCTTCCTGCGCGACCGCAGGCGTGATGCCCGCGTTATCGAGCATCTGCGACACGATCCGGTAGAAATACGACGAATCTTTCCGGTCGAAAAGAATGAGCGGTTCCGATGCCAGCGCCTTGACCTGAACGTGTTCGATCAAAGCAAGCGGATGATGCTCGGGCACGGCGAGCATCATTGGTTCGCTAATGAGTTTTCGGGTGCTCAGATCGCCCGGATCGTTGGCGAGCGGACGCATGAGACCCACGTCCATTTCCCCGGCGAGCAAGGCCTCGCGCTGCGTGGCCGTCACGCCCTCGCGCAAATTCAGCCGCACTCGCGGATGCAGCGACCGATACGCCCCGATGCAGCGCGGCAGCAATTGCGGCAGCGAGCCGGTAACGAACGAGATGCCCAGACGGCCGCTCTCGCCGCGTCCCGCGAGCTTGGCCTGATCGACCACGGCATCCGCTTGAGCAAGCAGACGGCGCGCGCCGGTCAGCAGTTCGATGCCCGCGTGAGTCAGTTGAAGCGGACGTTTGCCACGGATGAAAAGCGGGGTTTCCAGATCGGCTTCGAGTTGCATGATCTGCTTGCTGAGCGGGGGTTGCGTCATGTGCAGACGATTCGCCGCGCGCAGGAAATTCAATTCTTCGGCCAATACGACGAAGTATCGCAGCAAGCGCAAGTCGACCATGCTCGATTCCCAAAAGATATGAAATGCCAATGAATAATATATTAGACAGAATTAATTGGCCGGTTCAAATTTCACACACTTCTGCATGAGCACGCAGCGCGGCACGGATCGCGCCGCAGCAAAAAGCGCGTGCAGATCCCGTCGATGGCCGGAGATATGAACATGCATCGTCGTGTTGTATATGCCTCTCTTTCGCTTTTGCTGGCGCTGTCCTGGGAGCCGGTCTGGTCCGCGGATCAGGGCGCATCCGGTGCCGGGACCGATGCATCGATTTTGTCCGCCTCGCGCCTGAAGCCGGGGCAGCCGTACAAGGGCGAGACCATCAAGATCATGGCGGTCAACACGCCGCAGTTCGTCGCCTTGCAAAAGCGCACGGACGCCTTCACGGCCGCGACCGGCATCAACGTGAAGTGGTTGTTCGTGCCGTTCAAGCCGCTCCAGGAAAAGGTCACGAGCGTCGGCGTGGCGGCGAACGGTAACGTGGATATCGTCAACTATCTGGATCAATGGGGCGCGGCGTACGCGCACTGGCTGGTGCCGCTCGACCCGCTCGTCGCACGCGATGGCTACGACCTAAAGGATTTCCCCGCGCCGTTCCTGCAATCGGTCACGCACGACGGCAAGCTCTATGGCATGCCCTTGCGCAGCAACGTGCAGATGTTCCTCTATCGCAAGGACGTGCTCGACGCACTGCATATCAAGCCGCCGGCAAGCTGGCAGGACGTGATCGACGCCGGCCCGCGCATACGCGCGGCGTATCCGGACATGGCGCCGCTCGCCTGCTACTACGGCGCCGATGGCAATCGCCAGAATCTCTTCGCCTGGGCGGATTTCGTTCGCGGCGCGGGTGGCCATATTCTCGATGCCAAAGGCTACCCCGCATGGACGTCGCCGCAGGCGATGCAGGCGACGCGCGAATACATCGCGCTCTACACGAAGCACGAACTTTGTGGACCGGGCGCGACCTCCAACGTGGAACAGGATGCACGCATCTCGTTTCAACAGGGCCATGCGGCGATGCTGCCCATCTGGCAGTGGTCGTATGCGGCCGTGACCAATCCCAAGGACTCGACGCTCAAGCCCGAACAAGTCGGCTTCGCGCCGATGCCCGCGTACAAGCCCGGCGACGCGCCGACCACCGTCGTCAACACCATGCCGATGTCGATCTCCATGTACTCGAAGCACAAGGAAGCGTCGTGGGAGTACCTGAAGTGGCTCGCCAATGCCGACCTCGACAAGCGCAACGCCATCGAGCGCGACGTGAACGGTTATGCCGTGCGCAACAACGTGGTGAACCGCTTTTCGAGCATGCGGGATGCCGGCGTGAATGCGGCGAACTCGAATGTGCCCGCCGCCGAGATCAAGGCGCTTGCCGGCAACGCGCAGCCCATGCCTGAAGTGGTTTTTTGGCCGGAAGTCGCGGATATCGCGTCGATTGCCATCAATCAGGCCGTGACGGGTGAGGACATCGATGCACTGATGACCGATGCCGCCGCGCGCGCGCATCGTGTCGTCGAACGCGAACTTCGCTAACACTCGTTCTGGAGAGGACGCCATGTCCGAACGTCTCGCCAAGTATGGAATGGTCGCGCCGGGACTTTTCATCGTCCTGGCCACCGCGCTGTATCCGCTCACCACGACCTTTTATCTTAGCTTCCGCAACTGGAATCTGGGCCGCGCGAACGAGTCCAGAGCGCTCTGGCAGCCCGCCGATGGCTTGTCGCAGATCGGCTATCTGTTCGACAACTACACGCGCGCCCTGACCGATCCGGCGATGTGGAACTCTGCGCTTGTCACGGCGATGTTCACGATTCTCTCCGTCCTGCTGACGGTGTCGCTGTCGCTCGCGGTCGCCGTGCTGCTGTTTCGCGGCGGCCCGGTGCGCGCCGTCCTGCGTTCCATGCTCGTGCTGCCGTTCGCCATGAGCCCGGCGCTCATCGGCGCGTTGTGGCGCTTCATGGCCAACGCGGACTTCGGCCTTGCGGGCGCCATCAGCCGCGCCTTGCACCTGCGCAACGTCGATCTGCTGGGCAGTCCGTCCGGCGCGTTCTGGCTCGTGCTGTCGAGCGATGTATGGCACTGGACGCCGTATTTCGCGCTCATCTTCATCGGCGCGCTGGCGTCGGTTCCGAAAGAGAGTCAGGAGGCCGCGCAGATCGACGGCGCGACCGCCACGCAGGTGTTCTTCTCCATCACGCTGCCGCAGTTATGGCCCGTGCTGGCCGTGGCGATGGTGCTCAAGGGCATCTTCGCGCTGAAGATCTTCGATCAGGTGGTGATGATCACCAACGGCGGTCCCGGACAGGCCACGCAAACGCTGAGTCACTTCATTTACTTCCAGGGATTCAAGTATCTGAACATGGGCTATGCCTCGGCGGTCGGCTGGCTGCTCGTGATTCCGATGATGATCCTGACCGTACTCTATGTCCGCATGACGCAGCGCGCGAAATGAAAGAAACGACCATGACCACCGATTCCCTGCACGACGTTATGCCCGAAGACCAGTCCCATCCTGTGAGCACGTACCGTGCGCCGGGCGCGGTCTCGACGAGCCTCGCCACGTTCGGACGCGGCCTCGCGCTCGCCGTACTGTTCCTCGTGATCGTGCTGCCGCTGTACTGGATCATGTCCGCGGCGTTCAAGCACTACGTGGATATCTATCGCCTGCGCGTGGCCTTCACGCCGACGTTCGGCAACTTCATCGAGATCATGCGGGAGCCGTTCCGCGTGCAGGACAAGCTGGTCAACTCGCTGATCGTGTCGTGCTCCACGGTCCTCATCACGCTGCCGATTGCGACCGCGGGCGCGTATTCGTTCTCGCGCTTTCGCCTGTTCGCTCACAAGTCGCTGATGGTGGCCGTGCTTGCCACGCAGTTCCTTCCGCCGGTCGTGATCGTGCTACCGTTCTTTCTGATGTTCCGCGACCTCGGGCTGTACGACACGCGCATCGCGCTCATCGTCGTGCAGACGGCAATGGTGATGCCCTTCGCCATCTGGATGATCAAGGGCTTCATCGACCAGATTCCCATCGATATCGAAGAATCCGCGCTGATCGATGGCGCCACGCGCATGCAGGTCCTCTATCAGATGATCATGCCGATCGCGCTGCCGGGCATCGTCACGGCGGGCATCTTCTGTTTCATCCTGTCGTGGAACGATTTCATCATCGCCGTGATTCTGAGCGCCGAGGATGCGGTGACGTTGCCGGTGGCCATCGGACTCTTCAATCGGGAAGAGGGCGATCTCTGGCAACTCATCAG
Organism: Caballeronia sp. GAFFF2; assembly: GCF_023631485.1. Lineage (NCBI taxonomy): Bacteria > Pseudomonadati > Pseudomonadota > Betaproteobacteria > Burkholderiales > Burkholderiaceae > Caballeronia > Caballeronia sp. GAFFF2. Next base: position 13,849 of record NZ_JALQDA010000026.1, on the reverse strand, counting down.
CGCGACCGGGCTTTTCATCATGCTGCCGATGTTCCTGTTCGCCTCCTTCCTGCAGCGCTATCTCATTCGCGGAACTACGGCTGGCGCCGTGCGCTGACCTCATCTCAGGGCTACCGACATGACTACCGTCACACTGAATGGCATCAACAAGACTTGGGGTGGATTCCAGGCGGTCAAAGGTCTGAACATGAAGATCGCCGAAGGCGAGTTTCTGGTGTTGCTCGGACCGTCGGGCTGCGGCAAGACCACGACGATGCGCATGATCGCCGGTCTCGAAGATCCCACAGACGGCGACCTGATGTTCGACGCGCAACGCATGAATGGCATCGCACCGCGTCAGCGCGACGTGTCGATGGTGTTCCAGAACTACGGTCTCTATCCGCACATGAGCGTGTACGACAACATCGCGTATCCGCTGAAGCTGCGCAACGTGCCGGCCGCGCAGCGGGATCGCGAAGTGAAGCGCGCGGCCGACCGCGTGGAACTCGGCCATCTGCTCGCGCGGCGTCCGGCGGCGCTTTCCGGCGGGCAACGTCAGCGCGTGGCGCTGGCGCGTTCCATCGTGCGGCGGCCGCGCGTGTTTCTGATGGACGAACCGCTTTCGAATCTCGACGCCAAACTGCGCGGCACCATGCGCGCGGAACTCAAGCATCTCGCGCGCGAACTGGCGGTGACGACGGTATATGTCACGCACGATCAGGTCGAAGCCATGACGCTGGCGTCGCGCGTGGCGATCATGAAGGACGGCGTGTTGCAGCAGATCGACGCGCCCGAGCGCATCTATAACGATCCGGCGAATGCCTTCGTCGCGGGTTTCATCGGCTCGCCCGCGATGAATCTGCTGCATGGAGAAGGGCGCGACGGCCGCTTCTTCTTGCCCGATGGCGCGCAGCTCGATATCGTGCCGCCGCGCAATGGTCCGCTTTCGCTGGGCGTTCGACCGGAAGACGTGGCGATCGAAGCTGCGCCCAGCGAAGGATCGTTCTCGGCGGAAATCTTCGCGTTCGAAATGCTCGGCGACATCACGCTCATCACGCTGAAGATCGGCGGCCAGTACTTCGTGGTCAAGGGCGACAAGTCGATCCGTCATGCAGACGGAGAACGCATCTGCCTGAAACCGGACGCATCGCGCTTGTTCTGGTTCGATGGCGCGACGGGACAACGCATTGCAAATGTTTAAAGACCGGCGCAATCGGGCGGATAGAAGTGCAACAGGAGATTTAGTGACATGCGTCCCAATCTATTGAAACAGAAGTTTTTGGCGGGCGAGTCGATCGTGAACGCATGGTTGTCGATACCCAGCAGCTACGCGGCGGAAGTCGTGGCGTCGCAAGGCTTCGATTCGGTCACGGTCGATTTGCAGCACGGCATGATCGGCTTCGATTCCGCCGTGGGCATGCTTCAGGCCATCAGCATCACGTCCGCAACGCCGCTGGTGCGCTCGCCTTCGCGCGATCCGAACGACATTATGCGGCTGCTCGACGCCGGCGCGTACGGCGTGATCTGTCCGGCCATCGATACGCCGCAGATGGCGGCCGATTTCGTCGCGGCATGCCGTTATCCGGGGAAGGGCACGCGCTCGTTCGGTCCGGCGCGCGGGCTGTTGTATGGCGGCCCCGACTACTTCTCGAAGGCCAACGACGTGATTCAGGCCTTCGCGATGATCGAGTCCAAAGAGGCACTCGACAATCTGGATGCCATTCTCGCCACGCCCGGTCTCGACGGCATCTACATCGGACCGAACGATCTGGCGCTGAGTCTGGGCGTCGCGCCCTCCGCGCAGCCGGGCGAAATCGTCGAGCAGGCGATTGCGCGCATCCTCGACGCGGCGCTCGCCCGTGGCTTGCTCGCGGGCATCTTCTGCAGCGATGGGGATGCCGCGCGACGTCGTCTCGAACAGGGCTTTCATCTCGTCACGCCGGGCAACGATGCCAACGCGCTCGCGGCGGCTAGTTCATCGCGCGTGCTAGCGGCGCGCGGTGGCAAACAGGCCATCGGCGTCAGCGGCTACTAAGGTCATGAACACGATTCCGCTCGTCCTCTTGCCCGGAACCTTGTGCGATGCGCGCGTCTGGCATGCGCAGGCGAATGCATTGTCTTCCGCACGCGAAGTGCGCGTCTGCGAACTCGGCGACCAGCCCGCAATGCACGAAGAAGTCGCGGCCTTGCTGAAGACACTGCCGCCGCGCTTTTATCTGGCGGGATTCTCGCTGGGCGCAATCGTGGCCTTCGAGTTTGTTCGGCAGGCGCGTGAACGTGCGGCGGGCCTGGCGCTCGTCGCGAGCACGGCCCGGTCGGACCCGGCGGAAAACCAGGCGCGGCGCCGCGCGTTGCTGGCACGCGCCAAGCGCGGGGAATTGGCGGGCGTTCTGAATGACGAACTCTTGCCGTTCTACTTTTCTCCCGTGTGCAAGCAGCGCGAAGTCCTGAGCAATCTCGTCGTGTCGATGGCGGAAAGCTGCGCGCCGCGCTTCGGTCATCACACGCGCTATGCAGTCGAACGTCCGGACTCGCGTCCGATGTTGTCGTCGCTCAAGATTCCGGCGCTGATTCTGTACGGCGACGACGATGGCGTCATACCGTTCGACCGCCAGACCGAAATGGCTGAAGCCATGCCGCATGCGCTGTTTCGCGGTGTGCCGGATTGCGGTCATTTCGTGCCGCTCGAAGCGCCGGATGTGTGCAGTCAGGCAATGCAGGACTGGATGGAATTGCCGTTGAACGATTGAGAAGACAGCACAAACAAAAACCGGAAAGCAAGTTTTCAAAATAAATAGCACTACTGCAAATATAAAGCCTTAAAAAATCTACCGATTTCCCGACCACAAACCTTCGACCAACGGACTATCGTTATGAAACCCGCTCGCTTGTCGTTTCCGCTCGCATGCTGCCTCACTGCGCTTCAGGCACACGCACAAAGCAGTGTGACGCTGTACGGCATCATTGACGAGGCATTCCAGTACACGACCAATCAGGCGGGCGGCCATGCGTATCAATTGCAAAGCGGCACCTTGAGTGCCTCGCGTTTCGGCTTTAGAGGCCGTGAAGATATCGGCAATGGCTATGCCGCGATTTTCCAGCTTGAAAATGGTTTCAATTCGAATACCGGAAAGCTCGGACAGAACGGACGCTTGTTCGGCCGTCAATCGTGGGTGGGAATCGCTTCGCCGTATGGCAACTTCATGCTCGGACGCCAGTACGACCTGAACACCGATTTCGTCGGCCCGTTCGAATCCGGCTACTTGTGGTCCGGCGGTCCCGGCACGCAGCCTGGCGACAATAACAACTTCAACGGCAGCTATCGTCTCAACAACGCCGCGAAGTTCGTGAGCGTGCCGTTTTATGGTTTGAAGGTCGGCGCGATCTATTCGTTCGGCGGCACGCCGGGTTCGACCGGCAGCAACTCGGCTTATTCTGGAGCCGTCTCCTACACCATTGGCGGATTCTCCGTCGCGGGGTCTTATTCCCATATCGACCGGCCGAACACGTCCATCTACGATGGCACCTCGACCACGACCGGCGTCGTGGTGTCGGGACTCAGCTACTCGGGCTTCGTATCGGCACGGACACTGCAAATCGCGGCGGCGGGGGCATCCTACACGCTCGGTAACGGCACGCTGGGCGGCACGTTCAGTAACGTCGCGTTCAAGGGACTGGGGAGCGGTGCCGGGCCGAATCCCGAAGGATATTCAGGCAGCGGCGTGCTGAACTCATTCGAGGCAAACTATCTCTATTACCTGTCACCCGCATTGCAGGTCGGCACCGCGTTCATCTATACCCGCTCGAATTCCGTGAACGGTGCGCCCGGTGCGATCTATCGGCAAATCGATCTCGGCGCGACATACAGCTTGTCCAAGCGCACCAATGTGTATATCTGGGCGTACGGTCAGAAGGCGAGCGGCACGAACTCGGTGGGTGCGCCGGCGGTCGCGCAGTTCGCCTTCACGACCGCTTCATCGAACAGCAAGCAACTTGCAGTCGTCACCGGCATTCGGCACCGCTTCTGATTGGCCGAAACAGCGTAACTTTCGACGAGGAAAATCGACGTGACAATGGATCTGGGCTCGTACAGGAATGTTCCTGATTTCATCTATGGCATCACGCGCGAGATCTGGGAAGATCGCGGCATCGGCGGAAAACTCCAGCAATACTATGCGCCCGATATCCTGCTGCGCGCCGCGACCGGCTTCACGGGCAGCAATGAGGGCGTCACGGCGCAAACGCTTCAGACCTTGCATCAGTTCCCCGACCGTCAACTGGTCGGGGAAGATGTCATCTGGACGCCCTACGCGGACGGAACGTTCTTGTCGTCGCATCGGCTGACCTCGGTCATGCGGCACACGGGAGACGGCATTCTTGGAGCAGCGAAGGGGCGCATGGTGCGCAGTCGCATCATCGCGGATTGCTGGGTGCGCGATCAGGTGGTGGTCGAAGAATGGCTCGTGCGCGATCAGGCGGCGTTCGCGCGCTGCCTCGGAACCGACGCCCGCACGCTCGCACGCGAGATGACGGATCGCGAGTTGCGACAGGGCAAACCGATTTCCTTCTTCGTGCCCGCACATGACAAGCCCAGCCGTTACCAGCCGACCATGCAGGACGACGAGGCGGCGAACGCTTACGTGCGCGGCATGAAGCGCCTCTGGCACGACAAGGAAACGGCGGCGATACGCGACATGTACTTCCACGGTGCGGCGTTTCATGCGCCCGGTGGCGATGTGCTCTACGGTCACTGCGATATCGATACCTTCGCGCTCGGCTATCTCGCGTCGTTTCCCGATGCGGTCCTCAAGATCGAGAGCGCGCGTGTGAATCGCGAGCCTGAGCAACCGGTGCGCGTCGCGGTGCGCTGGTCGCTCACGGGTACGCATTCGGGCTTCGGGCATTTCGGTGAGCCTACGGGCGCGCCGGTCTACATCATGGGGATGTCGCATGCGAACATGACCGGCGGCAAAGTCGTGACCGACTTTTTCGTGACCGACGAAGTCTCCATATGGAAGCAGATTTTCGCTCACACCGAGAGTCACGCAGGCGCATGAGGCGCCCGTTACAGCCTGGCTGCATAAGAAAATCTGGAATAAAGAATAATGACGTGTGATGGTGCGAAGTTGACGGTCGGCACATGAAGGCGCTTGCTGTAGGCTTCGTCTTTCACAACGTCACGAGACATCATTGAACAAGGGACGTGCTCGATGAGACAGACTCCTGTATCGCCTGACCTTCGCCGCATCGTCGTGATGGGTCTTGGAGGAACGATCGCAGCGAGCGCGCCCAGCGCCACGCAGACGCATGGCTACGAACTGACCGGCGCGATCGCGGATGTATTGAAGCAGGTTTCGCAACTGGCCGACATCGCCGATGTTCGTTTCCAGCAAGTGGCGAACGTATCGAGTCAGGATATCGATAACGCGATGTTGTCGCGTCTCTTGCATGCCGTGAACGCACAGCTTGCCGATGCTTCAGTGGACGGCATCGTGATCTCGCATGGGACCGACACGCTGGAAGAAACCGCGTACTTTCTGCATCTGCTCGTGAAGGGCGACAAGCCCGTGATACTGACCGGTGCGATGCGTCCTTCGTCCGCGCTCAGCGCAGATGGACCCTTGAATCTCTTTCATGCGGTGCGGGTCGCTACCGATCACGCGGCGAGCGGCAAGGGCGTGCTGGTGGTGATCGACGAACGTATCGTTTCGGCGAAGGGCGCGGTCAAGCTGCATACGAGCGCAACGAGTGCCTTCAGCAATCCGGCCATCGGACTGCTTGGCTCCGTAAGTGGCGGAACGCCCGCGTTTCATGCGGTCGTGCCCACAACGGCAGCGAGTGAGTTCGATCTTCCTCGCGACCTGCCCGATAGCTTGCCGCAGGTCGATATCGTCTACGGTCATCAAAGCGCCGGCGTGCATTTCTATCGAGCGGCCATCGACGCGGGTGCGCGCGGCATCGTGTTCGCCGGCACGGGAAACGGCAGTCTTTCTCACGCGGCCAAAGCGGGCGCTCTCATGGCGCGCGAGCACGGCGTGGCATTCGTCCGGTCGAGCCGCGTTCCGGGCGGTGGCGTGGCGCCGTGCGCTGATGACGAGGACTACGCCACCATCGCCGCGCACACGCTCAATCCGCAGAAAGCGCGCGTCTTGCTGATGCTGGCGCTCGCACGACACATGGATACACAGGCATTGCGCCGATGCTTCGCGCTTCACGGATAACCGCTGAACGCAAGCCTGCGCGCAAGGGTGCGCAATTGAACGTCAAACCCTGAAGGAGTGGTTTCAAATGAACGAGCAACTGGCCGACATCAATCCCGCTGCGTATGCGCCTTATCGCGATCCGCGCGAGTACATCACGAGCTGGACCGACAAGATTTGGATCACGCGCGGACTGGGCCATCTCAAGGATCATTACGCGCAGGACGTGAAGGTCCATACGTGCTATGGCGAGACCTACGGCTTCGATCATGTGATGAAGAACTCGATCCAGAAGATGGTCGCGTTCCCGAATCGCGGCGGCGGTCATGACGACGTGATCTGGGAGCAACGCGGCGCAAACGGATTCGTCAGCGCGCACCGCGTCTTCAACAACGCAACGCATCTGGGCCACTGGACGTATGGGCCGCCGACCGGCAAGGACTGGGTCAATCGCGGCATGGCGCATTGCGTGGTCATCGACAACAAGGTGGTCGAGGAATGGGTCATTCGTGACGAGTTCGCCGTGCTTCAGCATCTTGGACTCGATCCTTTCGAGGTCGCCGCGCAACTCGCGGCGCGATCACCGGTGCTCGGGACTGCCATCGACACGGGTGCGCACGCCGCGCCGTTTGCCGGACGTATCGCGAATCCGGTGAAGGCGGGCATCTCCGGTGTGCGTCCGAACCGCTACGTGGCCGAGTGTGAGATGGTCGCTGAGATGTTCGAGAACGTTTGGAACGGCCGCTACTTCGACATGGTGCCGAAATACTTCAGCGACACGATCGTCTGTCAGAGCGTGAGACTCAGGCGCGTCATGGGCATCGCCCCGTATCAGATGGAATTGATGACGCTGCTCGCCGCCGTCCCCGATGCGCAAGTGGAAATCCGCGACTTCGTCGTTCACGAATCGGAAGACCTGGGATTGCGCGTGGGCACCATATGGCTCTTGCGCGGGACGTACTGCGGATCGCCCATGTACGGCCCGACCAACAATGCGCCGGTGAACATCCTAGGGTCGTCGCACTTCGAATTCCGTCATGGAAAAATTCACCGAGAAGTGCGCGTCTTCGATGAGATCTCTGTCATGGCACAGATAATTCGGGCGAACGGAGATGCTAGTTGTTAGGCTTCGATAGTGAGGTTCAGACAGGGGCTGCCGTTTAATTTCCAGCTGGCCGACAAGACGTTGTGGCCCTCAGATCGATTGATGCCTTCGGAGGTCTCGGAACATAGGCCAAGCCGCCGGCGAATCTCTTATAAAGACGTCTTCGGCTTCGTCTTTCGATAGGTTCGCGATAATCGAATGGCGGGTCCGTGTCGAAACCCGCCATTGATGGTTTGCCTTTCCCACCGGCCGAGTTGGGTCGGTTTCGGGCGACCGCGTCGGGTCGATTCTTACCGTCCTCGACACGCAGGATGCTGCCCCGGCCGGTCTCGCACTTGCATAAAGTTCACGATATGACGGCTCGATGCGCGGGCGGAATCGTGACTAAAAAAACTTAAGCCCCAGACCGCTGCGCTGCAGCTCGATGTGTCCATGTTCATCACGCGCTATATCTGCACGTCGAACTCGTTCTCAGACCTGTGAAACAGAAAAGCCATCCCTCCCTGTTACTGCGACGGCCGCATCATATCGAGGACCATTGCCGCCCAAAGCGAGGGTTGCACGCTTGGCATTCGCGAGCAAATTACTAAGCGCCGCAGTCATTACTTCCGGCACGTCGAAACGTCCTTTCGGACCCGATAGCGTCAGCGCGCCAGCCAACTCCCCGGCCGCCCCAAAAACCGGCACTGACACCGATGCCGTCTCTGGGTCACGCTCCCCAAAAGAGACCGCCCACAAGCGATCGCGAATCTCCGTCCACCGCGGATCGTGCGCTTCAGTGAACGCGAGCAGCACTTTGCCCGAAGCTCCTTTGTCGATCGCGAACTCTTCACCGACGCGGATCGAAACCCGGACGCTTCGCGAAGGCTCGACACGATAAAGGACCATACGAAAGTCGCCCTGCCGCACGTAAAAGGACGCCGTTTCGCCGATGTCCCGGCTTATCTGCTGAAGCAACGGCTCGATTACAGGTCCAACCTGAAATGATCGCTGATAGAGCGCCGCGAGGCGCAACGGTTGATGGCCAACCGCGTACTGTCCGTCGTCGAGCTTCCTGATGAACCCACCGTGCTCCAGCGCGCCCAGCAACCGCAGAACGGTGCTCTTGTAGAGGCCGGTTCTTCGAGAAAGCTCGGTCATCGTCAGCTTGTCGTCGGTCGGTCCGAACGAATTCAGGATCGCGAAGGCACGGTCCAATACGGCAACGCCGCTTGATGTGTCCGTCGCTTCGGTCAGCGCTGCCGATGGCGTAGGTGAGTCTTTGGCCACGTTCTTCCCCTAAATATGTGCTCGCTACTGTACGGTTTCACCTGACAGAACTCAAGTTCTAAAAATCGCGAATCGAGGGTTTACCAGCTTGCCGAGCTCTCTACCCAGCACTATAGTTCTTTCTAACAGAACAACGATCTATCAGATAGAACTATGGAGCGTGCCAAAGTGACCGATTCGAAGGTGCTGATTAGCGAAGTAGGACCACGCGATGGCCTGCAAAGCATCAAAAGCGTGATGCCGACGTCCGCGAAACTCAGGTGGATTTCCGCGCTCGCGGCCACCGGATTGCGGGAAATCGAGGTCGGCTCGTTCGTGCCGGCGAAGCTTCTGCCGCAGATGGCCGACATCCGCGAAGTCGTGGCTCACGCGCTGTCCATTCCCGGTTTGCGTGTCGCCGTACTCGCGCCCAACCTGCGCGGCTGTCAGAACGCGTTCGAGGCAGGCGTGCACAAAGTGACGCTGCCGGTTTCCGTGACAAACGAGCACGCGATGGCCAACATCCGCAAGACCACGGCGCAGCTCATCGAAGAAGTGCGCGAGATCGTGGCTCTGCGCGACGCGCAGTTTCCGGACATCGAAATCGAGGCGGGCGTTTCGGTTGCGTTCGGCTGCACCATCGCGGGCACCGTCACGGACGACCAGACCATACGCATGTGTGCGGCCATGGCCGAATGCGGCGTCGATGAAATCGGTCTGTCGGACACGAGCGGCTATGCGAATCCTGCGCAGGTTCGGCGCCTGTTCCGCCGCCTTGAGACGGAGTTCGGCGATAAAGCGGGCGGGGCGCATTTCCACAACACGCGGGGCCAGGGTCTGGCGAATGTCGTCGCGGCGCTCGACGCCGGTGTGACGACCATTGATGCGAGTCAGGCGGGTTTGGGCGGCTGTCCGTATGCGCCGGGCGCGACCGGCAACATCGTCACGGAGGACCTGGTTTTCCTGCTTGAGTCGATGGGCTACGACACCGGCGTCGATGTGGATGCACTCATCGCGGCCCGATCCATTCTCGCCGACGCGTTGCCCGGCGAAGCGCTCTACGGGCACGTCCCGGACGCGGGCTTGCCGAAGGGCTTCACCTATGCAAACGGCCGCTCACCGAGCGCGCCGCAACCCGAAGGATGCCTCCTGGGAGTCGCGCAATGAGCGAAGCTGCAAACAATCAGTCGTTGCCGTACAGCGGCGTGCGCGTCGTCGAAATGACGCACATGGTCATGGGGCCGACCTGCGGCATGGTGCTCGCGGATCTGGGCGCCGACGTCATCAAAGTCGAGCCGATCAATGGCGATAGCACGCGTGCGCTTCGCGGTTCGGGCGCGGGCTTCTTCGGCACGTTCAATCGGAACAAGAAAAGTATCGCGGTCGATGTGAAGCACGCGCGCGGCGTCGAAATCGTCCACAAGCTGCTTGCCGGCGCCGATGTCTTCAGCGAGAACTTCAAGTCCGGCACGATGGATAAGCTCGGACTCGGTTACAGCGCGCTGTCGAAGCTGAATCCACGCCTTATCTATGTCTCGCATAAAGGCTTTCTGCCGGGTCCGTACGACCATCGGACGGCGCTCGACGAAGTCGTGCAGATGATGGGCGGGCTCGCGTACATGACCGGTCCCGAAGGTCGGCCGCTGCGCGCCGGCACGAGCGTCAACGACATCATGGGCGGGATGTTCGGCGCAATCGGCACGATGGCCGCGCTCGCGCAGCGTGAGCGCACCGGCCGGGGACAAGAAGTCCAGAGCGCGCTGTTTGAAAACAACGTGTTTTTAGTCGCGCAGCACATGATGCAGTTTGCGGTGACCGGCAAGGCCGCAGCGCCGATGCCGAGCCGCATTTCGGCCTGGGCCGTCTACGACGTCTTCTCGGTCAAGAACGGCGAACAGATCTTCCTGGCCGTCGTCTCGGATACGCAATGGGCGATCTTCTGCGATGCGTTCGGCCTCGCGGAACTGAAGTCCGACGCGCGCATCGCGACGAACAATCAGCGCGTCCAGGCGCGAGACTGGCTGCTGCCGCTGTTGCGCCAGCACATGGAGGCGTTCACCGCTGCCGAGATCAGCGCGGTGTTCGAGCGTGCCGGTCTGCCGTACGCGCCGATCACCAAGCCGCAAGACCTGTTCGATGACGAGCATCTTCTCGCCACGGGCGGTCTCGCCGATGTCACGTTGCCAGCCGATGCGAGCGGCGCGGGTCAGCCCGTCGCGACCCGAACGGCCTTGTTGCCGCTGACGCTTGGAGGCGAGCGGCCTCGGCTGCGCGCGGCGCCGCCGTCCCTCGGACAAGACACGAGAACCCTGCTTCACGAGGCCGGTTATTCGGCAGAAGACGTGAGGCAGTTGACGCAAGCCGGCGTCGTCCGATGCGGCGAACACCAGCCCGACGATGCACTGGATGCATCGGCCAACGAGATTGCGAGCGCCTGAACACTACACAGATAAAGCACCATGGCCGCGCGGTTCCGTCCGCGCACGGCCGCGATGTGTCCGGAGACAAAACATGACATCCCTTTCCTCGAACCTGACGGGCGACAGCCCGGCGATATCGACGCTCGAACAACAGGCGGTCAGAAAGGCCGCGTGGCGATTTATTCCGATCCTCGCGCTCGCGTATTTCTTCAACTACCTCGATCGCACGAGTGTCGGCTTCGCCGCGCTGACGATGAACCGCGACCTCGGACTGACCGCGACGCAATTCGGCTGGGGCGCGGGGATCATGTTCGCCGGCTATTGCATCTGCGAAGTGCCGAGCAACCTCGCGCTGTATCGCTTCGGCGCGCGCCGATGGCTCGCGCGAATCATGATCACGTGGGGATTCTTCGCTGCGGCGACCGCGCTCGCGACAGGGCCGACCAGCCTCTACGCGATCCGGCTGCTGCTCGGCATCGGCGAAGCGGGATTCTTTCCGGGCGTGATCTTCTTCCTCGCCGTATGGTTTCCTGCGAGCTATCGGACTCGGGTGCTGGCGTGGTTCACCGTGTCGACGCCGTTGTCGTCGTTCGTCGGCGGACCGCTCTCCGCGTGGCTGCTGAAGCTGGACGGCATGCTTGGACTCGCCGGCTGGCAGTGGATGTTCATCGTCGAGGGACTGCCTGCCTGCGTGCTCGGCGTCTTCGTGCTGAAGCTGCTCGCTGACAAGCCGGCGGATGCCAAGTGGCTGTCGGCTGAAGAGCGGCAAGCGCTCCAGGTCGCGTTTGATCGCGAAGGCCAGGCTGGCCAGAAGAAAAAGAATTTCGCGGCGGCCCTCAAAGACGCTCGCATGTACATCCTCGCGATGATTTCGTTCGGCTTCACGATGGGCTCGTATGGCATCGGCATCTGGCTGCCGCAGATGCTCAAGGCGCACGGCATGAGCGTCATCGAAACAGGCTGGATTTCGGCGATTCCGTATTTCTTCGCCACGATCGCACTGCTCTGGTGGGCTCAGCGCGTCGATCGCCGGGGCGGCCATATCGCGAATCTGGCGGCGGGGCTTTTCATCGGCGCGGTGGCGCTGAGCGTGTCCACGTACTTTCAGCAACTGCTTCCGGCGATGATCGGCATCACGCTTGCGCTTATCGGCACCATCGCGGGCCGCACCATCTTCTACACGCTTCCGGCGCGCTTTCTTTCCGGACAGGCCGCAGCGGGCGGACTTGCGCTCATTAACTCGATCGGCGCGCTGGGCGGTTTTGCCGGGCCCTATCTCGTCGGCTATCTGAAGGACAGTTTCGGGACGTTCTCGGCAGGCATGATCGGGTTGTCCGTCGTGCTGGGCATCACGACCTTGCTCACGCTGTCGCTCTTCGCGTTCAACCGGGGAGAGTGAGCATGCACGGTCTTCGTTCGTCGAATCGCCGCCGTATTCTTCGCGCGGCGGCTGCGTCGATTCTGATTCCCGCGATGACGCAGCGGCCGGGATTGGCAAAGGAGGAATGCAGAACCATGTCTTCATCGAGCAATTACCTTCCCGTGCGCGCCGACTGGCTCGCGTCCGGTACCGAGCCCGCGCTCGAACCCGATATGCCGATCATCGATGCGCACCATCACTTTTACGAGCGTCCGGGCTGGACCTACATGCTCGATCAGTATCTCGACGATGCGACGTCCGGGCACAACATCACGGCATCGGTTTATATGCAGGCGCTGACGCGGTATCGTCCGTCCGGGCCGGAAGCGCTGAAGCCCGCCGGGGAAATCGAGTACGTTGCCGATGTCACCGCGCCTTTGCAAAAGGGCAAGCCGCAGGTCGCGAAGGGCATGGTTGGCTACGCGGACCTTCGCCGTGGCGCGGCGGTCCGTGATGTTCTCGAAGCCGAACTCGAGGCGGGCGATGGGCGCTTTCGCGGCGTTCGGCATCTCGTGACTTACGACCCGGACACGACGCTCGCCAATCCGCTGACCGCCGCGCCACGCGGACTGCTGCTCGACAAGGACTATCGCGCGGGGTTCGCGCAACTGGGGCCGTTGGGACTGTCGTACGACGCTTGGCTGTTTTTCCCGCAGTTGCCGGAGTTGTACGACCTGGCAAAGCGCTATCCGGACACGCCCATCGTCATCAATCACTGCGGTGGCGTGGTGAGAATCGCGAGCTATCAGGATCATCGCAAGGAAGTGTTCGAACGCTGGTCGCGATCAATGCGCGAGTTGGCGCAGTTGCCCAACGTCTATGTGAAAGTGGGCGGGCTGGGCATGCGCATCAACGGATTCGACTTCGAGCAAGGCGAACGGCCGCCGTCCTCCGAGCAACTGGCCGAAGCCTGGACGCCGTGGATGATGACGTGCATCGAGGCCTTCGGTCCGAACCGCTGCATGTTCGAAAGCAATTTCCCTGTGGACAAGGGTTCGTACCCGTACAGCAATGGCTGGAACGCGTTCAAGCGCATGACCGCGCGGGCCAGTGCAGATGAACGCGCGGCGCTGTTCCGGGGAACGGTGGAGAAGGTCTACCGGCTTGCTTAAGCCATCTTGGGCAGGCCAAGTCTGCACAATCGCAGCTCAACGGCCAGAACACGCGATGACCGGAACGTTAGTCTGATGGAGCCTTAGCCGGTCAAGTCGGCCGCTACCAGCCATTCGGCGGTATGACAACGCTGGTATCGAAATGGCGGGATTAGTTCCACAAGAGACATCCGACAACTTGCGCGTCGAATGACGGAAGGGGGTCTATTTCGTTGAAAAACCCGGTTATCGCCCATGGGCGCGCATGTCTGGGCGTGCAATCGACGCGCTCAAGGCTCTTTCCGAACATGCCGCATCTGGGCGTTGCTCTGCGATGCATTTCAAGCGGCCGCTGCCGCCGTTTCTTCCTGCTTTGGCATCAACCA
>NZ_JALQDA010000025.1:0-105538 GCF_023631485.1 Caballeronia sp. GAFFF2 | reverse complement strand
AGAAGCGACGGTGCGTTTCTTCTTCATCGGCATATCCATGACTTTTACCTCTCATAATATGCCTCGCCCACAGAATTACGGATAGGTCCGGGTTCCTTTTTCTCAGCTGCCTACGCGGCAGTAAATGGCCTGCAACTCTCTCGTGGCCTCGGTTGTCGTTTCTCAGCTGCCTACGCGGCAGCAAACACGCTAACGCGAAGCAGGTAAAGGTCACTTATTTTCTCAGCTGCCTACCCGGCAGCAAACGGAAATCCGACTGCGGACCCGACGCAAGAGATTTTCTCAGCTGCCTACGCGGCAGCAAACATGCATCAGATAATTCTCGGCGATCTCCTGCGTTTCTCAGCTGCCTACGCGGCAGCAAACGTTCGCCGCACGGCTGTCGGCTGAAGGCTTTATTTCTCAGCTGCCTACGCGGCAGCAAACATCTCCGCAGTCGCAGCTGCGCTCGGCCTGCGTTTCTCAGCTGCCTACGCGGCAGCAAACACTATCAAATGGAGCCGTTGATTCAGGAGATGTTTCTCAGCTGCCTACGCGGCAGCAAACGGCAGGAAAAGATCGAGTTTACGCATACGTACTTTCTCAGCTGCCTACGCGGCAGCAAACTCGGCCCATTCGGCCATCATGCTGCGGCGCTTTTTCTCAGCTGCCTACGCGGCAGCAAACTCACGCAAGGATTTTCAATGCAAGGCTCTATCTTTCTCAGCTGCCTACGCGGCAGCAAACGTGTACTGTACGGATCTACAGTACTTTGAAAATTTCTCAGCTGCCTACGCGGCAGCAAACACCCTTCCGGTCCAGCGACAGAAAAACTTTGCTTTCTCAGCTGCCTACGCGGCAGCAAACTCCGATACGGTGATGCTGGCGGCATCCGTTGCTTTCTCAGCTGCCTACGCGGCAGCAAACAACGAAAAAACGACGATGAAGGCCGCCGCAATTTTCTCAGCTGCCTACGCGGCAGCAAACTGACCGTCGACTATTATTCGGCCCGCATGAGTTTTCTCAGCTGCCTACGCGGCAGCAAACTAGACGATCCAACCGCTATCCTCTTGATCCGTAAAAGAAAGACACCACTACAGCCCAAGCCCCCTAATTCTAAACCCCAACCCTAAGTCATTGATAATCCAAGCAACGAAGAACCGCCTCGAAAAAAGGGTAATGCGCAACTACAAACAGCGGACCGGCGTACACACCACCTCAAACCGCGTACCCCGCTCCGTCGCGAAAGATTCTATCCCGCCGACACGCAAATCGAAGCCCACTTTCTCATATCGCATCGCCCAGCGGCTCGCATCATAAAGGGACGATCCCAGCAAAATAACAAGTCAGCGTTCGCACTCCGACGACCAGCGTTTGCAGCCGCAAACACGCAACCTTGGGCGTCAAAGATGAATAACCCTATGCCAACTTCCATAGCGTCGCGCGCTCTTGACCGCCTCGTCTTCTAACTGACGCCGTCGATCACCAACTTGCCGCCGCCATCTCGAATACAACACGCGCACATCAACTAGTGGCATCCCAACGAATGCCACAGACAAGCGCACCGGCAAGCCGCGTCTAATGTACAAAAACATAGCGCCGTCGAATAAATGGCATGACGGTTGGTATATTCAGCCTCCCCTGATTTTTGCATCGGAGATCGATCAACCATGTTCAAGCTCCTTACTGCGCTATTTGCCGGCGTCTTCATGTTGACTGCCTGCGCGCAGGCATCGTCATCGGCTGCGGGCGCAACGGTGGATCAACCTGCTTCGCGGATAGGACTGGCCAATCCGGCTTCGGTCAACTGCACTCGCCAAGGCGGAACGCTTCAAATCGTCGATACCGTCAATGGCCAGGTCGGAATGTGCCATTTCCCTGGGGGTCAGTCCTGCGAGGAATGGGCGCTACTTCGCGGCCAATGCTCGCCCGGTCAGAAATAACGCTGTACACACCGTATATCGAAATAGGTCAGCAATCAGCGTTAGTTCGCAAGATGCGCTGAATCGAACAAAAGCTGCGCGTATCGGGCGATGACATTCGACACTGCATGCGCCAACGCAACCGCCTGCTTACGAACCCACTGCCGGACGATTTAGCATCTTCGAATCACGTTCGCAAGAACTTTGCGACTGTCATGAAACGTATTCGATGCCGTGACTTTTCTTGACCAATTAGATTGCGCTCCAATGCGAAAATCGCTCGCGCAGTAAAGGGCAATTGGCGCTCAAGAACTTCATTTAGAAAAAAGAAAATGATCAAATTTTCAAAGCTCGCATTCATTGCGGCTACCGCGGTTATCACCGCATCAGCTTCAGCGCAGTCCGTACCGGCCACACGACAAGCCGTGAACGACAACTGGGTGAACGGTACGGGCGAGTACGTGTGGACGAACGGCACGAACGAACTCTGCTGGCGCGACGCATTTTGGACCCCGGCTACGGCCAACGCAAAATGCGATGGGGCGCTGGTGTTAGCAGCCGTGCCACAGAGACCGACCGATGCACCGCCTAATACAGCGCCTATTATTGGGAACACCAGATATAGCTATCAGGCTGACGCGCTGTTCGACTTCGACAAGGCAGTTCTGAAGCCCGCTGGCAAGAGCGCGCTCGACGATCTCGCGACGAAACTCGGCACGGTGAATCTGGAAGTGGTGGTTGCTACCGGCTACACCGACCGCCTTGGTTCGGACAAGTACAACAATCGTCTGTCGTTGCGTCGCGCGCAAGCTGTCAAGGCTTACCTCGTCAGCAAGGGCATCGACGCCAGCCATATCTACGCGGAAAGCAAGGGCAAGCGCAACCCGGTCACCACGGGCTGCAACCAGAAGAACCGCAAGCAACTTATCGCCTGCCTCGCGCCGGATCGTCGCGTGGAAGTCGAAGTGGTTGGCACGCAGCGTCAGACGCAGCAGTAAGGGTTAGTCCATTTCAGATGCACATTGATAAGTACGACCGTGTGAGCAGTACATCGCCACGCTGCCGCCAGTGCTGCATCTGACTTGCTTGTTATCTTTCGCTGGAATCTTGGCAGGCCGGCAATCCCCAAGGCACGGGATTATCTCGGCCCATTAGGGAACGAAGAAAGTGAATCTCGACGAATGCAGCGCGCTCGTCGCCGATTTCGTTCAATAGCTTTTCGCCCGTCGAAGAGCGTTTGAACAGACGCGATTTCGAAGACTCTTGAATCGCAACAAGCTCGAAGCGTAAGTGCTTCTTCCAACAGGCTAGCGACAACCGCCATCGGTGGGCACTTCGTCGCCATCCAACGACACACTGCGAACCAGCCGTCAAAACGAAACTGCCCGGCTTTCACCGGGCAGTCTTCGTCATCTACACAACCTCACTACTTCGCCAGAAACTCGATGCGGCGATTATGAAAGCGGCCGCTTTCCGTATCGTTGCTATCGACAGGCGTCGCTTCACCGTAGCCTTGCGCATTCAGCATCGATCCCGGCACGCCGTGTGCCACGAGATATGAGCGCACTGCTTGCGCACGCTGACGTGACAGTGCCAGGTTCATCGCCGGCGTGCCCACGTTGTCCGAATAGCCCGCCACTTCGAGTTGGACGGCCTTGTTGCTCTTCGCGCACGTCTTCAGCACCTTCGCCGACTGACGCAGATCTTCTGCTGCCGTGACCGGCACCATCGACTTGCCCGTCGCGAAATTGATGACTTGCAGGTTGAGCAGCTTCGCCACGTCGGCATTCGCGCACGATGCGTTCGCGCCAAAGAAGCCCTTCACCGCATCACGGAATGACTGCGTCGCGCTCGCGACGGCCTGCTGCACGTTGAACACACTGATGTCGTAGCCCGAGCCGAACAGCGCCTTGAGCTTATCGAGCCAGCCTGCCTTCACATCGGCAACCGAACCGCCCAGTTCGACGTGCGACCCGACGACCTTCACTTCGGCGCCCGGCACGGCCATCAGCGGCAGCAGGCCGTCGAGGTGAGTCAACCAGTCTGCCGGCTTCGTTGCCGGATCGACAGTGATGTTGGCTGTGAACTTGCCTTCGCCAAACTTCTTCGTCAGGGCGTCGAGCAACTGCGCCTTCTCGGCTTCGCTGCCAACCGTCGCCGTGACCGTCGGCATCCCGGTGATATCGACCGTGAACGACACGCGCGCGTCCTGCGTCGCCGCGGGCGCCGACGCTGCAACGGCAGCCGAAGCGTCCGAGGCGTTCGCTACGGAGGCGGCCGAAGCATCAACCGGTGCAGACGCAACGGCGGGAGTCGAAGCAACGGCCGCGTTACTGGCCGGTTCAGGGCGTGCAACCGGCGCAGTCGAGCTTTGGCTGTTGCACGAACGCAGCGCGAAAATTGCGAGCACGAGCGCGGCAAGCGCGAGCAACCACCACAGCCACGCATGCGAGCGCTTGTGCGTCGGCTTTTTGCGTTCTTGTTTAACTTGCGCCAGGATGGTTCGGGCCGGCAGCGGAGCCGGTTCGGATTGCGGATGCTCGAAATGTGCCGACACATCCTTGAGCTTCGACAGAATTGCCGCGCCGAACGTGGTCACGGTCCCAAGTCCGAGCACGCTCGCGATGTGATCCGTCAGGTGCGCATGAACCTCCGGCAACTGATGCCCGAGCAGCGTAGGCAGTTGCCCGACCGACCCACGCGCTTGGGTGAAGTGCTGCTTCAGGATGCCCATCAAGGCTGCACCGACCACGCCGCACAACGAAAGGCTCGCCGATGGCGACGTGCCGCAATGCCGCGCAATGGCTTCGGCCAGTGCGTTGGTGTCCGCACCCGTCGCCTTGCCGATCAGTTCGCGACCGCCGGCTTCGAATGCCGCCAGCTTCGCCGGGCTTGCGATCGACTGAGAGATTTGGCTGGCAATCTGACCGTTCGCCTCGGGCGACGCGATTGCCGCAAAAACGTGACGCGCACCTTCGGTCGTGCTGGCGCGGTTTGTAAGGGCCGCGACGAGCGCCGGGGCTGCTTTACTCGTTACCTGGCTTATAAGGTCAGGCTCGATTCCGAGTTCTGCGGAAAGAGTCTTGATGACGTCGCCGTTCAAAACCGTTTCCAGGATTTGAAAAATATTGATGCTCATTGCAAATAACCTTGAAGTGCAAACTACTTGATATACAGACGTGACACTTGACACGTCCTTAATACGTCTCCGCTATTTTTTTAAGATGTCGGATTGCGAGTGAAATCGCTGGGGCTGAATCAATGGGAAGCGTAAGTACGACTTGGCGACTAGGTGGCCTCTTGGCTTCTGGCAAAGCCAACCACATGATTTAGTGACGAAAATTAATGGCGATCCGGATGCGGTTTGAAACTTTTATACCGCAATTGGAAGAGCATGCGGGTAAATCAAATGATTGACTCGTGAGGAGTCGAGTCCTTGATTGCGATTCGACAACTATCGACATCTCTCTGACAGCGCGCGGATTATACACACCGTCGGGAGAAAGCGGTCTGGCAGCATTGGACCCGAAAATCCTCAATGTGGTGGTGCGCCTTGCTTTCAGCCATCGATGTCGTTAATCGTGCGTTTTATCGTGTTTTTAAGAATTCGAGCCGGACGCGCATTTATCTCAAGTTTCTCTGACTTGTCTGATAGGGGTAGAGCCGACGCATCCGTACTATCTCAAAAACGCGTGCTAATTGCTGGGAGAAAGAGATGGCTTCAATGAAATCGGGCTCGAAAAACGATCTGTATATCGTGATGCGGCGCGGCGCGCTGCGCACGATCGTTGGCTCCGCGGGATCGGCGGTCGCGTTTGCGCTGGCCGCCGGCCTCGCGCTCGGGCACTACGGTCTCCAGCCGCTACATGCTCGCCACGGGTCCGAAGGGTCTTCCATTGCCGACGCTGCTCCAGCGCAATCTCCCTATGCGGCCGCCGAATTCACGCGGCTGCAGGCCGCTAGTGCTTCGCTGAATGCGCGCGCCGAGCGCCTCACCAATCAGCTGGACAGTTTGAGCGCATTGAACCAGCGCCTGCGCGCGCAGCCGCGTGCGCCTGCCATCCGGGCGGCGGCGACATCAACGCGCCGGTCTGGCAGCGATGCGGCGGGCGGTCCCGAGCTGCCGCCACGGCCTTGTCGAACGAGCGAGGTGCAGGCGGATGCGCAAGTCATCCGTGGCGAACTCGACTGCGTCTCGGCGACACTTACGACGCTCGAACAGCGCGCGGCACGGCACGAAACGGCGTGGGAGGCTTTTCCGGACCGCCGTCCGCTCGTGCTGGGGCGCACCAGTTCGCCGTTTGGCAACCGCCTGGACCCTTTCACGCACCACCTCAGTTTCCACCCCGGCATGGACCTGGTCGCGCCGACGGGCACAGCGATCCTCGCGGCCGCCGGCGGTCGCGTGATCCACGCCGGACCGATGCCAGGTTACGGCAACGCGGTCGAGATCGATCATGGGAACGGCATTTTCACGCTCTACGGTCACGCATCGAAGGTCGAGGTGCGCGTCGGGCAGAAGGTGCTGCCGCGCGAACCGATCGCCAAGGTTGGTTCTACCGGTCGCTCGACGGGTCCGCATCTTCATTTCGAGGTCCGAGTGCATGGCGAACCGGTCAACCCGGCGGACTATCTTTCGCTGTCTTAGAGCAACGCGGATGCATGAGGTGATGGACGCGTTGACGGCTTGTCTGCGCGTGCGTGAGCTTCGGCCAGTCTTCGTCGGTAAGGCGGCCGGTCGCATTCTGTGTTGAGCCAGCCGCCTGCGGGGATTGCGAGTCGTCAAAGCGATTAAGGAGAGCAACCGGGCGAGGCAAGGTGAAACGGCCCGTCGGAGAGGAAAAGCTGGTGGGCCGGGTGGGGCTCGAACCCACTATCGGTCGATTATGAGTCGACAGCTTATACCAGTTAAGCTTCCGGCCCTTTTGAAAGCAGAGGGCAAAAAGAAAGCGCCATGGCGGCGCTTTCTCTAATACAAACGTTGCGCGACAACTGAAGGTTTGCGAGTTTGCCTCACAACGCCTTCCATTACAAGCCCATTGATCCGATCAGTTCCCTTCCAGGAATGACTTGAGCTTGTCCGAACGGCTAGGATGCCGCAGCTTGCGCAACGCCTTCGCCTCGATTTGCCGAATCCGCTCACGCGTGACGTCGAATTGCTTGCCGACTTCTTCCAGCGTGTGGTCCGTGCTCATCTCGATGCCAAAGCGCATCCGCAACACTTTTGCCTCGCGCGGCGTCAACGAATCGAGCACGTCCTTCACGACATCGCGCATGCTGGCATGCAGCGCGGCATCGGAGGGAGCCACCGTGTTCGTATCTTCGATGAAGTCGCCAAGATGCGAATCGTCGTCGTCGCCGATCGGCGTTTCCATGGAGATCGGCTCCTTCGCGATCTTCATGATCTTGCGGATCTTGTCCTCCGGCATCTCCATCTTCTCGGCCAGCGTCGCTGGGTCCGGTTCCAGCCCGGTTTCCTGCAGAATCTGCCGCGAGATGCGATTCATCTTGTTGATTGTTTCGATCATATGAACCGGAATGCGGATGGTGCGCGCCTGGTCCGCAATCGAGCGCGTGATGGCCTGGCGAATCCACCATGTCGCGTATGTCGAAAACTTGTAGCCGCGCCGATATTCGAACTTGTCCACCGCCTTCATCAGGCCGATGTTGCCTTCCTGAATCAGGTCGAGGAACTGCAAGCCGCGGTTCGTGTACTTCTTCGCAATCGAAATCACGAGACGCAGATTCGCCTCGGTCATCTCGCGCTTCGCCTGACGCGCTTTCAGTTCGCCCGCCGCCATCTGACGGTTGGTTTCCTTCAAGTCCTTGAGCGGTAACACGACGCGCGCCTGAAGATCCAAAAGACGCTGCTGCTGCTCGCGAATCGCGGGGATATTGCGCTCGAGCACGGCGCTGTAGTCGTGCCCTTCGGCCACTACTTTGTCGCCCCACTCCAGATCAGTCTCGCTGCCCGGAAAGCGCGTGATGAACTCCGCGCGCGGCATGCCGCACTTGTCGACGACCGTGTGCAGAATCTGCCGCTCGACCTGGCGCACTTCGTCCACTTGCGCGCGCAGCGTGTCGCACAGACGCTCGACGGTACGCGCGGTGAAGCGGATGCTCATGAGTTCGGTCTGTATGGCTTCCTGTGCCTTCAGATAGGCCTTCGACTTGTAGCCTTCCTTCTCGTAGGCGCGCCGCATCTTATCGAACCATTCGCTGATGAGCGAGAACTTTTCGAGCGACTGACGCTTGAGCGCTTCGAGTTGGGCGGCGTTCGCGCTGGCTTGCGCCGCGCCATCGTCGTCGTCCTCTTCCTCGTCGCTTTCCTCGTCCGATTGCTGCTCTACGTCCTCGGTCTCTATCGCTTCGGCTTCCTGTTCGGAAAAACCGTCGGTGTCTTCCGCGTTCGGGTCGATGAGGCCATCCACCAGTTCGTCGACGCGCGTCTCCTCGTTCTGCACACGCTCGGCCATCGCGAGAATGTCGGCGATGGTCGTCGGGCACGCGGAGATCGCCATGACCATGTGCTTGAGGCCGTCTTCGATACGCTTCGCGATCTCGATTTCGCCCTCGCGCGTCAGCAACTCGACCGTGCCCATCTCGCGCATGTACATGCGCACCGGGTCGGTCGTTCGGCCGAATTCGGAGTCGACGGTGGAGAGCGCGACTTCGGCTTCTTCCTCGACTTCATCGTCGGAAGAAGCGTTCGGCGCGTTGTCGTTCAGAAGGAGCGTTTCGGCATCCGGCGCCTGCTCGTACACCGCCACGCCCATGTCATTGAACGTGCTGATGATGCCTTCGATCGCCTCGGTTTCCGTAAAGTTATCGGGCAGGTGATCGTTGATTTCGGCATACGTGAGGAAACCGCGCTCCTTGCCGAGTTTGATGAGCGCGCGAAGCTTCGAGCGGCGCTCCTCGATCTCCTCGACAGTGCCGGGCGCGCTCGACGCGAACGCGTCCTTCAGAAGCGCCTTTTCCTTCGCACGGCGGTCGCGAGCCTTGGCCTTTTCGACCTTCGCCGCAGGCGCGGCGGTGGGCTCCGCAGTTTGCGTTGCGTCGTCTTCGACGGGTACATCGTTCAGCTTTTTCGTCATGGAGTTCGCCATACAGGCTTTAGTCTCGACTCGCGGCTGCTGGACAACAGCCGATGGAACCGTAAATACCAAATGCGCACGCTGCATCGTCCTGCGTGCCCTGCCCGGGGCGCCATCGCGGTTGAATCCGTCGCGGTTCATCACGGCGAATTCGTCATACGCCCTTCACCACGATAGCAGCCGCTTCCCTTGCGCCCGTCTGTACGTCGGCGTGCTTTCCTGTCCGTTTCGTGTCGGAGCAATGTTCAAACGCGTGCTGCGCACCGCTTTTACATGACTCCCACAGCCGATTCGGCCAGCGCCTTGCTGCAACTTCCCTGCTTCCTTCGCTAACTATTCCACGCACCAATAAAGGGATTTCGCCCTTCGAAACGGGAGAGGAATTGACAAAAAGCAACTACTTTTTAACATTTTATTATAGCATCTCGCTATCCGGCTTCAGGGCTAGCCGCCCGTCCCGCCTTGATCTGCGCGATCTTCGCCGAAAGCTCCGAGAACTCCGCAACCTCTTCCGGCGAAAGTCCCGGCTGCCGCGCCAGCAAATCCAGCCGCGCGCGATAACTGTCGTGTTGCAATTTCAGTACCGTCGCCTGCAACTCTTCGGCGAGCAGGCGTTTCTGCTCTTCCACACGCTGCGCGGCGTCCTCATCTGACGGATCGCGCATCAGTAAATCCCGCACGTTTTCATCATAGGCGAGAATTTCCTGGAAGATATCCTCGTAGGTGGGCGCGTTTGCTGCGTTTCTCAAGATGTCTGAAAGCATCTGAAATTCCGCGCTCGTGCCCAGTTCGCGCGCATGCGCGATGACTTCGCTGAACAGTTCGCCATGCTCGGTCATGGTGACGAGCGTGCGTTCGCTGATTCGATCGAGCGATGCCGCGATGCCTGGATACATCACCAGATTGCGTAGCGCGCGCTGTTCCTGACCCGTGACACGCCGGCGTTCGCTCCTCGGCACCATCGCGCGGGCGACGGCGGCAGCACGCGAGTCGATGTCGCAAAGTGCGGCGATTTCCGTGAACGGCGTAGCGAGGCGGTCGGCCAGCATATGCAGAATCTGCACGCGCAACGCGTTGGCGGGCAGCGCCTGCAACAGCGGCTTCGCGTCGAACAGGGCCTTCGCGCGGCCTTCGGGCTGGTCGAGTTCCTTGTCGTTTAGCACCTCGTTGAGCAGAAATTGCGACAGCGGCATTGCGCGGTCGACTTGCTCACCGAAACCGTCGGCACCGAATTCGCGCACATAGCTGTCCGGATCGTGCTCTTTCGGTAAAAACAGAAATTTGATCGTGCGGTTGTCCGCTGCGTGCGGCAGCGCGGCTTCGAGTGCGCGGCGCGCGGCGCGTCGGCCGGCGGAGTCGCCGTCGAAGCTGAAGACCACCGTTTCCGTCTGTCGAAAAAGCTTCTGCACGTGGGCCGGCGTGCAAGCCGTGCCGAGCGTGGCGACGGCGTTCGCAAAACCGAGCTGCGCAAGCGCGACCACGTCCATATAACCTTCGACGACGAGCGCATAACCCAGTTCACGAATGGCAAGACGCGCCTCGAAAAGGCCGTAAAGCTCGCTGCCTTTGCTGAATAAAGGCGTTTCCGGCGAATTCAGATACTTCGGTTCGCCGCTGTCCAGCACGCGCCCGCCAAAGCCAATGACGTTGCCCTTCACATTTCGAATAGGGAACATCACACGTTCGCGGAAGCGGTCGTAGCGGCGCGCTTGTCCTTGCGCGTCGGTTTTTTCGCTGACGATTACGAGCCCTGCTTCCACCAGATTCTCATGGCGGTAATCGGGGAACGCGCTTTCGAGATTCTGCCAGCCGTCGGGCGCGTAGCCCAAGCCAAAGCGCGCCGCGATCTCGCCAGTCAAGCCGCGTTTTTTCAGATAACCGATGGCGTTAGGCGCGCCGCGCAACTGTTTGCGATAGAAGTCGCAGGCGGTCTGCATGACTTCGGTGAGCGCGACGCTGACGGCCTTGCTCGGCGCGTTGGCATAGGCGTCACCGCCCGCGCCACCCGCGCCGCCGCGAAACGACGGCTCCTGCGGCACGGTCAGACCGGCCGACTGCGCGAGGTCCTTCACGGCCTCTGGAAACGTCAGCCCCGTATGCTCCATCAAAAAACCGATGGCCGTGCCATGCGCGCCGCAGCCGAAGCAGTGATAGAACTGCTTGGTCGGACTGACCGTGAACGACGGGCTCTTTTCGTTATGGAACGGACACAAACCCATGAAGTTCGCGCCGCCCTTCTTCAATTGGACGTAACGGCCCACCACGTCGACGATATCGACGCGGTTGAGCAGATCCTGCAGGAAAGCGTGCGGTATCAACGTAGGCGAACGCCGCTGATTACTTGGCGAGCGCGGACTTGACCTGCGCGGAAACGGCCGTCATATCCGCCTTGCCCGCGAGCTTCGGTTTCAGCGCGCCCATGACCTTGCCCATGTCTTGCGGGCCGGCTGCGCCCGTTGCGGCGATGGCGGCCTCGACTTCAGCGGCGATGGCATCGGCGGAAAGCTGTTCGGGCATGTACGCCGCGAGCACGGCGAGTTCGGCGTTTTCCTTCGCCACGAGATCGTCGCGGCTGGCCGCTTGAAACTGGCTGATGGAGTCCTTGCGCTGCTTGATCATCTTGTCGACGACGGCGACGACGGCCGTGTCGTCGAGCGTGATGCGCTCATCGACTTCTCGCTGCTTGATGGCTGCGAGCAGCAGGCGAATGGTGCCGAGGCGCTCGGTTTCGCGCGCGCGCATGGCATTTTTCATGTCGTCGTTGATCTGATCCTTGAGGCTCATCGTTCACCCGGTGCAATTGCGAAATTCGCGATATTGAAAACCCGGCTGGCGCGACGCGTGCCCGTGCGGCTCCCGACCCTTTCCGCTAAAGCAAAAACCCGCTTGGGAATGCTTCCTCAAGCGGGACTTTGAGCGAGGCCGTTGAAACCGCAGCGAAGCTTGAGGCCATCGTGACGTCAGCCGGAGCGAAAGAATCCGTGCCCGAACGCGCGTTTCGAGGCGCCTTCGAACAAATACGGAATCCTCCGATAACCGTTCGAGTATAGCAGGCGCGATGGCGTTTCGAGACCGCGCCACGGCGGCCGGAACGACCCGTCTCAGCCGTGCGCGAACTCCGCCGCGGCCTTGCCCGCCGCGACGCCGGAAGCCCACGCCCATTGAAAGTTGTAGCCGCCGAGCCAGCCCGTCACATCGACAGCCTCGCCGATGAAATACAAGCCCGCGACGCGCTCGCTCATCATCGTCGTGGACGAGAGTTCGCGGGTATCGACGCCGCCGCGCGTGACTTCGGCCTTGCGATAACCTTCGGTGCCGCTCGGCGTGATCGTCCAGTCCGACAACGACGCGCCAAGGCCCTTGAGCGTGCGGTCGGGGAGATCGGCGAGGCGGGCATCGACGGAAACGTGCTGCGCTTCGAGCCACGCGTGCGCGAGCCGTGCGGGAACGTGGTCCGCGAGAAAATTGCCTATTTGTTTCTTCGATCCCGCCTTGGCTTCGAGCAGGAGTTCGGTGGCGTCGGCGTCGGGCAGGAGATCGACGTGGA
This sequence comes from Caballeronia sp. GAFFF2, assembly GCF_023631485.1. Taxonomy (NCBI): domain Bacteria; kingdom Pseudomonadati; phylum Pseudomonadota; class Betaproteobacteria; order Burkholderiales; family Burkholderiaceae; genus Caballeronia; species Caballeronia sp. GAFFF2. The sequence continues at coordinate 92,993 of NZ_JALQDA010000025.1, read as the reverse complement.
TCGGCTCCGACGTATTCCAGAAACTCGAAATCTGGAGCACGCCCGGACCGGACAGCCCGCGATGCGTCAGCAGCAAGTCCTCGTCGAATTCACCTCGCGTCTTGCCCTTGCCCGTGCCGATGCGAACCGGCAGCGACAGCCCCGACAACGCCGCGAACGGCGCCCAGTCGGCGGACGTGAAAGTGAGCGGCACGAGCGCGGGAAGCGTCTCGACTAGCTTGTGGCCGAACTGTTTCGCCACGCGATACCCGAAATCCGTCGCTCCGATCTTCGGAATGGACAAGCCGCCCGTCGCGATGACGAGCGCGGCCGCGTCGATTGCGCCCGCCGAGGTGTCGAGCGTGAAGCGCGCGCTGTCGTGCCGGATCTCGTGGACGCTCACCGGGCGCCGCCACGCGACGCTGCCGGCATCGCATTCGCTTTTGAGCACGTCGATGATGGTTTCGCTCGAATCGTCGCAAAAAAGCTGGCCTTTGTGCTTTTGATGCCATTTCACGCGGTACTGCTTCAAGAGCGCGAGAAAGTCGCGCGGCGTGTAGCGCGCGAGCGCGGAGCGGCAAAAATGCGGATTCGCCGACAAGAAGTTTGCCGGCTGCGCGTTGAGATTGGTGAAGTTGCAGCGGCCGCCGCCCGAGATACGGATTTTTTCGGCGAGACGCTCGGCGTGGTCGATCAGCACGACGCGACGCCCCGACTGGGCGGCGACTGCCGCGCACATCATGCCGGCCGCGCCCGCGCCGATCACGGCGATATCGAAGGATTCCATGGCGCGCATTGTAACTGGGGGGCGTCGTTACACTGCTATACTTTTCTGTTCCCTTCAAGCGCTCAACCCATGCTAGTTCTCGGCATAGAAAGCTCCTGCGACGAAACCGGCCTCGCCCTCTACGACACGGAGCGCGGCCTCCTCTCGCATGCCCTGCATTCGCAGATCGCGATGCATCGCGAGTACGGCGGCGTGGTGCCCGAACTGGCTTCGCGGGATCACATCCGCCGGGCGCTGCCGCTCCTCGAACAAGTCATGGCCGAGGCCCACGCCGCGCGCGCCGACATCGATGCCATCGCGTTCACGCAAGGTCCGGGGCTCGCGGGCGCGCTGCTGGTGGGCGCGAGCATCGCCAATGCGCTGGCGATGGCATGGGACAAACCCACTGTCGGCATCCATCATCTCGAAGGACACCTGTTGTCGCCGCTGCTCGTCGATGCCCCGCCGCCGTTTCCGTTCGTCGCGCTGCTCGTATCGGGCGGCCATACGCAACTGATGCGCGTCACCGATATCGGCGTCTACGAGACGCTCGGCGAAACGCTCGACGACGCGGCGGGCGAAGCCTTCGACAAGACCGCAAAGCTGCTCGGGCTGGGTTATCCGGGCGGGCCGGAAGTGTCGCGGCTGGCGGAATTCGGCACGCCGGGCGCGGTCACGCTGCCGCGTCCGATGCTGCATTCAGGCGATCTCGACTTCAGCTTCAGCGGCTTGAAGACCGCCGTGCTGACTCAAAGCCGCAAGCTCGGCGCGAATGTCTGCGAGCAGGCAAAGGCGGATCTGGCGCGAGGTTTCGTCGATGCAGCCGTCGACGTGCTCGTCGCCAAGTCGCTCGCGGCGCTCAAGAAAACCGGGCTGAAGCGGCTGGTCGTGGCGGGCGGCGTGGGCGCGAACCGGCAGTTGCGCGAGGCGTTGTCGGCTGCGGCAAGGAAGCGGCGCTTCGACGTGCATTACCCCGACCTGGCGCTTTGCACCGATAACGGCGCGATGATCGCGCTGGCGGGCGCGTTGCGGCTTGCCCGCTGGCCGGAGCAGGCCGGGCGGGATTATGCATTTACGGTGAAGCCCAGATGGGATTTGAGTTCGCTGGCGCGAGTTTGATCTTTGCGTGGCTTCGTGCGAAGTCTGGTTTGCTGAATTGACCGCACGACAGTCTCGACTCAGCCAAGGCCCACACGGATCGCAACACGCGACCAACGCGCTCACGAATGAGCAACGCATGCGCCTTGCGCGCGAAGCGCGGCACGCACGGCGATATTCGCGCGGCCACTGCATCGCCAAATGAGGAAAAGGGCGTGGCTCCAACGTTCATTTCGGCGGATCGAACGCCTGCACAACCGCCCCGAACGCCGGCAGCGCCTCACACCGATCGCCATGCGCGATCAACGCCAGCCAGCGATTCCCGCTGACCAACGCCCCATGCGCTTCGCGCACGAACCGCAGCGCGCACGCAACGGCGATATCCGCGTGACCGATTGCATCGCCGAACCAGAAAGGCGTCGGTCGCGCCGCGCGATCCGCTTCCAGCACGTCGAGCACGCGTTCGATCTGCCCCGTGCAGCGCTCGACCCAAGCCTGCGACTTTTCCGCGTGCATCACGCGCTCGTAGACCAGCGCCACAGCCTTGTCCGCGAGACCCGTCGCGAGCGCACACACCTTCAGCGCCGCACGACGCTGCGCGCCGCTTTGCGCAATCATCGCGCGGTCGTCGCCGGCGAGTTCATCGAGATAGTCGAGGATCGTCGCGCTCTCGATCACCGTGTCGCCCGACTCCAGCACGAGCGTCGGCACGCGCGAGAGCGGGTTGAACGGCGCGATCTTGCCGGCATCGCCGAAAGTCGACCATGGCCAATGCTCGTAGCCAATGCCATAAAGATTCAGCGCAATGGCCACGCGTCTGACAAACGGGGAATCGTATTGGCCGATGAGAATCACGACGCACTCCGCAAAGTTCGGGTCGAACAGTTTAAGCGCGCGCGGGCTTCGGAAACAATGGCCACGCGAGCAACGCGCACACGCCCGCCAGCAGCCACACGCCCGGCCACGAAGTCGCCGCCAGCACATGCGGAATGACGAGCGGCGTCACGAACAAGCCCACGTAGACGGCCGTGTTGGTCATGCCGAGCGCCGTGCCGGCGCGCTGCATGCCGGCGAGCGTGGCGAGTTCGGTGTACGCCACCCCATGCCATGCCGATACGCAAATGCCCGCGAAGACCAGCATCGCCGCGAGCAAGTACGGAAGCTGCGCGACGCCCAGCGCGGTCGCCGCCGCCAACGCCACGAACGACACCGACGCGACCACCACCGATCCCCGCAAATACGGGCGCCGGTTGCCGCGACGATCCGTATGACGGCCGCTCCAGACGCGCATGATCATGGCGCCGAGTTGCAGCGCGCCCATCGTCGCGCTGATCGCCGCGACGCCGAAGTGTCCCGCGTCGTGCATGAAAACCGTCGCGAAGGTCAGCACCGCGAATTGCGGCACGCACAGCACGCCGATACCGAGCACCACGCGCCAGATCCGCGCATCTCTCAACGGCGCAACCGTCGTTGCCTGCGATACCCCCGCGTCCGCGCGATGCGACCTTTCCGGGGGCTCATGCAGCCAGCGCCAGGTGAATGCGCCGGAGATCGCGCACATTGCGGCGAGCGTGCCGAACACCGCGCCAAAACCGTGCGATGAAGCGAGCCACGGCAGCAACGCCGCGCCCAGACCGCCACCCATCGGCACGGCGGTCTGGCGGATGCTCATCGCGAGACCGCGCTCGCCTTCGCCAAACCACGCCATGACCGCGCGCCCGCTCGATCCGTTGACGCTGCCACCGAGCGTGCCTAGCAGGAACATCGCGAAAACGAGCCAGCCGAGCGCGGGCGCCGCGCCGAAGCCCGACGGCACCGCGAAGACGCTCATGCCGAGCAGCACGGCAGCCGTCGCGAACAGTCCCGTCAGCAAGACGGGCCGGTCGCCCCAGCGGTCGGTGAGCAATCCCCAAGGAAGTTCCGATACCGCAAGCCCCAGCCCGAGCGCGCCGAGCACGAGTCCGACTTCGCCGTTGCCGAAGTGATAGCCGCTGCGCATCCAGACGGCCGTCGTCGGAATGCCGCCGATTGCCGCCGAAAAACTCGCGTTGGCGGCCACGCCCACGCCGAGCACTTTCCATCGATGCGCGCTCGAACGCGACGCTGCGTTCAAGGTTAAAGGAGTTGCCATGTCGCCGCCCTGTTTTCAATTTGACTGAACCCAGTGTGACGGCATACGATCATCCTGAAAATAGCAAAGTTTTGCATCGATCGTTCGATAAAACAGGATTGTTGCCATGACTCAAACCACGTTCGACCTCGCGGTCCTTCGCAGCTTCGTCGCGGGCATGGACTTAGGAAGTTTCGCCAAGGCCGCGGACCGCGTCGGTCGCTCGACTTCCGCCGTCAGCGCGCAGATCCGCAAGTTGGAAGAGCAGGCGGGCACGCCGCTTTTTCGTAAATCGGGTCGTGGGCTCGCGCTCACCGACGCGGGCACGGTGATGCTCGCCTATGCGCGCCGTCTCGTCGAATTGAACGATGAAGCGGCGGTCGCGGTGCGCGGCGTCGACCTCGAAGGCTGGATACGGCTCGGTCTGCAGGAAGACTTCGGCGAAGTTTTGCTGCCGGAAGTGCTGGGCCGCTTTGCGCGGGCGCATCCGAAAGTGCGAATCGAAGCGCGGGTGGCGCGCAACACCGAATTGCTGGAGCGCATCGAGGCGGGTCAGCTCGATCTCGCGCTCGTCTGGGGCGCAGGCAGCGCAACCGACGTTGGCAACGCGACCAGCCTCCCTCAACCGATCGCCGCGCCGCCGATGCGCTGGATCGTGTCATCGACAGTACCGTGGCAGTTCGATCCGGACGAGCCGCTACCGTTGATCGCGTTCGACCGCCCGTGTCTCTTTCACAGCGCCGCCGCCGCGGCGCTGGATCGCGCGGGCATCAAGTGGCGCATCGCGTTCACGAGTCCGAGTCTGTCGGGATTGTGGGCGGCCGCCGCCGCAGGTCTCGGCGTGACGGTGCGCACGGCCTATGGCGTGCCAACCACGGTGCGCGCCCTCGAATGCGATGAGAGCGGCTTACCGTCGCTGCCGTCGATTCCGCTCGCGCTGCATCGCGGATCGGGCGCGGGATCGCCCGTGGTAGACCGGCTCGCGTCACTCGTGATGGATTCGGTGCGCGAAATGCACGCATCGACTCAAACCGTGGCGGCTTGAGCCTTCGCTCAACCGAGGCGCTTGTCGCGCTCGATCACCGCATACGCGCTGTGATTGTGGATCGACTCGAAGTTTTCGGCTTCGAGCACATAAGCGACGATGCGCGTATCGGCATTCAGCCGCGTGGCCACGTCGCGCACGAGGTCCTCGACGAACTTCGGATTTTCATACGCACGCTCGGTCACGAACTTTTCGTCGGGCCGCTTGAGCAAGCCCCACAATTCACACGACGCCTCTTCCTCGGCGATTCGCACCAGTTCTTCCACCGCGACTTCGCCCGCCAACTCCGCCGTGATGGTCACGTGCGAGCGCTGATTGTGCGCGCCGTACTGCGAAATCTTCTTCGAGCAAGGACAAAGGCTCGTAACGGGGACGAGCACTTTCATGGTCATGCGCGTTTCGCCGTCGTGCGTTTCGGCAATAAAGCTTACGTCGTAATCCAGGAGACTCTGCACGCCGGACACCGGCGCGGTCTTCATGACGAAGTAAGGCAGACTCACTTCGATACGGCCGGAATGCGCCTCCAGTTTCGTCAGCATCGAGACGAGCAGCGCACGCAGGGAAGTTTGATCGAGCGGCTCGCGATTCTCCTCGAGCAGCGCGACGAAACGCGACATATGCGTGCCCTTTTGCTCGGCGGGCAGATGCACATCGAGGTTCCATACGCCAACGCTCGGCTGCACGCCGTTTGCCGACCGCACCGACAACGGATGCCGCACTCCCTTCACGCCGACACGCGCAATGGCGATCTGACGCGTATCAGGCGTGCTTTGAACGTCGGGCATCACGAAGGCGGGATTCATCTGGTTCATTGATTCTTGTCCTTGGGCTCGCGCGGTCTTTCCTGAAAGCGCGCTTCATAACTCGTAAGCGAACACGGCGCGGATTGCGGCCCGCGCCGTGTAGAGACTAAGTGCAAAGCACGGCGCGCCCCGAGCGCGCCGCGTTAGGCTGAAACGTCAGGCGACGCGCTTTTCCAGCTTGCCCGGCTGGGCGCTCACGACCGCGTTGAGAAAGCGCTCGCGAATGGATTTCGCGATACCTGCGCCGTCCAGACCGACGCTTGCAAGCAGCTTCGCGGGATCGCCGTGATCGATAAAGACGTCCGGCAAACCAAGCTGAAGCACGGGCTTCACGACCGAACTGGCCAGCAGCGCTTCGACGCATGCCGAACCCGCACCACCCATGATCGCACCTTCCTCGATGGTCACGAGCGCGTCGTGAGTGGCGGCGAGTTCGCGCAGCAAGTCGGCGTCGACAGGCTTCACGAAGCGCATGTTGGCCACCGTCAGATCCAACTCTTCGGCGGCAACGAGCGACGGCGCGACCATGGTGCCGAACGCGAGAACGGCGATGCGCTTGCCCGAGCCGAGTTTCTGCGACGACTCGCGGCGCACCTCGCCCTTGCCAAGCGGAATGGCGGTCATTTGTTTGACGGTTGCCACGCCCGTGCCCGCGCCACGCGGATACCGCACGGCTGTCGGGTTCGGCTGCTGAAGCGCGGTGTAGAGCATCTGACGGCATTCGTTTTCGTCGGATGCGGCCATCACCGTCATGTTCGGGATGCAGCGCAGGAACGCGAGGTCGTAATTGCCCGCGTGCGTTGCACCGTCCGCGCCGACGAGACCCGCGCGGTCGATGGCGAACACCACTGGCAGATTCTGCAGCGCGACGTCGTGGATCAGCTGGTCGTACGCGCGCTGCAGGAAAGTCGAGTAGATGGCGACGACGGGCTTCATGCCGTCTGCAGCCAAGCCGCCCGCAAACGTCACCGCATGTTGCTCGGCGATGCCGACATCGTAATAACGATCCGGGAAGCGCTTTTCAAATTCGACCATGCCCGAGCCTTCGCGCATGGCAGGCGTGATGGCAACCACGCGCGAGTCTTGCGCGGCAGCGTCGCACAGCCATTCGCCGAACACCTGCGTGTAGGTTTTCTTCGAGGGCGCCGTCGATGGCTTGATGCCTTCGGCCGGATTGAATTTGCCGGGACCGTGATAGAGCACCGGATCGGCTTCGGCGAGCTTGTAGCCTTGGCCTTTCTTGGTCACGACGTGCAGGAATTGCGGACCACGCAGTTCCTTGATGTTCTGCAGCGTCGGAATGAGCGAATCGAGATCGTGACCGTCGATCGGCCCAATGTAGTTGAAGCCGAACTCTTCGAAGAGCGTGGCTGGCACGATCATGCCCTTCGCGTGCTCTTCGAGCTTGCGGGCGAGATCGAGCATGGGCGGCGCGACGCGCAGCACGCGTTCGACACCGGCGCGCGCGGCGGCGTAGAAGCGGCCCGACATCAGACGCGCGAGATGACGATTCAACGCGCCCACGGGCGGCGAGATCGACATGTCGTTGTCGTTGAGGATCACGAGCAAGGGCACGTCGTCGGCGACGCCGGCGTTGTTCATTGCCTCGAAGGCCATGCCCGCGGTCATCGCGCCGTCGCCGATCACGGCGATGGAATAGCGGTTGTCGCCCTGCAGCTTGTTGGCGATCGCCATGCCGAGCGCCGCCGATATCGACGTGCTCGAATGCGCCGTGCCGAACGTGTCGTACTCCGACTCGCTGCGGCGCGGGAAGCCCGAAATGCCGTTCAACTGACGCAACGAGTGCATCTGGTCGCGTCGGCCTGTCAGGATCTTGTGCGGATACGTCTGATGGCCGACGTCCCAAACGATACGGTCATTCGGCGTATCGAATACGTAATGCAGCGCGATCGTCAGCTCTACCGTGCCGAGATTGGACGAGAGATGGCCGCCCGTCTGCGACACGCTGTCGAGCACGTAGGCCCGCAGTTCGTCGGCAAGCGGCTGCAGTTGGCGTCGATCGAGGGCGCGAAGGTCGGCCGGATCGTCGATGGTTTTCAGCAAGTCGTACATCGTCGTCCCATTTTAGGAAAACTGGCGTCATTCGTTCAACGCGGTCATTGCGCCGTGGGGTTCGTCACGCATTCAACGTTCAGTGCACCCGGTTCACAACCAGGTCGGCAAGTTCGGCCAGGCGCTGTCCGCGCGCGCCGAACGGCTCTATTGCAGCGTGCGCATCGCGGCCGAGTTGCGCGGCGAGTTCGCGCGACGCGTCCAGCCCGATGATCGAAACATACGTGGGCTTGTCGTGCTGCGCATCCTTGCCCGCGGTCTTGCCAAGCGTGGCGGAGTCCGCCGTGACATCGAGGATATCGTCCACCACCTGAAACGCGAGGCCGACCGCGGCGGCGTAATGATCGAGCGCCGCGAGCGCCTTGGCGTCCGGACGTTCGCCCGCGAGCGCACCCATGCGCACCGAGGCGCGCAGCAACGCGCCCGTCTTCTTGCGATGCATGGTTTCGAGCTCCGGCCGCGACAGCTTGCGCCCGACGCTTTCGAGATCGATGGCCTGACCGCCCGCCATGCCGAGCGAGCCGCTTGCGAGCGCCAGTTCGCGCACGAGCGCGGCCTGCTGGGTATCGCTCAGACCATTGCCTTCGGATGTCAGCGCGACGAACGCCTGCGACTGCAACGCGTCGCCGACGAGCAGTGCCGTCGCTTCGTCATATTGCACGTGTACCGTGGGCTTGCCGCGACGCAACGCGTCGTCGTCCATTGCGGGCATATCGTCATGCACGAGCGAATAGACGTGAATCATTTCGAGCGCCGCGCTTGCCGCTTCGACGGCCGGCGCGCTCGCGTGGGTCAGTTCGCCCGCAGCGTGCACGAGAAGCGGCCGCACACGCTTGCCGCCGCCCAGCACCGCGTACCGCATGGCTTCGTGCAGACGCGCCGGCGCGATGTCCGTGCCCGGCAGATAGTGCTCCAGCGCGGTCTCGACGCGATCGAGCGTGGCACGCATCCATTGTTCGAAGCTCATAGGTCGTCGTCCCCTCGGTCGTTGGTGGCTCCTGCACCCTGGGTCGCGCGCTGTACCTCGACGGGCAGCGGCTTGAGCGTCTCGCCATCGAGCACGCGCACCTGCTGCTCGACTTTTTCGAGCTGTTGTTGGCAAAAGCCCACAAGCGCGGCGCCGCGCCGGTATGCCGCGAGCGACTCCTCGAGACTCAGCGCGCCCGCTTCCATGCGGCCGACGAGTGATTCGAGTTCCGCGAGCGCTGTTTCGTAGTTTTCCGGAAGCGGCGCGGCGTCGTTGGCAAGCGCGCCTGCACCGGTTTCTTCGCGTGTATCGGGGACAGCGGTCTTCGCCATGAATCGTGGATGTGCAAATGTATTTTGGAACCAAGTCGCACATTCTACGGCAAAAGCCAGTTTTTCGACCCGAAACACGTCCGTCGCAAAGCGTGGAGACGGCTAATCCTTGAGCTTGCGCCACAGCCGCCCGGCGTAGGGACGCGACGCCCTCGCGCCGGCTTTGAACGGAACTCCTGCAACAATTTATACCCAAATCAAGACCTTATACGCCCGAGTGTGGCGGATTTCGGTATAATCGCGGGCTCCCTAAATCGAATCTTCGATGGTTGGGTTGTTCACTGCTTTCACGTCTTAACGGGAGTGGGAATGTCCAATCTGAGCAATGCATTGCAACTGAATGCCATTCACAGTCAGTTGCCAGTCACGGCTTACTTTGACGAAGCGCTTCTTACGCGCGAAATCGAAACACTTTTCAAGCTTGGTCCACGCTACGTCGGGCATGAACTCATGGTTCCCGAAGCGGGAAACTATTTCGCGCTTCCTGGCGAGGGCGAAGGGCGCGTGCTCGTGCGCAATCAGCAGTCGAATATCGAATTGCTGTCGAACGTGTGCCGCCATCGCCAGGCAATCATGCTGAACGGTCGCGGCAGCGCGGACAACATCGTCTGCCCGCTGCATCGCTGGACGTACGATCTGAACGGCCAGTTGCTCGGCGCGCCGCATTTCGCCGACAAGCCCTGCTTGAATCTCGGCGCCACGCCGCTGCAAAACTGGCAAGGCCTTCTCTTCGAGGCCGCGGGTCGCAATGTCGCGGCCGATCTCGCGAAACTCGGCACGGCGCGTCATTTCGACTTTTCGGGCTATATGTTCGATCACGTCGAAGTGCACGAGTGCAACTACAACTGGAAGTCCTTCATCGAGGTTTATCTGGAGGACTATCACGTCGCGCCGTTCCATCCGGGACTCGGCAGCTTCGTGTCGTGCGACAACCTCGAGTGGGAATTCGGCGACTGGTACAGCGTCCAGACCGTCGGCGTGCACAAGAATCTGGAGAAGCCGGGCAGCCCGACGTATCGCAAATGGCACGACGAAGTCCTGCGCTTCCGTAACGGTACGCCGCCCGAATTCGGCGCCATCTGGATGGTGTATTACCCCGGTCTCATGATCGAGTGGTATCCGCACGTGCTGGTGGTGTCGTGGCTGATCCCGCAGGGCACGCAGAAGACGACCAACATCGTCGAGTTCTACTATCCCGAGGAGATTGCGCTTTTCGAGCGCGAATTCATCGAGGCGGAACGTGCGGCCTATATGGAAACCGCGCGTGAGGACGATGAAATTGCCGAACGCATGGACGCCGGCCGGCGCGCGCTCATGTCGCGTGGCGAGAATCAGGTCGGGCCGTATCAGAGTCCGATGGAATCCGGCATGCAGCATTTCCACGAGTTTCTGCGGCATCAGCTCGGGGCCATCTGAACGCCGTTCGGCTATCGCGCGGGAATCATGAAAAGGCGGGCTTTCGAGTCCGCCTTTTTGTTTAGACTAGCTGTATCCCCACTTCACGCGCGCGGCGATTGACACGACCGGGCGCGGACGCTTTGCAAGGGATCGGGGTCGCGCGCCGAAGCGCACACTCTGTCCGACACAGGAGCCGTCATGCCGCACACCCACTACACCACGCTCATCTCGGCGACGAATCTTGCCGAACGGCTCGCCGCCGCGCCCGGCAGCGTGCTCGTGTTCGATTGCCGATTCGACCTCGCCGCGCCTGAATCCGGCGCAGCGGCTTATGCCCAAGGTCATATTCCGGGCGCGCACTATCTTCATCTCGACCGCGACTTGTCCGGCGTCAAGACGGGGGCGAACGGACGCCATCCGTTGCCCGAACGCGGCGCGCTCGTCGAAAAACTCGCGAGCTTCGGGCTAAACGAAGGCCAGCAAGTCGTCGCCTACGACGCGCAAGGCGGCATGTACGCGTCACGTTTGTGGTGGCTGCTGCGTTGGCTCGGTCACGATTCCGTCGCGCTGATCGACGGCGGTTTGCCCGCGTGGGAGGCAGCAGGTCAGCCACTCGATACCGCCGCGCCGCAAAAGACAGACGGCACGTTCAAGGCCGCCGCGCCGCTTGCCGTCACCATCGATGCCCCGGCGATCGAACGCAGCATCGGCACGCGCGACCATCTGCTGATCGACGCGCGCGCCGCGGACCGGTATCGCGGCGAGAACGAGACGCTCGATCCCGTCGGCGGTCACATTCCCGGCGCGCTGAATCGCTTCTTCAAGGACAATTTGACGCCGGAAGGCCGCTTCAAGACCGCGCACGAATTACGCGATGCGTTCGGCTCGCTGATCGGCGCCACGCCCACCGACCGCATCGTGCTGCAATGCGGCTCGGGCGTGACGGCGTGTCATAACGCGCTCGCCATGGAGATTGCCGGTCTGCACGGCGCGGCGTTGTATCCGGGATCGTGGAGCGAATGGAGCGCGGATCCGGGCAGGCCCGTTGCGACCGGCGCGAAACCTTGAGGCTCGTAAAGCCCCGTCACTTGACGCCGTGCTCGCGGAACCACGCGAGCGCGCGCTTCCAGCCATCCTCCGCGTCTTCCTTGCGATAGCTCGGCCGATAATCCGCGAAGAACGCGTGCGGCGCGTCGTCATACACGACGATCTGCGACTCCCGCGCCTTCGGCTGGCCATTCGCCACGGCCTGCTTCATCTGTTCGAGCGTGTCCTGCGGAATGCTTTGATCCTGCCGGCCGTATAGCCCGAGCACAGGCACATTGAGTTCGGCCGCGTTGTCGATCGGGTTGCTCGGCGTGTTCGCCGTCTTGTTCCCCGTGACGCGCCCGTACCATGCAACCGCCGCCTTCACGTGCGGATTGTGCTCCGCATAAAGCCACGTAATGCGCCCGCCCCAGCAGAACCCGGTGATACCTAGCCGCTTCAGATCGCCGCCGTGCTCGCCCGCCCATTTGACGGTTTCGTCGATGTCCGAGATCACTTGCGAGTCAGGCACCTTCGAGACGAGCTGCTCGTTGAGAAGCTGCATGGACTTGTACGCCGAGGCATCGCCCTGACGCGTGTAGAGATCCGGCGCGATGGCAAGATAGCCTTGCTTGGCGAAGCGCCGGCAGACATCGGCGATATGCTCGTGCACCCCGAAAATCTCGTGGATCACGATGACGACCGGCAGATGCGTCTTGCCCTTCGGCTGCGCGCGATACGCCGGCACGAGCACGCCATCCGCGCCGCGCACGCCCACGGCGCCGGCTTCGAGACCCGCGTCATCGGTATGAATGGTTTGTGCCGACACGGGCAGCACGCACGCTGCGAAGCCTGTGCCGAAAGCTGCCTTGATGAAGTTGCGACGGTCGAACGGAACGTGGGGAATGAGGCTGTCGACTTCAGGGGTAAGCATGCAAAGCTCCCGCGGCAAGCGCCGGCAGGCGTCGATTCGCGCGGCCGGCGGCATGGATTCTGGAACCGCGCGAGCGTGTTCAAGGCTTCACGACGCGCGGCGCTGTACGACTCCCAAGCGAACGCGCCCGACATATCACAAAGCGCGCCGCTCATTCTAAACAGCTTTGCAGCGTCGATGCAGCTCAGTGCAGCTTGACGCGCGGCGCGGTGGACCGGCGCAGCCAGTGCGCGATGGTGTCGAGCACCATGCGCGCGTAGCCGTGGAGCGCGGCGATATGCAGCCGATACAGCGACATGTACATGAAGCGCGCGAAGAGGCCTTCGATCATCATGTTGCCGCCGATGAGCCCGCCCATCAGGCTGCCGACCGCGCTATAGCGACCGAGCGACACGAGCGAACCGAAATCGCGATACGTATATTCCGGCAGCGATTTACCGTTCATGCGGCGCTCGAAAGCCTTGAAGAGAAAGCTCGCCTGCTGATGCGCCGCCTGCGCGCGCGGCGGCACACCGCGCTCGTTGCCGGGCCACGGACACGCGGCGCAATCGCCCAGGGCGAATATGTTGTCGTCGGCTTCCGTTTGCAGCGTGCGGCGCACGATGAGCTGGCCGAGACGATTGGTCGGCAAGCCGTCGAGCTGCGAGAGAATGGCCGGCGCCTTGATGCCCGCCGCCCACACCGTGAGGTCCACGCGAATGGTCTTGCCGCTCGCCGTGCGAATGGAATCGCGCGAGACTTCCGCGACGGTTTCGCCCGTCATCAAGGACACGCCCAGCTTCGTCAATAGCTCGGCCGTCGCGGTCGATACCGTGTCGCGCAGCGCGGGCAGAATGCGCGGCCCCGCTTCGATCAGCACGATACCGATGTCGTGCTTCGGATCCAGCTTGTGCAAACCGTACGCGGAAAGCACGTGCGCCGTGTTGCGCAGTTCCGCCGACAATTCCACGCCCGTCGCACCCGCACCGACGATCGCCACCTGAATGCGCGGCGCGTTCGGCGAACCGAGCGGCACGGGCGGCCCTTCGGAATCGTCGATGCCCGCCGCCACCGGTTCCGGCGCAAAGTGCTCGGCGCGCATGCATGCCGCGATGAGCCGCTTGCGAAAGAGCTCGGCCTGGCCAACTGTATCGAGCGCGATGGAATGTTGCTGCGCGCCTTCGACGCCGAAGAAATGCGTCGTGCTGCCGATGGCAATGACGAGCGTGTCGTATTCCAGCTCGCGCTGCGGCAAGACCTCGCCCGCTTCGTCGTCGCGCAACGCGCTGATGGTAATGCGTTTTGTCGCGCGGTTCAGCGCGATCAACTCGCCCTGCTGAAACTCGAAGCCGTGCCACATGGCCTGCGCGGCGTATTCGAGTTCCTGCGTGAACGGGTCCATGCTGCCTGCGGCCACTTCATGCAGAAGCGGCTTCCAGATATGCGTGGGATTACGGTCCACCAGCGTGACTTGTGCACGCGGTGCCGTTTTACTGTCCGTCGTACCGAAACGGTCGCCGAGACGAGTCGCCAATTCGAGACCGCCGGCCCCTCCGCCGACGATGATGAATCGATGCATAAAGCTCTCCCGAATTTTTCTCCGCACGCGGAGTAATCAACTTACCGAGCCTCGGACCGCACGTACGTTCGACGACATGTCGGCCCGATGTCTCACCTTCCAAAAACCATTCTGCTTGAACGCGCGGCGCACTTGCAATGGCCGGCCTCGCATGTCCGGCATTCAGCGCGCTCTTTTTGCTCAGTGTGCTTCTTCCCAGTTATTGCCGACGCCCACCTCAGCCACGAGCGGCACGTTCAGCTTGGCGACGCCACACATCAATTCGGGTAAGCGCTTCCTGACTTCGGGCAGTTCCTCTTCGGGAACTTCGAGCACCAGTTCATCGTGTACCTGCATGATCATCTTCGCGTGGATATTCGTAGCCTCGATCCAGTCCTGCACCGCGATCATCGACAACTTGATGAGATCAGCGGCCGTTCCCTGCATGGGCGCGTTGATGGCCGCGCGTTCGGCCGCCTGACGACGCGGACCACTGCCGCCGTTGATCTCCGGCAGCCACAGACGCCGGCCGAACACGGTCTCCACGTAGCCGTTCATCTTCGCGGTCACGCGTGTGCGCTCCATGTAGTCGGCAACGCCCGGATAACGCGCGAAATAGCGGTCGATATAAAGCTTCGCCGCGTCGCGCGTGATGCCGAGATTCGACGCGAGCCCGAACGAACTCATGCCATAGATCAAGCCGAAATTGATCACCTTGGCGATACGACGCTGGTCGTTCGACACTTCGATCGGCGTCACGCCGAACACTTCCGACGCGGTCGCGCGGTGCACGTCCTCGCCTTCCTTGAACGCGCGCAACAACGATTCGTCACCCGAGATATGCGCCATGATGCGCAGCTCGATCTGCGAGTAATCCGCCGATACGATCTTGCAACCCGGCGGCGCGATGAACGCCTCGCGGATGCGCCGGCCTTCGCCCGTTCGCACCGGGATGTTCTGCAAGTTCGGCTCGTTCGACGACAAGCGCCCTGTCACCGCGACAGCCTGCGCATAGTTCGTATGCACGCGTCCCGTCGATGCATTCACCATGCGCGGCAGCTTATCCGTATAAGTGGACTTGAGCTTCGACAGCCCGCGATGTTCGAGCAGCACCTTCGGCAGCGGATAATCCTCGGCGAGTTTTTGCAGCACTTCTTCGTCGGTGGAAGGGGCGCCGCTCGGCGTCTTCTTCACCACCGGCAATTCGAGTTTCTCGAAGAAGATCTGTCCGATCTGCTTGGGCGACCCGAGATTGAATTCGCCGCCCGCCAGTTCATAGGCTTCCGTTTGCAAGTCGATCAGCCGTTTGGCGATCTCGTTGCTCTGCGTGTCGAGCTTCGCGCGATCGATCAGCACGCCGTTGCGCTCCATCTTGCGCAACACGCGCGAAGTCGGCAATTCGATCTCGCGATACACCTTCAACAAGCCCTCTTCCTGCACGACTTGCGGGTAAAGCGCCTGATGCAGACGCAAGGTGATGTCCGCATCTTCGGCGGCATACTCGGCGGCTTTGTCGAGCGCGACTTCGTCGAAACCGATTTGCGACGCGCCCTTGCCCGCGACGTCCTCGTATTTGATGGTCTTCACGCCCAAGTGCCGCAGCGCGAGGTTGTCCATGTCATGCGGCCGATGCGACTCCAGCACGTACGACTGCAACAACGTGTCATGCTCGACGCCGCGCATGACGATGCCGTAATTGGCGAGCACCTGCTCATCGTATTTCAGATGCTGGCCGACCTTCTTCTTCGATTCGTCTTCGAGCCACGGCTTGAGCTTCGCGAGCACTTCATCGCGCGGCAGTTGCACGGGTGCGTCCGGCCCGCGATGCGCGAGCGGAACATATGCGGCATGACCCGGTTCGACCGAGATGGACAAGCCGACGATTTGCGCGGTCATCGGGTCGAGCGCGGTGGTTTCGGTATCGAACGAAGTGATCTCGGCGGCATCGATGCGTTCGAGCCACGCGCCGAACTGTTCCCACGTCTGCACCGTCTCGTAGTGGTGGACGATCTCCGTGACTTCGGCGGGCGGCGTGTCGGTCGGGCCTTCGACGGCATCCGCGATTTCGACTTCACGCAGCCAAGTCTTGAAGCCGTGACGCAGGAACACGTCGCGCAATTCGTCGCGCGACTCGGGACGGCTTTCGAGCGTTTCGTCGATCGACGCGATCTGCGACGCCAGGTCGCATTCCGTGTGTACGGTAACGAGCTTGCGAGCCATGGGCAGGAAGTCCAGAGCCTTGCGCAGATTGTCTCCTACCGCACCTTTGATCTCGCCCGCATGTTCTACGATGCCATCAAGGGAGTCGTATTGCGTGAGCCACTTGAGCGCAGTCTTGGGGCCGCACTTTTCGACGCCCGGCACGTTATCGACCGTATCGCCGATGAGCGAAAGATAATCGACGATACGTTCCGGCGGCACGCCGAACTTGGCGATGACGCCGGCGCGATCGAGCGTTTCGTTGGTCATCGTATTGATGAGGGTGACATGATCCGTCACGAGTTGAGCCAGATCCTTGTCGCCCGTCGAGACGATCACTTTCATGCCGCGCTTTTCGGCCTGAACCGCGAGCGTGCCGATGACGTCGTCGGCTTCGACGCCTTCGATCATCACGAGCGGCCAGCCGAGCGCACGCACGGCGACGTGAATAGGCTCGATCTGCTTCGAAAGGTCTTCGGGCATGGGAGGCCGGTTGGCCTTGTAGTCGGCGTACCAGTCGTCGCGAAACGTCTTGCCTTTGGCGTCGAAGACGCACGCGCTATACTCTGCATTGGTTTCACGCCTAAGGCGTCGCAGCATGTTGATCATTCCATACAGTGCGCCGGTCGGCCCGCCGTCGGGGCCGCGCAGGTCAGGCATGGCATGGTAAGCCCGGTACAAGTAGCTAGAACCGTCGACCAATAGCAGGGTCTTACCTTCAAGACTTCGTTCTTCAGGCATTATGAACAAGAGAAAAGTGATTCCGAGTCTGCGATCGCTCGCAGATCAAGAGCGCGCGACGGCCAAAAAGGCTCGCGCATCGTGGCAGATGTTCACGATTATGGCAGAGTTTATCGAGGCTACCGAGTACCTCTCGGAGATCCGTCCTGCCATCAGCATCTACGGTTCCGCGCGTCTTAAACCCGAGTCGCCGTACTATCAGCGGACCATTGAAATCGCGCAAAAATTCTCGGATGCAGGCTTTGCCGTGATCTCCGGCGGCGGTCCCGGCATCATGGAAGCAGCCAATAAAGGCGCGCATGCGGGCAAGTCGCCGTCGGTGGGTCTCAACATCGAATTGCCGCACGAGCAGTCGGGCAATCAATGGCAGGACATCTCGCTGCGCTTCCGTCACTTCTTCACGCGCAAGGTCACGTTCGTCAAGAATTCGGATGCGGTCGTCGTGATGCCGGGCGGCTTCGGCACGCTTGACGAACTGGCCGAAGTGCTCACGCTCATTCAGACCAAGAAGTCGCGCCACGTGCCTATCGTGCTGGTGGGCGCCGAATTTTGGGCCGGCTTGCTCGACTGGTTCAAGAACACGCTGTTGACCAATGGCGTCATCGGCGAAAAAGATCTTGGACTCATGCAAGTGATCGACGACCCCGATCAAGTGCTCGATGCGGTGCTGCGCTTCTATGAAGATCGCGAAGGCGCGGCAGAGCAACCGGCGGAAGGTAAGTCGGATGAGGACCGGATGTTTTATTTGTGATTCGAAGGCTGTCGGGCGAGCGGAATCGCTATCTTCCCTCTCGCCCTTTCCCCTCTCTCGCCTCATTCACGAGCAGCATCTCTCTGACACACGCCCATAAAGCGTAGTCTTCCGAATCGAATACTGGAGTTTGCCGGCTCCCGCATAGGGGTTCGCTGTCGAGCCGCTGCATGGCGCATCGCAATCTTCAGCCACGCACGAGCCGCCTTGAAGAAGACCGCCCGCTTCGCTTCTTCGCGTTTCGACGTCTCACTGAAACGCCACCTCCGCAAAGCTGCGCAACTTCCGGCTGTGCAACCGCGACAGGCCATTCATGCGCAGCAGTTCCATTGCCTTCACGCCGATCTGCAAATGCTGATCCACTTGCGCACGATAAAACTGATCGGCCATGCCCGGCAGCTTGAGTTCGCCATGCAGCGGCTTGTCCGACACGCATAGCAACGTCCCATAAGGCACGCGGAACCGGAAGCCGTTCGCGGCGATGGTCGCGCTTTCCATATCGAGCGCGATCGCGCGGCTTTGCGACAGCCGCTGCACCGGCTCGCGATGATCGCGCAATTCCCAATTCCGGTTGTCCACACTCGCGACGGTGCCCGTGCGCATCACGCGCTTCAGTTCCACGCCTTCGAGTTGTGTCACCTGCGCAACGGCCTTCTCGAGCGCGACCTGCACTTCCGCCAGCGCGGGAATCGGCACCCACAGCGGCAGGTCGTCATCCAGTACGTGATCCTCGCGCACATAGCCGTGCGCCAGCACGTAATCGCCCAGACGCTGTGTGTTCCGCAAGCCCGCGCAATGCCCGAGCATGACCCACGCGTGCGGACGCAGCACCGCGATGTGATCCGTAATGGTCTTTGCGTTCGACGGCCCCACGCCGATGTTCACCATCGTGATGCCGCTGCCATCCGCGCGCTTCAGGTGATACGCGGGCATCTGCGGCAGACGCGCGATTGGCGCGCCTTCCTCCGGTTGCTCGCCGAGATTGGCGTTGTAGGTGACGACATCGCCCGGTTCGACGAACGACGAATACTCGCAGCGATACGCGCGCGTTTCCTCGTCATCCGCGCGCGACATCAGCGTGCGGCCGAGCTTCACGAACTCGTCGATATAGAACTGGTAATTCGTATAAAGCACGTAGTTCTGAAAATGCGTGGGGGAAGTCGCCGTGTAGTGCCGCAGCCGATGCAGCGAAAAATCCACCCGCGCCGCCGTGAAGAGCGCAAGCGGATGAGGCTCGCCCGCGGCGGGCTGATACGTGCCGTTCACGATGCGATCGTCGAGCAGCGCGAGGTCCGGGGTATCGAAGACATTGCGCATGGCGAGCAGGCGATCACGGTCGAGATCGCCTTCGAGATGGATGCCTTCGGCGAACGCGAAGTGAATAGGAATGGGTTGCGCCGACACGCCCACTTCAATGCCCACATGATGGTTCTTCGTCAAGAGCCGCAACTGCTCGCGATAATAATCGCCAAAGAGATCCGGACGCGTGAGCGTAGTTTCGAAGATGCCAGGCCCGGCGACGAAACCATACGAGCGCCGCGAGTCGATCTGCGTGTTGAGCTCGGTACGCACGCGCACGAACGGATAGCACGCGCGCACGCGATGCGTGAACTGCTCGTTGCGCCGATACCGCGCGAACGCGTCGCGCAGGAAAGCGGTGTTGGCTTCGTAGATGGCGGAGACCCGCGAGACGGCGGCTGCGGGGTCGTCGAATGATTCGGTCGGGAAGTCGTTTGCAGGCGTTCCCTGAGTGGTCTGAGTCCGGTCGTTTGTCATGATCTTGTATGCGTGTCTGATGCCCTCGTAGTCATCGACATTAACACGGAAGCATGCAAGAACCATGAAGCCCCCGCGCCGCGCAAGTGCGTGCGAACACGGCGCGCAACAGCTTTTTGAACGTTCCGGCCGAAATCCGCGAAGCAGCGCAAAATAAGGCGTTCCGCCGGCATGGGGTTCGCGTTTTGCTAGAATCCGGCCATCGCCTGGAGAACTGACATGAAGCCGCTCTATTTCGCCGCCGCCGCGGCCGTCCTTGCCGTCGCAAGTGTAGGCGCCACGGCGCAAACCCTCCAGGCCGAGCAGGCGGGCGCACAGCCACAAATGTCGCAGGAAGAAGCCGCTGGCCTGCCTGATCTGAAGGCCATCAACCGCCCGCCCGCGAACGCGAGTTCGAAGGTCGAGATTTCGCCGCCGCGCATGCCGAGCTTCCACGAACTCAGCACCAACGGCACCGAGATCACCGAATATCGCGACAAGGGCAAGCCCGTCGAGATCAACGTGCATTCGAACTTCGGCACGCGCTATCAGATGAGTTCGCCTTACGACACCTCGCCGCAAGTCCGCGATAACGGCAAGGCAAGCACGCGCCTGCCATCGGTGAGCGTGCGCTACTGATCCACGGGTTGTTTGCGCCCGCTCGTCTGAGCGGGCATCTTCACGCAGTGCTCACGCGACTGCGCCGTTCACCGGCCCGCCACGGGCTTCTCAACCTGACCCAAGTTTCTGCATGGCCGTATTCACCCCCGTCTCTGACGCCGAACTCGGCGACTGGCTGCAACACTACGATCTCGGCGATGTCGTCGAATTGCGCGGCATCCAGTCGGGCATCGAGAACAGCAACTTTTTTCTCACGACCACGCGCGGCGAATACGTGCTCACGATCTTCGAGAATCTCACGGCGACGCAACTGCCGTTCTATCTCGATCTGATGCGCCATCTGGCCGCGCATCGCGTGCCGGTTCCCGATCCCATGCCGCGCAGCGACGGCTCGCTCTTCGGCATGCTGCACGGCAAGCCCGCTGCCATCGTCACGAAACTCGAAGGCGCGCCGGAACTCAAGCCAACGCCCGCGCATTGCATCGAAGTCGGTCAGATGCTCGCGCGCATGCATCTCGCCGGGCGCGATTTTCCGCGGCATCAGCCGAACTTGCGCAGCCTCGCGTGGTGGCAGGAGAACTTGCCGGCCATCGTTGACTTCCTGAGCGCGCCGCAGCGCGAACTGATCGAATCCGAGCTTGTGCATCAGGCCGCGTTTTTCACGTCGGCGGACTACGCCGCGCTGCCGGACGGGCCGTGCCACTGCGATCTGTTTCGCGACAATGTGCTGTTCGCGCCGGGCCGCGATCACGCACGGCTCGGCGGGTTCTTCGACTTCTACTTCGCGGGCGTCGACAAGTGGCTCTTCGACGTCGCCGTGACCGTGAACGACTGGTGCGTCGATCTCGAAAGCGGCGCGCTTGACCCCGCGCGTGTCGACGCAATGCTGCGCGCTTATCAAACCGTGCGCCCCTTCACGCCCGCCGAGGAACGCCACTGGAACGACATGCTGCGCGCCGGCGCCATGCGCTTCTGGGTCTCGCGCCTGTACGATTTTTACCGTCCGCGCGAGGCGCAGATGTTGAAACCGCACGATCCCGGCCATTTCGAACGCATTCTGCGCGAGCGCGTCAAAGCCGCTGCCAGCCTCAATCAGTAACCTTCCACTCTGCTCATGCGACTGATCGAAGTTCCCGCCAAGACCGGCTATGTATGGTTCCGCCAGGGCATCTGGCTGTTTCGCCGCAATCCGTTTGCGTTCCTCACCGTGTTCTTCGCTTATCTGTTCGTGATGACGCTGATTTCGCGCGTGCCGCTCATTGGACCGTTGCTGCCGTTGCTGTTCATTCCGGGCATCGCGGTGGGTTTCATGGCCGCCTGCCGCGACACCATCGCGGGCAAGCCCGTTTGGCCGACCGTTCTCGTCGATGGCTTCCGCTCCTACGGCACCGTGGTCGCGCGCCGTCTGCTCGCGCTCGGCGCGATCTACGTCGTGGCGATGGCAGTGATCTTCGCGGCATCGGCACTGGTCGACGGCGGCACGCTGCTCGGCCTGATGATGGGCGACGGCCCCGCCGGCGACCCCGAAACCGTGGCCGCGAGCTTCAGCCCGCTCGCCGTGCTGGTGGCGATGGCCTGCTACATTCCAGTGGCCATGCTGTTCTGGTTCGCGCCCATTCTCGTTGCATGGCACGACGTGACGCCCGCGAAGGCGCTGTTCTTCAGCCTCGTGTCGTGCTGGCGCAATCGCGGCGCCTTCGTGCTTTACGGCGTGTTGTGGATTGCGGTGGCGCTTGCCGTATCGTTCGGCCTGACCGCGCTGATGCAGGCGCTCGGCGTGAGTCAGGAGATGGCGTTGGCGGTGCTCATGCCCGCGTCGATTCTCGTCACGACCGCGCTCTACTGCTCGTTCTATGCGACCTATCGCGGCTGCTTCGGCGTGCAGTCGCCGGACACGCCGGATATGCCTAATGCATCGGATACACCGGGCATCTGATGCCCCGAATCCTCGCGCGCGAAGCGTTTTCCGTACACTAACGTCATTGGCCGATACGGCCTTTTGCGGCGCTTCGCCATGACCTCGCCCGACGACTTCCCGCTCGAACTCGATCAGCAAATCTGCTTCGCGCTCTATTCGACATCGCTCGCGATGACGAAAACCTACAAGCCGATGCTCGACAAACTCGGCCTCACCTATCCGCAGTATTTGGCGATGCTCGTGCTGTGGGAAAGCGACAATCTCACCGTGAAGGAAATCGCCGCGCGCCTGTCGCTCGATTCCGCCACGCTCACGCCGCTACTCAAGCGCCTGGAGGCGCAGGGGTACGTTGTGCGCATACGCGGCGTCGAGGATGAACGGCAGGTGCACGTGCGCTTGACGGCGCAAGGCCGGTCGCTGCGGCAATCCGCGCGTGCCATTCCGCCTGAGATCTTTTGCGCGGCTGGATCGGATGTCGACGAATTAGTGCGCCTGCGCAGCGATTTGGTCAGGCTGCGGGCATCGCTCAATGAGTATTTAGAACGCTGATAGCCATTCCCTAATCACACCTTCGGTGAAATTTAATTTGCACGCTAATGATTAGCGCGATATATTTCTATCCGTGGTCGACGCAACGATGACCGACAGTCAAGTCCAACCCTTCCGCGCCGAACAAGGCGACGAATTCAAGGAGAAAAGCGATGAGCATCCTGTACAAGGCAACCGCGACGAGCACCGGTGGACGCGACGGACGCGCGGTGTCATCCGACGAACAACTGAACGTGAAGTTGAGCGCACCGAAGGCCTTGGGCGGCACGGGCGCGGAAGGAACGAATCCGGAACAATTGTTCGCGGCGGGCTACTCGGCGTGCTTTCTTTCCGCGATGAAATTCGTCGCCGGCCAGCAAAAGCGTACGGTTCCGGCGGATACGACCGTCACCGCCGACGTGGGCGTCGGCCCTAATGATG
Source organism: Caballeronia sp. GAFFF2 (assembly GCF_023631485.1). Lineage (NCBI taxonomy): Bacteria > Pseudomonadati > Pseudomonadota > Betaproteobacteria > Burkholderiales > Burkholderiaceae > Caballeronia > Caballeronia sp. GAFFF2. Next base: position 69,971 of record NZ_JALQDA010000025.1, on the reverse strand, counting down.
CGGGCGGCTTTGCGCTGGATATCGAATTGCGCATCGCGCTGCCGGGACTTGACCAAGCGGAAGCACAAGCGCTCGTCGATGCGGCTCACAAGGTCTGCCCGTATTCGAACGCGACGCGCAACAACGTCGATGTGCGCGTGAAGCTCGTCTGAGCGAGTCGGACAAAAGAAAATGCCGGCTCGCGAAACCGGCATTTTCTTGGGCGTTGCAAATGAAAAAAGCCGCTGGACAATTCCCGCGGCTTTTTTATTAACGCTCTGAAAGCATACTGCTTAGTTCGCCATCCACGTCGGATGACGCGTGCCAGCACGCTGATCCAGGCGCTTCATGCGATATTCGAGATCGTAAATGTCGGTGGCTTCGGCCAAATATGCGTCGTCGCGTTCGCGATCGCGTTGGTCGGCGGACTTCGTCAGAAACAGGAAAATGCGGCTGAGCAGGAACATGGTGGGCCTCGCTTGGATACTGGGGTAACTACCTATGGATGTAACTATAGGGTAATCCCTGATCCGACGCAAGTCTTATCGGCTAGATTCCTGATACTAAAGACTAATTTGCAACACTTGAAATTGTCGTACGGACTGCTCTAAGCAACGAAAGCCGCGTGCGCGGACTCGCTGGAACGGCGTTGATGTTTGAAGAACTCCCACATCACGGCTGACGAGTCCGGACCCTTGGCTGAATGGAAAGCCACGGTATCGTCGCCGCCCGCCCACGCGTGGCCCAACCCGCGAACGACCACGCTCTTGACGACGCGTCGGCCATTCTTGAAGTAGTCGCGCACGACGCCGTCCGCTTGCTTCTCTTCACGCAATTCGCCTGCGCGCGGAGCACCGGCGGCATCGACGAAACCGTTGAGACGCAAAAATTGTTGCGTCAATTGTTCGGCGTTGGACGGCGACACGACCGAATCCAGTTCGCCGTGAACGATGATCGCCGGCATTCCGGGATATTCGCGCGTGTCGACGGCAGCATCGACGAGCGTGACGGGGTCGTTGCGACTGCCGCGACGCATGACATCCATCGCGCCGATTGCCGAACTAGCCTCGCCGAACACTACCCCAGAGTGCAAGCCGACAGCGGCGAACAGTTGCGGATATCGGACCGCCAACAAGGCGGACATGCCCGCACCCGCCGACATGCCGGCGAGATAGACGCGCTCCGCGTCGAAACCATGCTCGGCGACGATCGCCTTGACCAGCGATACGATCGACGCCGCCTCGCCGCCGCCTCCGTTGCCGGACGCGTCGTACCAGCGCCAGCAACGATGCGCATGATCATGCTTAGACTGTTCGGGATACAGCACGGCGAAACCAAATTTGTCGGCGAGAAGATTGAGGCGCGTTCCTTGCGCAAAATCATCGGCATTCTGCTGACAGCCATGCAACATGACGACGAGCGGCACGCGTTCGAGTTCGGCTTGCGGCGGCGTGTACAGCGCGTACGAAACATGGTTGACGAAGCGTCCACCCGTCGGCGGCGCGGAATGATAGGAACGCATCCACTTTCCCAAAGCCCAAGCGGACGCGCGCGGACGAACTCGCGACTCCCGCGCCGTCGGCTGCGCACCAACGCCTGAGCCACTGCGCACAGTGGCTGCCTTGGTAGCAGCGCCCGACTTGAGTTTTGTCTTGACGCTTTTCGGTCGGGCTGGCTTTGTTGAGGGACGCGACTTCGGCACACGCAAGGGTTCGACTTGACTGGCGACCAGGCGTCTCAAGCCACGCAACCAGAGCTTGGTAAGGCTTTTCGACATTTGGCTGGGTCCTCTACGAATAAGCGAATCAGAAGGCACTTTGTTTTGGTGATGACAAGACGTGGCCGGTTGTGCATCGCACAATAACATCAAAAAGATGGTTTCGAGCAACTCGAAAACTCATATATCGGGACGAATTGCAAGGCAATCAAGACAAAAGAGAATTTTTAACCGAAGTTACACGACGTAACTGACATCATCTTTTCGGCCGAGTCGCATAATTAGGGATTGTCCCAGCAGGTATACTCCAAGGTCTTCTCCACGCAGTCGTGACAGCCGGTGCGAGAAGCACGCTCCATGTCGCACTGCAGCAACCTCTATTCCCAAGCTCTGCAATGAACCTTTTTCCATCAGCCTCAACCTGGTTTTTCGTTACCGCTTTCGGCAGCGTCGGCGTCATGGCGCCGTTGGCGGTCGTGGTTGCGGCGTGGCTCGCCGTCGGCTATCGATGGAAATACGCGTGCGCGTGGCTCGGGTTGCTCGGTGTTGCCAGCGGACTCGTGGCGTTGAGCAAGATCGCGTTTATCGGTTGGGGAATCGGCGTGCGCGATCTGGATTTCACCGGCATCAGCGGTCATGCGTTGATGTCGACGGCTGTACTGCCGGTTGCGCTATTCGTCGCCGCGTTGTCGATGCGCGCGTCGTTGCGCGTCACAGCGATCGTGCTGGGACTTGTTATCGGTGTAATGGTGGGCGTGTCGCGTGTCGTGCTGAACGCGCATTCGATCTCGGAAGTGGTCGCGGGAGGTTTGCTTGGCGCAGTGGTGGCCGTTGCTTTCGCGTGCATCGCGTGGCGGGCGCAAGCGGCGAAAACGCTATCACCGGGACCGGTCGCGGCGAGCCTGGCTGCGGTCGTGATCGCGTTGCATGGCGTGCCGGTGCCTACTCAGCAGTGGATCACGCAGATCGCGCTGGAACTGTCCGGCCACGAGCGGCCGTATATCCGGGCGCGCTGGAAAGTGCAAAATTATCGAATTCCAGCGCGTCGGACCGAGGCGCTGGCGGTGCCGTTCGCGGTTGCTTGAGCGGCCGCCTGAGCAGCCGCAGTCTCTGCAAGCCTCAGTCGTTCACACCAATGATCACGCTGGAAGCCTTGATCACTGCAACAGCTTTCTGACCTTCTGCGAGGCCAAGTGTATCGGCGCTGCGGTTCGTGATGATCGCGGTCACCGTGGTTGCGTCGTCCAGCGTCAATGTCACTTCGGCGTTCACGGCGCCCTTCGTCACACTCGCCACCGTGCCACGCAACTGATTGCGTGCCGAAATCTTCGCGGGCGCGTCTTCCATCAGCATGACCCACGACGCCTTGATGAGCGCGAACGCTTCGCTGCCTTCCTTGAGACCGAGCGATTCGCTGCTTTCGTGCGTAACCACGGCAACGATCGTCTGTCCACCCGGCAAGCCCAGTTCGATTTCGTCGTTCACCGCACCGCGCGTGACTTTGGTGACTTTCCCCGCCAGTTGATTGCGTGCACTCGTTTTCATTCCTAGTCTCCCTATGAGTTGCCAGTCGCGGGCGAAGCCTTCCATAGCCATGCCCGCTTGTTGAAGAAACTTGCGATGTTCGCGTTCGACCGCTTGGTAGGTTTCGATGAGACGCCGCGCCGCCGATGTCAATGTGGTTCCGCCTCCGCCCCGCCCACCGCTCGCGGTAATCACGAGTGGCTCGCCAGCGAGATTGTTCATGGTGTCGACCGCATCCCAGGCCGCCTTGTAGCTCATGCCGACGGCCTTTGCCGCCGCCGTGATCGATCCGTTAGCGCGAATCGCCGCGAGCAGCGCAATACGCGCCGCGCCGCCAAGAGTCGCGTCGCCGCTTTGCAGCCAGACAGCGCCACCAACTGCCAATGAATCGGCCGTGGCGGAGGGTGCTGTTTCGTTCATCGATTGCCTCCCGCATCGCGTTGCGCATTATATCGGCGCGCGTACACGGCCACGAACGATAGGCCAGAAAGCCGTTTTAATTCATACGAATGCCAATCATTCTCGCAGTCACGAAATCGACACACGGCGAGTGAAACATGGCGCATTGCGCTTTCACCGATTCGCGCAAGCCCCGCTCAAGCCAAGGACGCGACATGAACGACTTTGCTCTTTCTACAGGCCGTCAGGGCCGCACCACCGGGCAACGGCTTGCCCTGCTGCTCTTTCTAATCGCCATCGCGGCAGGCGCCGTTTATTGCGTCACGCATCTTTTCGAAGACCTCTCGCCCGTACGCGAATCGTCAGCGTTTCCGTACATCTTGCTTGGCATTGCGCTTTTGATCGCGCTCGGCTTTGAGTTCGTCAATGGCTTTCACGATACCGCGAACGCCGTCGCCACCGTCATCTACACGCATTCGCTTACACCGAATCTGGCTGTCGTCTGGTCCGGCGCGTGGAACTTCGTCGGCGTGCTGGTCTCGAGCGGCGCGGTGGCCTTCGGTATCCTGCAACTGCTGCCCGTGGAATTGATCATCGGCGTGGGGAGCTCGCAGGGCTTCGCGATGGTCTTTGCGCTCCTGATCGCGGCGATTATCTGGAACCTCGGCACGTGGGCGCTCGGCTTGCCGTCTTCCAGTTCGCATACGCTCATCGGCTCCGTGATCGGCGTCGGGCTGATGAACCAGATGCTGCACGGCGCGAACGGAACGTCCGGTGTCGATTGGGCGCAAGCGACCTCGGTCGGCAAGTCGCTGCTGCTTTCGCCGCTGGTCGGCTTTATCGCCGCGGGCTTTTTGCTCTACGTGATGAAGCTGGTCGTGCGCGTGCCCGCGCTCTACAAGGAACCGGAAAAAAACACGCCGCCGCCCTTCTGGATTCGCTGCCTGCTGATTCTCACCTGCACGGGCGTTTCGTTCGCGCACGGCTCCAACGACGGCCAGAAAGGCATGGGCCTCATCATGCTGATTCTGATCGGCACGGTGCCGACCGCCTACGCGCTCAACAAGGCCGTCACGGCCGAGGAAACGCAGACCTTTCTCTCGGTCAGCCACAACGCATCCGAAGTGCTGCAGCGTTACGCCGATGGCAAGCCTGCCGCCACGGATTCACGCGGCGCCGTCGAGCATTACGTGCAGACGAAGACGCTTGCGCCGGACACGGTTCCGTCGCTGAAAAATCTGATCGATTCCATCGATGCGAAAGTGCGTCCAAGCGAAACCATCGCCAATTTGCCGCAGGGAACGGTGCGCAACGTGCGTAACGACATGTACGTGGCATCGGAAGCGCTGCGTCTGATGGAAAAGCAAAAAGCGCCGGCCTTCACGAAGGACGATTCCGCCGTGCTCACCAACTACAAGGCGCAGATCGATCACGCCACCAAGTTCATCCCGACCTGGGTGAAGGTAGCGGTGGCCGTCGCGCTCGGGCTTGGCACGATGGTCGGCTGGAAGCGCATCGTGGTGACGGTGGGCGAGCGTATCGGCAAGACGCATCTGACATATGGACAAGGCGCTTCGGCGGAACTGGTCGCGATGCTGACCATCGGCGCCGCCGACGTTTACGGCTTGCCGGTGAGCACGACACACGTGCTGTCGTCGGGCGTCGCGGGCACGATGGCCGCGAACGGCTCCGGTCTTCAATGGCGCACCGTGCGTAGTCTCGCGCTGGCTTGGGTGCTGACCTTGCCGGTGTCGATCATCCTCGCGGGCGGACTTTTCTGGGCCTTTCGCGGTATCTTCTAAGCGTTCGTTTTCGCATCCGTTTCGCATCCCTTTCGCATCCCACGCAATTGCACGGCGCAGAGTCCGATCCGCGCCGTGCAAGTTTTGCCCACCCCCATCTGCATCAACTCCCTTTTCGACAATCCGCCTTAACCGCGCAACCGTTCGATTGCGCGTCTAGCCTTTATCCATAAGCCTGAGCCGCTGCGGCACAGCTATTGCTAAACACCACTCGTCGATCGCAACCCGACCGGCTGGCGGCCGAAAGCCGCCACTCGACGTGTCGCTGCGTGGGAGACCATGGCGGGGCCGGTTCAAGGCGATCTTTCGATAAGGAGAAGACAAAATGACGATCGGAACCATACTGCTGATTATCCTGATCTTGCTGCTGGTGGGCGCAATCCCGTCGTGGCCGCATAGCCGTAGCTGGGGTTACGGGCCGAGCGGTATCTTGGGCATCGTGCTGATCGTGGTCATCGTGCTGTTGCTCATGGGTCGCATATAACCGCCTGAACGGTTTGCAAACAACGTTCGAGACAGACCGCAAAACAAAAGGGGCGCTCAACCAATGTTGCGCGCCCCTTTTGTTTTGTAGCGAATCGATTCAAACCCGCGCTTCAAACCCGCATGACCTGTCCGTTTGGTTCGATCTTGCGCGGAATCACCGGTTCTGCCGGCTTGCGCGATGACGATGACGCCGACGGCCTGCTTGGTACCGCCGCAGCGCCCGCCGATTCGACCGTGCCTTTATCCGCCACCTGCTTGACGGCCGTGGCGCCTTTGCGTTTCTTCTTCGCCGTGCTCTGCGCGGTGTTCTGCGTCGGCACACGCGCCTTGTTCTTGGATTTCGTGGTCTGGACCTCGGGCGGATTCCAGACTTCCGTGTAACGCTCGGCAGCAATAGCCGTGGATGAACCGAGCAAGACAGCGATGGTAAGCAATGCGAGCTTCAAGAGGTCCGCTCCGTGAATTAGTGATCCGCTCTGCGCGAGAGGATGGCGTCGAGCGACCGCTCGGAAGTGTCCAGTTCCAGCAGCGCGGCGTCCAGTCGGTCGAGCGCGCGGGCGGCGAACTGGCCGTCTTGTTGGTCGTCCGGTTCGACGCGCGTGGCGTCGAAAGCCGCGTTGACGGCGCGTGTCGCGCGCATGAAACGTTCGAGCGCGGCGGCTTCGAGCGACTCGTTGCGTGGGTTCATCGGCAAACTCCTTGTTGCGGACAAGCTGTACGAATATACAGTAACGCGGAGGGATGCAAAACACTCCGCACACGGCGTGGCAAAAATGCCAAACATCGCTTGACCGCCGCGCGACCGCCGTTTCTCACGTTTGAAGGCGGCATTTCGCCGCGTGCATGTCGACAAGCATTCGCGTTAAGCCGCGCTTAATTTTTGACGCACAAACTCCAATCGCGCCCGAACCAGCGCCGCCTTCAACCGTTAGGCGGCGAGCCGATCAGATGAGGAATGTGCCATGCCCGCCAATACCGCCGCGCGTCAGTCATTTGCCAACATTGCATCGACGATGCGCAAGCAGTCCGCGCTCAAGCTTCAGGAATGCCGCCTGTCGGAGCCGGTCGAACCGCCGTGGGGAACGGCGTATCGGACGATCGAATGGTCGCTGAAAAGCGATCCGCGCGTGCAGCGACGGGTGGTTCCGGCCGACTGCACCGCCTCCGAACTGGCCGAGACACTACGGTCGCACGTGCCCGGCCGGTGCTACGGTCCATCGGACGAAGACTAAAAGCACCTTGTACTAATCCAGAAATGGACTATTATAAGTTTTAAGTTCCTTTAGAGACTCAAAGATAATGCCATCTGCTGCACGCATCGCCTCGCCGGAGAGTGGGCTTCCGCCGCCGCGTCTGGCTCCCGGCTTGGGCGAGCTATCCGCTGCCGGTCTGCGCGCTTTTTTGAACATCGCGCGGGACTGGTCGCTATCCATCGAAGAGCAGATCGTTTTGCTCGGCTCGCCGGGCCGCTCGACCTTCTTCAAATGGAAGAATGCGCCCGACTCGGCGCGGCTCACGCGCGACACACTCGAACGCCTTTCGCTGATTCTCGGCATCTACAAGGCGCTGCAGATTCTGCTTCCTGAGCCGGCCGCCGCCGATACCTGGATCAAACGCCCCAATACCGCGCCGCCGTTCGGCGGCAGACCTGCGCTTGCTCGCATGCTGGCGGGCAATATCAGCGACCTTCTGGCGGTTCGGCAATATCTGGATGCAATGCGAGGCGGATGGGCGTGATCGAAAACAAGGATGTGATTCAAGCCGCGGACTGGCGTACACGCTGGCCGCACGGCCAATTGGACTGGTCGCCGGCGTATCGGGTAATTCCCACGCGGTTTCCCGCCGTCAATCTGTTCGATCGCGTCGCGCGTCCGGAAGACTTCGAAGCGCTCTACGCGCTGGAAGCGATGACCAACGACCGCCTGCGTACCGAAGTCGGCGATCTCGATCTCGTTCCGCCCGACGAGCGCTGCTTCGGGCCGGGCTGCGGGCCGATCATGGCCGCGTTCACGCATCTGAACCCTAATGGCAGCCGCTTTTCCGACGGCAGCTACGGCGTGTTTTATTGCGGACGCGAACGGCAAACGGCTATCGCGGAGACGCGCTATCACTCGGGGCTATTTCTCGCTGCAACCAAGGAAGCGCCGCTTCGTCAGCAGATGCGCCTGTACACGGTGATCGCGCATGGCGAAGTAGTCGATCTGCGTGGGAATCGCATCGCGGAAGCGGGACTCGACGCGCGCATCCTCGATCCCGACGACTATGCGCCCGGCAAGGCGCTCGGACGCGCTATCCGGGCGGCGGGCGTGCCGGGCATTGCGTATCCGTCCGTGCGGGATACGCAGGGCGAATGTCTCGCCGCGCTGCACACCACGATGCTGCGCGACTGTCATCACGCGGCGTACCTGGAATACAACTGGAACGGCGAGACAGTCGACTATGTGTTCGAGTTGAATCAAGTGGGCTAGCGAATCAACTCATCGCCACGGCGGCCGGCGACCGCGTACGCGCGAGCTTCTTCGCGGCCGGCCGCGCCGCTTTCGGCCGAGTCTTGCGCGCCACGGTAGATACCGCTTGCGCCGCCGCGCTCTTGCCGCTCGCCTTCAAGCCGCCCGCACGCGCCTTTTTGCTCGATTCGGCGAGAAGGTTGGTCAGCCGCGCATCGTTCGGAACGGTACCCTTGCGGTTTTTGCGCGCGGCTTCGCGAGCGCGACGCTTCGCATCCTTTTCGAGGAAGATGGCAAGCGCAGCTTCGTCGGTCTTGAGGCCATGGCGACGCGACGCCGGCATCGATTCCGCCAGTTCGCCCGCTTCGAACGCCTCGATCACCGCCGGATGCACATAGCACTTGCGGCACACCGCCGGCGTATTGCGCAGCAGTTGCGACACTTCCTTGATGGTCCCGACGATGTGCTTGCGCGCCTCCGTCACCGTTTCCCATTGCAGCCGCCGCAGCGCCGCGAGCGCGAACACGCTGCCGGCCCACGTGCGATAGTCCTTCGCCGTGAAATCCGCGCCGGTGATCTCGCGCAGATAATCATTGATATCGGATGAACTCACCGCGTGGCGCTCGCCATCGGCATCGAGATATTGGAAAAGGTCTTGCCCCGGCAAATCCATGCAGCGCTTCACGATCTTGGCCACGCGCGCATCGCTGACGGAAACGTCGTGCTCGATCCCGCTCTTGCCGCGAAACCGGAAGCGCAGCGTCCCCGACGACACCTTCAAATGGCGCTTGAGCAGCGTTGTCAGTCCATACGACTGGTTTTCCCGCGCATATTCCTCGCTGCCAACGCGCACGAGCGTCGTATCGAGCAAGCGCACCACCGTCGCGAGCACCTTGTCGCGCGGCATGCCGTCGAGGGCAAGATCGCGCGTGACGCGGGCGCGCAGCTTAGGCAGCACCGCGCTGAACGCGAGCATGCGCTCGTATTTGGTGGCATCGCGCGTTTCGCGCCATTGCGGGTGATAGCGATATTGCTTGCGACCGCGCGCATCGCGGCCGGTGGCTTGCAAGTGGCCGTGCGCGTCCGGACAGATCCAGACATCGATATAAGCGGGCGGAATGGCCAGTGCGTTGATGCGGCGGATCTCCGCTTCATCGTCGATACGCTTGCCCTGCGTGTTGAAGAAGGCGAATTTCCCGTCGATCCATTCGCGCGTGTAGCCGCGACGCGAATCGTCCACATACCGAAGTCCGGGCGGCAGATCTTCGGGACAGCCTTGCGCGCCGCTGCCCGTAAGCACTTCGGCGACGCTCGCGCCGCCGCCTGCTTCATTACTTTTCGCAATCCGCGCCACGTCTGCCTCGCTTGTCTGCTCATGTTGATGGCAGGCTATCGAGCAACGTGCGTGCCTCGGGCACGTGCGCGATCAGGGCAGCGCCAGCTCCCGCGCGCCTTCGGAGGCGGCCCAGCGCTCTTTGACCGACCAGCGTTCATCGGTGCCCGGCTGGACGATGGTCAACCGCCCTTCCGATGCGAACGCGCCGGTATCGATAAAGATCTGCGCGCCGACTTGCTTGACCACGCGCTGCGGCGTGTGTCCGCAGTACGTGGGCGAAAGTCCGCGCTGGCGCGCCGGGTCCACGCTGCCGAGCGCCAGACCTCGGCCCCAAAGCATGTCGGTACGCGCCTGGTCGGAGAAATCGGCGGTGTCGAGATCGGCGTCGCTACCGAAAAATTCCGCGTGCAGCACGTTGAAGCGCCGCGCCCCGCTGCCGACTATTCGCACGAGCGGCAGCCTCGCCAAACGAATCGCGAGCGCTTCGAGCTGATCGTGCCCGAGCGTCTGCGCCCACGCCCCGCCAATGGCATACCACGCCTCGCGGCGCATGGTGCCGGTCGCGACCGCGATCAGCGATTCCTCGTGATTGCCCATCACCGGATAGAACCACGGCTTGTCGATCAGGTCGATGGCGGCGAGCGAATCCGTGCCGCGATCGATCAGATCGCCGACCGAGAACAGCCGGTCGCGGGCGCCGTCGAAGCCTATCTCGCGCAGGAGATAGCGCAGCGCGTCCACGCAGCCGTGCAGGTCGCCGACCACGAAATCGCGGCCAGTCTCGTTGGCTGGGTGCCGGCAAACGGCAGGTAAAGTAGGACCATTCATTCGAGCGATCTTAGCGTCAGTTAAACGGGGCGTGTGCGGCGTGGGTCGCTTTCATCACGCAAATGACGGTTGGAATACCGGTTCCCGGAATCTGCGTCACCCAAGGCTGGCTGAAAGGCGCGTCGGCAATAATCGCTGCGAAAGTCGCCCGCGCTCACGCCAACGCAAAAAGACAATGATCATTCTCCCAACCGTTTTGCGCAACCGCCCGCGCGCCCTGATCGGCCTTCTGGTCGGCATATCGGTCAGCGCGCTGATTCCCCTCGACGTCACGCCGACCGTGCGCGTCCTGATTGGCTGGGACACGGCCGTGTGGCTTTATCTGCTGCTCATCTGGATACAGATGGCGACCGCGGACCAGAGCAACGTGCAGCAACTCGCCGAGCGCGAAGACGAAAACGCGGCCGCCGTGCTGATGATCGTGAGCGTCGCGGCGCTGGCGAGTCTGGTTGCCATCGTCGTGGAACTATCGGCGGCAAAGAGCATGGGCTCGCATGGGCTGCCGAAGTATTTGCTGACGGGCGCGACCATGCTCGGCGCGTGGTTCCTCATCCCGACGATGTTCACGCTGCACTATGCACGCCACTACTATCGCTCGACCGAAGGCGAACCCGCGCTCCGATTTCCCGACCGGCATCTGAAGCCGGACTACTGGGACTTGCTGTACTTCTCCTTCACCATTGCGGTGGCATCGCAGACTTCCGATGTCGTCGTCTGCTCGAAGAGCGCGCGCAAGACGGCGCTCGCGCAATCGGTGCTTTCGTTCTTCTTCAATCTCGCGGTGCTCGGCCTTTCGGTCAATATCGCGGCGAGCATGGTCGGCGGCTGACGCATCCGCGCAACGCGACTGTCACACCTTCCAAATAAGCTGACCGTACGCCGCATGTAAAAACGCGGCGCGCGGCGCTGTCACTTTTACACGGCTCGAAATCCAGGGCTTCGGGCACCTTTAAGTCTGCTCATTCGCGACAAAGGCGGAAATGATCGTGGCGATACGCACACGTTTCGTGCGCGCATGGCACGGCGATTGCTGCACTGCGCCAGTGAATTAGATAGAAACCCTGATCAGCACCGCGAATGCGCGGCCCGGTATCCCGCTCTGGCATCGAAGAGCGCGAGGCCATCGCCACGCGACTTCCGCACTGGAGCCCACTTTGCCCTTGAACGTTCTGCTGGTCGCCTCCGAGGCCGTGCCACTCGCCAAAACCGGCGGTCTCGGCGACATGGTCAGCGCTTACGCCGCCGCGCTGCGTGAAGCCGGCGTCGATGCCACCATTCTCCTGCCCGCTTATCCAAACGCCATCGCCCAGGCGACCGATCTCGTCCGCGTCGCGGTGCTCACAGGCTTGCCTGGTGGCGACGGAACGCTCATACGTGGCCGCATGCCCGACACCGGCGTGCCGGTTTTGATGCTGCGCTGCGACGCGCTCTACGCCCGCACGGGTCTGTATCAGGACGCGCAAGGCCGCGATTATCCCGACAACGCCGTGCGCTTCGCGACGCTTTCGGCCGCCGCCGTGCGTATTGCGCAGGGTATCAAGGGCGTGAAAAAACCCGATATCGTCCATGCGCACGACTGGCACACCGGCCTCACGCCGCTCTTGATGAAAGATGCGGGCGTGCACGCGAAAAGCGTATTTACGATCCACAATCTGGCATTCCAGGGCAATTACGCGCTCTCGCTTGGTGCGTCGCTCGGCGTGCCGCAAAAGTGGCTGGCAAATGCGTTGACCGATCCGCAAAGCATCGAGTTCTATGGCGCGCTCAGTCTGATGAAAGCCGGCATCGTCCATAGCGACAAAGTGACGACCGTCAGCGAAACCTACGCGCGCGAAATTCTGACGCCGCGCTTCGGCCATCTGATGGAAGGCGTGCTGCAAAGCTGTAAGGACAAGCTGTCGGGCGTGGTGAACGGCATCGACGAAGAGACGTGGAATCCGGCTAGCGATCCCCTGATCGAGCGCAACTATTCCTTCGACGATATGCGCGGCAAGCACGCTTGCAAGCGGACCTTGCAGCGCATGTTCGGCCTGCCGGTCGATCCGTTCGCGCCGCTGATGGCAATCGGCAGCCGCATGACCGGTCAAAAGCTCGCCGATGTCGTGCTCGATGCACTGCCGCGTCTGCTCGAAAAGCATCCGCGTCTGCAACTCGCGGTGATCGGCAAGGGCGAATCGCACATCGAGAAAGGTTTCAGGCGGCTTGCGCAAGAGTTTCCCGATCGCGTGGGTGTGCGGATCGGCTATGACGAGCGGCGCGCGCATGCACTGCACGCGGGCGCGGACATTCTCCTGCATGGCAGCCGCTTCGAGCCTTGCGGCCTCACGCAACTCTACGCGATGCGCTATGGCACCCTGCCCGTCGCGTCGCGCGTGGGCGGTCTGGCGGATACCATCGTCGACGCCGCCGAAGCCGCCGTGCGCGAAACCGTCTATCTGCGCGACGGCACATACGACACGCCGATCGCCATCGAGGAAACGTCGGCGGCGCCGACGGGCTTCCTCTTCGAAGGCGAATCCGCGGAAGATGTCGTGCAGGCCGCGAGCCGCGCCACCGACGCCTACATGCGCCCGCAGACCTGGCGCGAACTTCAGCGCAACGCCATGTCGTGCGACTTCGGCTGGCGCGAAGCCGTGGCGAAGATGGTTGCGCTCTATGTCGATCTCAGCGGCCTCAAGCCGAGCAAGACCGCCTTGCGTACCCGCCGTATTGCCGATGCCGCTTCGCAAGCCGCGCATCCGGCCATTCTCGAGACAGCCGAGCGCCTCGTCGCGCGCACTGCCTGAGCCCAAGCCTCGAAGCTATTGCACGGCAGCGTCGTCACGTCAGACGCAATGGCATTCGGGGCGCGGCACGCTACGTGCTCCAACCCCCCATGCGAAGCCCCGAAGGAAACTCTTGGGGGGCCGTGGCGCCCACCGGCGAGATGCACTCTCGCGCCGGTGCCTCGCGATACGCGACGCGGGCCAGTGTCGATACCGGCGGTACTGTGTTATCCATGTGTCGATACGTCTTGGCCCGTGACGCGTGCACAAACGACACGCGTCGTGATATATGGACCGACGCGTTGCCAGTTTGGCCCGTGAGCGTGATCGCGATTCAAAGCCCGCATCCCCGCCACCGCAGGACGACTCTGGAAAAGACGAACGATGGAAAACCATCAAGCTCATCATGCGTATGCGCCTCGTATCTACTTCATCGATCCCCTTCTCGTCGGCCCCTTGCCGAACTGGCCAGCTCAGTTCGAGCACGCAGCGGCGCTGGGCTTCGATCACGTCCTGATCGGCTCGCCGTTCGCGCCCGGAAGCAACGGGCATCGCGAGGCAGTTGCCGATCATCATCAACTTCACGCTGTTTTTGAATCCGACGCGAGCGCTGCGGACGGTCTGCGCCAGCTCGCCGATATCGCCACGAAGCACAAGCTGACCTTGCTCGTCGATATCGTGATCGACCGCGTCAGTGCCGAAGGCGGTCTTTATCAGGACAACAAGCATTGGTTCGAGCCGTTCGAGAGCGCGGATGCGCGGCTCGATCCGCGTCGCGCGCCCAGTCAGCGCGATGTCGCGCAGGCAAGGTTCGGCGATGGCGAGGCGGCGCATCATCTGACCGAGTGGTGGGCGAAGGAATTGTGTCTGCTCGCGGACGCGGGCGTTGGCGGCTTTCGCTTCGACTCGCCGCATGCGGTGCCCGCGCACGTGTGGCGGCGTCTGGGCGCGGCAGTGCGCGAGAAACATCCGCAAACCCGTTGGCTCGCATGGACGGTCGGCCTCACGCGTCACGATCTGCATGGACTGAGCGACGCCGGCTTCGACGCGGTCTTCGCCTCCACGCGCTGGTGGGACTATCGCAGCGCGTGGCTCACGGACGAACACGCGGCGCTCGCGCGCATTGCATCGCCGATCACGTTTCCGGAAGAGCCGTACGGCGCGCGTCTCATCAGCGAATTGAGCGATACCAGCGATACCGCGCTCGTCGAACGCGCCTATAACCGCTCGCTCTTCACCGCGACCGCGCTCGGCACCGGTCTGCTCGTGCCGATGGGCTTCGAATACGGTGTGCCCTTGCCGATGTCGCCGCAATACGGCGTCGCGGCGGAATATCAGCGCGCGAAAAGCGAAGCGCGCTTCGACCTGTCGAGTCAGGTCAAGCGCGCGAACGCATTGCAGCGCGATACCGGCACGCTCGAAAGCGTCGGCGAATTGCGCGCGCTGACCGGCGCGGGCACGCCCTACGCCGCGTTGATTCGCTCCGACAGCGCGGACCTGCGCCGCAGCGATTCGGCGATTCTCGCGATCTTCAATCCCGATCTCGTCGCGCCGGTGCATGTCGATACCCTGCATCTGCTCGAATCGGTGCCGGGCAATTACACGCGTTTCGCGCCGCTCGACGACGCCAAGGCGAAGCCCGAACGTCTCTTGCCGTTCACCCTGAAAGCGGGCGATGTACGCTTGTTCCGCGCCGAAGCCGAGCCTTTCATCCTGCTCGCGCAGCCGCAAGTCAAGCGAGGCGCGAAGAGCGCCGATAAAAAGTCGGTGGCCGAAGCGATCTCCGCGCCGCGGGTGTCTATCGAGAGCGTCACGCCTTCGGTCGATAACGGGCGCTTTCCGGCAAAGCGTATCGTGGGCGAAGCCGTGCAGATTCAGGCGGCGATCTTCGCCGAAGGTCACGACAAGATCGCCGCCGCCGTGCAATGGCGTGCCGCCGACGAAACCGAATGGCACGAAGCGCCGATGACCGCCGTGCTCCCGCTCGGCAACGACTTGTGGACCACGCGCATTCCGCTCGAACGCGTGGGCCGTCACGAATTCGTCGTGATGGCATGGCGCGACGATTTCGCCTCGCTCACCGACCACATGTCGAAGAAGCTGAAGGCCGGGCAAACCGTCGAACTCGAACTAGAGGAAGTGCGGCATCTGTTCGCGCTGATCCTCGCCGAAGTGAAGACGGTCGAGGAGTCGGATAGCGCGCCGCTGGAGAAGATCGTCAAGGAGTTCGCCAAGGCCGATGCCGCGCGCAAGCTCGAACTTGCGCTCGCGCCCGCAACCGCCAAGGCCATCGCGGCGGCGCGCCACCGGCCGTTTCTGTCGCGCGACCCGGTGGTGTATCGCATCGACTCGGAGCGCGCGGCGGCCCGCTTCGCAAGCTGGTACGAGATCTTCCCGCGTTCGATGAGCGACGACGTGAATCGTCACGGCACGTTCATCGACGTGATCGGCAAGATGCCGCGCATCCGCGAGATGGGTTTCGACGTGCTCTATTTTCCGCCGATTCATCCTATCGGCATTGCCAACCGCAAGGGCAAGAACAATTCGCTGACGGCCGAGCCGGGCGATGTCGGCAGCCCTTACGCTATCGGCGGCAAGGAAGGCGGACACACGGCGGTGCATCCGGAACTGGGCAATCTCGACGACTTCAAGCGCATGCTCGACGCCGCGCATGAACACGGCCTCGAGATCGCGCTCGACTTCGCCGTGCAATGCTCGCCGGATCACCCGTGGCTGAAGGAGCATCCGACGTGGTTCGCATGGCGTCCGGACGGCACGCTGCGTTATGCCGAGAATCCGCCTAAGAAGTATCAGGACATCGTGAATCCGGACTTTTATGCGCAGGACGCCAAGCCCGATCTTTGGCTTGGGCTGCGCGACGTGTTCCTGCACTGGATTGCGGCGGGCGTGCGCATTTTCCGGATCGATAACCCGCATACCAAGCCGTTCCCGTTCTGGGAATGGGTGATCGGCGACGTGCGTGCGCGTCACCCCGACGTGATCTTCCTCGCCGAAGCCTTCACGCGTCCGCGCGTGATGAACCGTCTGGCGAAGCTCGGCTTCTCGCAGTCGTACACGTACTTCACGTGGCGCGAGTCGAAGCGCGATTTCATCGAGTACATGCACGATCTCACGCAGACCGATGCAAAGGAATTTTTCCGGCCGAATTTCTTCGTCAACACGCCGGACATCAACCCACGCTTCTTGCAGAGCTCGGGACGTCCGGGCTTCGTGATCCGCGCGGCGCTGGCGGCAACGCTCTCCGGGCTCTGGGGCGTGTATAGCGGCTTCGAACTGTGCGAGGCAGCCGCGCTGCCGAACAGCGAGGAATATCTCGACTCCGAGAAGTATCAGCTGCGCGCGTGGGACTGGAACCGGCCCGGCAATATCGTCACCGAAGTGACGGCGCTCAATCGCATCCGCCGCGCGAATCCAGCGTTGCAGACGCATCTCGGCGTGAACTTCCTGCCCGCGCATAACGACAAGATCCTGTTCTTCGAAAAGGCGAACGAGTCGCGCGACAACGTGGTGCTCGTCGCGATCAACCTCGATCCGTTCAACGAACAGGGCGCGGATATCGAACTGCCGTGGCAGACGCTCGAACGCTGGGGCGTCAACGAATGGGATGCGATCGCCGTGGAGGATCAGGTCACGGGCGATCGGTTCGAATGGCGCGGACGGCGCCAGCATGTGCGGCTCAATCCGCATTCGCTGCCGTTCGCGATCTGGCGCATTTCGCCGACCTGGGGACTGCCCAAGCCGCAACCGAACGAATAAAGATGCACTCATCCGGCGACCTACGAGACGCCGCGAACCAAAAACAAGGGCGGCAGCAAGCCCGCAAAGCGCATGGAGCAAACCGTGGATACAAGGGTGAAGCGCAACAAGACTTCGCAAGTCAGCGACGATCCGCTCTGGTACAAGGACGCGATCATTTATCAGGTTCACATCAAGTCGTTCTTCGATGCGAACAACGACGGCATCGGCGATTTTCCCGGCCTGCTCGCAAAGCTCGATTACATCGCGGAACTTGGCGTCGATGCGATCTGGCTGCTGCCGTTCTATCCGTCGCCACGCCGCGACGATGGCTATGACATCGCCGACTATCGCAACGTGCATCCGGACTACGGCACGCTCGGCGATGTCCGCCGCTTCATTCAGGAAGCGCACGCGCGCGGCATTCGCGTGATCACCGAACTCGTCATCAATCACACTTCGGACCAGCATCCTTGGTTTCAGCGCGCGCGTCGTGCGAAGCCGGGATCGAACCATCGCAACTACTACGTCTGGTCCGATACGGACAAGAAGTACGAAGAGACGCGCATCATCTTCATCGACTCGGAGCCGTCCAACTGGACGCACGATCCGGTCGCGGGTCAGTACTACTGGCACCGCTTCTATTCGCACCAGCCCGATCTGAACTTCGACAACCCGGCGGTCATCAAGGAAGTGCTGAGCGTGATGCGCTTCTGGTTGGACATGGGCATCGACGGGTTGCGGCTGGACGCGGTGCCGTATCTCGTCGAACGCGAGGGCACCAACAACGAGAATCTGCCCGAGACGCACCAGATCCTGAAGAAGATTCGCGCGACCATCGACGCGGAGTACCCGAACCGCATGCTGCTCGCGGAAGCGAACCAGTGGCCGGAAGACGTGAAGGAATACTTCGGCGATGAAGACGAATGCCACATGGCGTTCCACTTCCCGCTGATGCCGCGCATCTACATGTCGATTGCGAGCGAAGACCGCTTCCCGATCACCGACATCATGCGGCAGACGCCGGACCTGGGCGTGACGAATCAGTGGGCGATCTTTCTGCGCAACCACGACGAACTCACGCTCGAAATGGTCACGGACTCCGAGCGCGACTACTTGTGGAACACGTATGCAAGCGACCGCCGCGCGCGTCTGAACCTCGGCATTCGACGCCGGCTCGCGCCGCTGATGGAGCGCGACCGCCGCCGTATCGAGCTGATCAATTCGTTGCTGTTGTCGATGCCGGGCACGCCCGTGATCTATTACGGCGACGAACTCGGCATGGGCGACAACATCCACCTCGGCGACCGCGATGGCGTGCGTACGCCGATGCAATGGTCGTCCGACCGCAACGGCGGATTCTCGCGCGCCGACCCAGAACAACTCGTGCTGCCGCCGGTGATGGGTTCGCTGTATGGCTACGACGCGGTGAACGTGGAATCGCAAAGCCGCGATCCGCATTCGCTTTTGAACTGGACGCGCAAGATGCTGGCCGTGCGCCGCTCGAAGCACGCGTTCGGCCGCGGCACGATCCGCTTTCTGCGGCCGAATAATCGCAAGATCCTGGCGTATCTGCGCGAGCTCGAAGGCGAGCCGCCGATTCTCTGCGTGGCCAATCTGTCGCGCGCGCCGCAAGCGGTGGAACTGGATCTGTCGGAATTCGCCGGCTCCGTGCCGCTGGAAATGACGGCGGACTCGCCGTTCCCGGCCATCGGTCAGTTGACGTATCTGCTGACTTTCCCGCCCTACGGCTTCCTGTGGTTCCAGCTTTGCCCGGGCAACATGCGTCCGGCCTGGTCGCAAGCGCCTTCGGAGCAACTGCCCGAATTCGTCACGATGGTGATTCGCGCCGGTCAAACCGGTCCGACGCCGGAAAATGTGCGTTTGCTCGAATCGGAAGTGCTGCCTTCGTATTTGAGCAAGCGCCGCTGGTTTGCGTCGAAGGATCAGAAGCTGCATGCGGTTCGTCTCGCCGCGCTCACGACGATCGAAGGCGCGGGCTTTGCGTTCACGGAAATCGAAGCCGATGTCGGCGATCACACCGAGCGCTACGTGCTGCCGCTTTCCATTGCGTGGGGCACGGAAACGACCTCGCCGCTTTATATGCAACTCGCGCTGGCGCGAGCGCGGCGGAATCGCGTGATCGGACATATCACCGATGCCTTCGCTGTGCCGAACTTCACCTACGGCATTTTGCGCAAACTGAAGGAACGCGCGGTCGTGCCGACGGTGCAGAAAAGCGAGATCCGCTTCATTCCGACCGAACGGCTCGATGCACTCGACTTCAATCCGGTCGAGCCGCCGGAAATCCGCTGGCTCGCCGCCGAGCAGAGCAATAGCTCGCTCGTGATCGGCGACACGGTGGTGCTGAAGCTGGTGCGGCGCGTGGTTGGCGGCATTCACCCGGAAGCGGAGATGAGCCGTTATCTGACCAAGCTCGGCTACGCGAACACCGGCCCGCTGTATGGCGAAGTGGTGCGTGTCGATCCGCAAGGCGTGCCGCACACGCTCGTCATTCTGCAAGGCTTCATCGACAATCAGGGCGATGCGTGGAACTATGCGCTCGACTATCTGCGCCGCACGGTGGATGAACTCGCGGTCACGTTCGACTCCGAAGAGCACACGCCCGAGCGCGACGCGCAGGAGCAAGGCTTTATCGGCTACGGCAACATTGCGGGCATCATCGGCAAGCGGCTCGGCGAACTGCATGTGGCGCTTGCCTCGCCAACCGACGACGAAGCGTTCGCACCGCGCCGCGCCACGCCGGAAGACGTTCAGGGCTGGCTGAAAGGCACGTTGCAACTGCTGGAAACGGCGCTCGACATCCTCGCGCAGAAGATCGGCGATTTCAGCGAGCACGACCGCTTCCTCGCGCAGAGTCTGCTCGATCGCCGTGACCTGCTGGTGGATGCAGTGAAGAAGCTCGTCTCGGACAATGCCGATGCGTTGTGCATCCGCATTCACGGTGACTTCCATCTGGGTCAGGTGCTGATGGCTCAGGGCGATGCGTATCTCATCGACTTCGAAGGCGAGCCCGCGCGTCCGCTCGAGGAACGCCGCAACAAGACGAGCCCGCTGCGCGATGTCGCCGGTCTCTTGCGCTCGCTTTCGTATGCGAGCGCCGCCGCGCAACCGACGACGGAAAATGCGCCCGCGCAAACCGCCGACCGCAAGCGCGCGCTGTTCGAGCGACTGCGCGCGTTCGCCGAGGAAAGCTTCTTGCGCGAGTACGTGGCAGCAATTGCGGAATCGCCCGAGCCGATCGCCGGCGAAAGCGTCTTCCCGGCCCTGCTCGATCTCTTCCTGATCGAAAAGGCCGCCTACGAAATCCGCTACGAAGCAGCGAACCGGCCGACCTGGATCGGCCTTCCGTTGCGGGGCCTCGCGTCGCTCGCGAGCCGCCTGCTTGGCGACACGGGCGTTCCGCCCGCGCCCGGCACGCGACCCGTGTTCAACGCCACCAAGGACAATCCGGATGGAACCCACCATGAATAATCGTAGCGATCCCGGAGCGGATACCCGAAACCCGGCGCACGGCCTCAGTCCGCTCGACATCGACGCCATCGTCGAGGCGCGCCATCCCGATTCGTTCTCGGTCCTCGGCATGCATCAGACCGACCTCGGGCATGTGGTGCGTGTGTTCCTGCCAAACGCGGCGGGCGCAAATGTCGTCGATGCCGCGAGCGGCGAAGTGCTCGGCCATCTCGCGCGCATTCACGATTCAGGTCTGTTCGCGGGCTTCGTGGAGCGGCCGGCGGCGTATCGTCTGCAAATCGACTGGCATGGCACGCCGCAGGAAACGCACGATACGTATTCCTTCGGCCCCGTTCTCTCCGAAGACTGGCTCAACCGCCTTTCGGCCGCCGACCCTTACGCGGTGCTCGAATGCATGGGCTCGCGTCCGGTCACGCATGGCGGCGTGGCGGGCGCGCGCTTCGCGGTCTGGGCGCCGAATGCACGGCGTGTCTCGGTGGTCGGCGACTTCAACACGTGGGACGGCCGCCGTCATCCAATGCGCCTGCGTCACAACGCGGGTGTGTGGGAACTGTTCGTGCCGGGCATCGGCGCGGGCACGCGCTACAAGTACGAGATCGTCACGCGCGACGGCCATACGCTGCCGCTGAAAGCCGACCCGTGCGCGATGCAGAGCGAGAAGCCGCCATCGACGGCATCGGTGGTGGCGGACGCGGATGCCATCGACCATTACGCATGGACCGACGCCGAATGGATGGAGACTCGCGGGAGCCGTCAGACGGCGCAATCGCCGATCACCATTTACGAAGCGCACGCCGAGTCGTGGCTGCGCGTGCCCGAAGATGCGAATCGCGGCATGAACTGGCACGAGCTTGCCGAGCGCCTGATTCCGTACGCGAAGGGCATGGGCTTCACGCACCTCGAATTCATGCCGATTGCCGAGCATCCGTTCGGCGGATCGTGGGGGTATCAGCCGCTTGGCCAGTTTGCGCCGTCCGCGCGCTTCGGCACGCCGGAGCAGTTCGCGGAGTTCGTGAATCGCGCGCACGAGGCGGGGCTGGGCGTGATCATCGACTGGGTGCCGGCGCATTTTCCGAACGACGCGCACGGCCTCGTGCAGTTCGACGGCACGCCGCTTTACGAGCACGCCGATCCGCGCGAGGGCTATCACCAAGACTGGAACACGATGATCTACAACCTCGGCCGCAACGAGGTGAGCGCGTTCCTGCTTGCGTCGGGGCTTGCGTGGTTGAAGCGCTATCACGTCGATGGCTTGCGGGTGGATGCCGTGGCGTCGATGCTGTATCGCGACTATTCGCGCAAGGCAGGCGAATGGGTGCCGAACATGTACGGCGGGCGCGAGAATCTCGAATCGATCCAGTTCTTGAAGCGTCTGAACCATGAAGTGCGGTATATCCCGAACACGCCGGGCGCGATCACGATCGCCGAGGAATCGACGGCCTGGCCGGGCGTGACGGCAAGCGTCGAGAGCGGCGGTCTCGGGTTCGACTTCAAGTGGAACATGGGCTGGATGCACGACTCCCTGCACTACATGGAGGAAGATCCGGTGTATCGGCAGTATCACCATCACCTCTATACGTTCGGGATGGTCTATGCGTACTCCGAGCGCTTCGTGCTGCCTCTTTCGCACGATGAAGTGGTGCATGGCAAGGGGTCGCTCATCGGCAAGATGCCGGGCGATCTCTGGCAGAAGTTCGCGAATTTGCGCGCTTACTTCGGCTTCATGTGGACGCATCCGGGCAAGAAGCTGCTGTTCATGGGCGGCGAGTTCGGGCAGTTTGCCGAGTTCAACCACGACGCGACGCCGCATTGGCACTTGCTCGACGATCCCTATCACGGCGGCGTGCAAAAACTCGTGCGCGATTTGAACCTGCTGTATGTCGGCGAAGCGGCGTTGCATAAGCTGGATTGCGATCCGCGCGGCTTCGAGTGGATCGTCGGCGACGACAGCGGCAATAGCGTGTTTGCTTATCGGCGGACGGATGCCGAAGGGCGCGAACTCGTGGTCGTCTGCAATATGACGCCCGTGCCGCGCCAGGGGTATCGCATCGGCTTGCCGCGTGGCGGGCGATGGAGCGAGGTGCTCAATTCCGACGCCGGGATTTATGGCGGGTCCAATATGGGCAATGGCGGGGTCATTCATGCGGATGATTACCCTTCGCACGGAAAGGAGCAGTCAGCCGCGTTGACGTTGCCACCTTTGGCTACCATTGTTTTGCGGGCCGATTGACGGTTCTTTCCGGGCGTTGCGGAAGGAGGCGCGCTGGTTTGTTCGTGTCTTCTTCCGCCTAGGCGTTTATGGGGCCTTGCTGGCGGTTTCTTTTTTCTTGAGCGTTCGGGAAAGTCGAGCCGCTGGCTTGCGTTTTTGTTCGGTAACCGTCTCCCCGGCGGCTACTGAGAACGCTGCAAGCTAACGGCTCAATTTCAACGACTCATCAGCACGGGCAAGAAACAACCCTTCAGAGAACCAGTACCCACCAGCCCGGCAAGGGCAAAAACCCCGACCAAATGGCAAACGCACTCCCCGAAAAACTTCTCCCCGGCGCATCCTACCCGCTGGGAGCAAACTGGGACGGCTTGGGCGTCAACTTCGCGGTGTTCTCATCGAATGCGCACCGCATCGAGGTGTGTCTCTTCGACAGCACGGGCCGCAAGGAACTGATGCGTTTCGATCTGCCCGAATGCACCGACGAAGTGTGGCACGGCTATCTGCCCGGCGCGCATCCCGGCACGGTGTACGGCTTTCGCGCTCATGGCCCCTATCAGCCGCAACATGGTCATCGCTTCAATCCGCACAAGCTGTTGCTCGATCCCTACGCGAAGAAACTCGTCGGCCCGTGGCGATGGTCCGACGCGCTCTTCGGCTATCGCGTGCATTCCAATCGCCTCGACATGTCGATGGATCGCCGCGACTCCGCTCCTGCAATGCCCAAATGCATCGTCACCGACGACGCCTTCGACTGGTCGCGCGACAATCGCCCGAACACGCCGTGGGGCGAAACCATCATCTATGAAACGCACGTGCGCGGCGCCTCGATGCTGCGCGACGATATCCGTCAGCACGAACGCGGTTCATTCGCCGCGCTCTCGTCGCCTTGGTTCATCGAGCATCTGCAAAAGCTCGGCATCACCGCCGTCGAATTCCTGCCCGTGCACGCGTTTCTCAACGACCGCTTTCTCGTCGAACGCGGTCTTAAGAACTACTGGGGCTACAACACGGCGGCGTTTTTCGCGCCCGAGCCTTCGTATCTTTCGACGCATCGGCTGAACGAGATGCGTATCGCCGTGCGGCAACTGCATGCGGCGGGCATCGAAGTGATTCTCGACGTGGTCTACAACCACACCTGCGAAGGCAGCGAACTGGGGCCCACGGTGTCATGGCGCGGGCTCGACAATGCAAGCTACTACCGTCTGATTCCCGGCGACGAGCGGCATTACATCAACGAAACCGGTTGCGGCAATACCGTGAACCTGTCGCATCCGCGTGTCCTGCAAATGGTCATGGACTCGCTGCGCTACTGGTGCACGGCGTTCAATATCGACGGCTTCCGTTTCGATCTCGGCGTGACGCTGGGCCGCGAAGGGCACGGTTTCGATCCCGGCTCGGGCTTCTTCGACGCTATTCGCCAGGACCCGATTCTCTCGACGCGCAAGCTCATTTCCGAGCCGTGGGACATTGGGCCGGACGGCTACCAGGTCGGCAATCATCCGCCCGGTTTCGCGGAGTGGAACGACAAGTACCGCGACGGCGTGCGGCGCTTCTGGCGCGGCGATTCGGGCATGCGCCCCGACCTCGCCGCGCGGCTCACCGGCTCGGCCGAGCTATTCAACCGGCGCTTCCGGAAGCCGTGGGCATCGGTGAATTTCGTGGCATCGCACGATGGCTTCACGCTCGCCGACGTTACCGCCTATTCGGAAAAGCACAACGAGATGAATCAGGAGGGAAACCGCGACGGGCACAATGAAAACTGCAGCGCGAACTGGGGCGTGGAAGGCCCGAGCGACGATCCCGCGATCCGCACCGTTCGCAATCGCCTCGCGCGCTCGATGATCGCGACCACGCTTCTGTCGCTCGGCACGCCGATGCTGCTGGGCGGCGACGAATTCCTGCGCACGCAGAACGGCAACAACAACGCTTATTGCCAGGACAACGACATTTCCTGGACCGACTGGGCCGCGGCGCATAGTTCCGAAGGCCGCGAGATGACGGAGTTCGTCGCAAGCGTCGTCGCGCTGCGCAAAAAGTACCCGGTTCTGCGGGAAACGCGCTTTCTCTACGGCGACCGCGAAGTGCTGCCCGGTCTTTACGATGTGAGCTGGTTCGACGAACGCGGCGTCGCGCTCGCCATCGAGGCATGGCAGGACCCTGAGGGCCGCGCGCTGACCTTGCGCCGGGCAGGGCCGGGACTCGACGGCGAGATCGACGTGATCCTGCTCCTCATCAATGGCTCAGGGCAGAACCTCGTCTTCACGCCGCCTCCGCCTCACTTGGAATGGAACGTGCTCCTGGATAGCGCTGAGCCCGACGCCATCCAGCGGCCGCTCGTCGGCAGCGAACTGGAGGTCGCGGCGCACAGTATCGTCGTGCTGCTCGCGCAACCGACCGGCGACGCCGACTGGCAGGCGGTCTGGATGGCGGGCGCACATCAGGGTCCGCGTCTTCTGACCGCGCTGCCTCCCGATCCGGGCACCATTCCGGCAAATCGACCGCCGGGCATCGATTCGGCTCAGTGAGGCGATTCACCACGGCTCGCGCGGCGCACAGAAAAGTGGCATATCCCGCAGTACACCAGGCTCGAAATCATGTCCGAACGTCCGATTGATCCGCACAAGCATCACCACGCGCATTGCCTTCCCTTCGGCGCGCATCTAACCGGCGCGGCGCGCGAAGCACCGCGCACGCGTTACCGTTTCTGGGCGCCGTCGCGCGACCGCGTGCAACTGGAGTTGCAGCGCGATGGCGATGCCGCGCCCGCGCTCATCGACATGCAGCCGGCCGGTGACGGCTGGTTCGAAGTCGAAGCCGATGGCGGCGCGGGCACGCTGTATCGCTATCGTCTGGATGCCGATCTCGCGGTGCCCGACCCGGCATCGCGCTATCAGCCGGAAGACGTGAACGGCCCGAGCGCGGTGGTCGATCCGCGCGCGTATCGCTGGACCAATACGGACTGGCATGGCCGGCCGTGGGAAGAAACCGTGCTTTATGAAGTGCACGTCGGCGCGATGGGCGGCTATGCGGGCGTTATCGCGCGTCTGGACGAGTTGGCGCAGCTCGGCGTCACGGCCATCGAACTCATGCCGCTGAACGACTTCTCCGGCACGCGCAACTGGGGTTACGACGGCGTGCTGCCCTACGCCCCGGATTCGGCCTACGGTCATCCCGATGAACTGAAGAAGCTCATCGACATTGCGCACGGTCTCGGCCTCATGGTGTTCCTCGACGTGGTCTATAACCACTTCGGCCCGGACGGCAACTACCTGCATGCATATGCGAAAACCTTCTTCCGCGAAGGCGTGGATACGCCCTGGGGTCCCGCGATCGATTTCGAGCGTCCGCAAGTGCGCGACTTCTTCTTCGATAACGCGCTGTACTGGCTCAACGAATATCGCTTCGATGGCTTGCGTCTGGACGCCGTGCACGCCATCAACGACGACGAATGGCTGCGCGAATTCGCGGACCGCGTGCGCAGTTCCGTGGAGACGGGCCGTCATGTTCACCTCGTGCTCGAGAACGAACACAACACGGCCAATCTGCTGGAGTCGCATTTCAACGCACAATGGAACGACGACGCGCACAACACGCTCCACGTGCTTCTGACCGGCGAGGACGAGAGCTACTACGGCGCGTATATCGAGAAGCCCACGGATAAGCTCGCACGCGTCTTGAGCGAGGGCTTCGTGTATCAGGGCGATCCATCGCCGATTCACGACGGCAAGCCACGCGGCGAGAAGAGTTCGCATCTTCCGCCCACTGCGTTCGTGATGTTCCTGCAGAATCACGATCAGGTCGGCAACCGCGCGATGGGCGAACGCCTGCGCTCGCTCACCGACGACGCCTCGCTCTACGCGGCGACCGGACTTTTGCTGCTGTCGCCGCAGATTCCGCTTCTGTTCATGGAAGAGCAATACGGTTCGAAGCAGCCGTTCCTCTTTTTCACGGACTATCACGACGAACTCGCCGATGCCGTGCGCGAAGGACGCCGCAAGGAATTCGCGAAGTTCTCCGCATTCACCGACGAAAAGCGCCGCGCGCAGATTCCCGACCCGAACGACAAGCGCACGTTCGCGATGTCGTCGCCGAACGTCGAAGGCAAAGCGGACGAACTGGACCGCCTCGACTGGCTGCACTTCTACAAGTCGGCGCTGGCCGTGCGTGCGAAACTCATCGCGCCGCGTCTGAAGGGCTCGAAGTCGCTCGGCGCTCAAGTGCTCGGCGACAAGGCCGTTCTCGCAAGCTGGAAGCTCGGTGATGGCGAAACGCTCACCATCGCGCTCAATCTCGGGCAAGCCCCGGCCACGCTTGAAGAAGCGCCGAAGGGCAAGGTCATCTTCGAGACGCCGGCACGCGCGCAGGATGGCGCGAGCGCGGGCGAACTCGGTGGACGCAGCTTTATCGCGTGGCTCAGCGGCGATGTCAACGGCTTTGCCCATGCACAAGGAACCCGCACGTGAGCGCCACTGCAAGCACCACGGGCGAAATGTCGCCCATCGAAACGCTCGCCGCGCGCGCGGGCTTCGAAGTCGAATGGCAGAACGCGCACAAGGCGATGCAGCGCGTGCCGGAAACGACGCTGCGCATTCTGCTCGAAAAGCTCGGCCTGCCGTGTGGCAACGCCTCGCAGATCAAGCAGAGCATGGCCGCCGTCGATGCCGAAATGAGCGGCCGCAAGTTGCCACCGCTCATCACGGCGGAAGTGGATCGCGGCATTGCGTTGCCGGTGTCGGCGGCGAAGTCGGGCGTGCGCTATCGCATCGAACTGGAAAGCGGCGAGGTTATCGACGGGCGTTTTACCGCGCCTAAAGGCGAGACCGCATTGCTCTCGCCGATTTCGGAGCCGGGCTATCACACGCTCGTCATCAACGACCATCGCACGACGCTGGCGGTAGCGCCCGCGCGCTGCTACACCATCGACGATGCGTGGCGCGCGCTCGACGACGCAACCGACCAAGCCGCCGCTGAAACCGCGCCGCCGCTTTGGGGCGTCGCCGCGCAAGTCTATGGTTTGCGCCGTCTGGGCGATGGCGGCGTCGGCGACTTCACGGCGCTGGCCACGCTCGCGACGCGGAGCGCGAAGCGCGGCGCTCATGCGCTCGCCATTAGTCCGATGCACGCCATGTTCAGCGCCGAGCCGAACAAGTTCAGTCCTTATTCGCCTTCGTCGCGGCTCTTTCTGAACATCGCGCACGTCGATCCCGCCGCCGTGTTCGGCGCGGCCGCCGCGCGCGCCGCGATCGAACAAGCCGGTGTGGCGGATGAATTCGCCGAACTCGAAGCGCTGCCGCTCATCGACTGGCCGCGCGCCATGAAAGCGCGCCTGGCCATTCTGCGCGCGCTCTTCGAGACGTTCTCGGCCGACAGCGCATCGCCTTTGGCGCAAGACTTCGCTTTGTTCGTCGAGGAAGGCGGGCGTGCGCTCGAAGATCATGCACGCTTCGAAGCGCTGCAGGCAGCGCAGCTTGCGGAAAACGGCGAAGGCCACTGGCGCAACTGGCCAGACGAACTGCGCGATCCGCGCAGCGATGCGGTCGCCGCATTCGCCGAAGCCAATCGCCACGAAGTCCAGTTCTTTCTCTTCACGCAATGGCTTGCATCGAAAGGCCTGCTGCACGCGCAACACGCGGCGCGCGACGCGGGCATGGCCGTGGGACTCGTCGCGGACCTTGCCGTCGGATGCGACAGCGCGGGCAGTCATGCATGGTCGTATCGCGATGAAATGCTGACAGGCGTGTCGGTCGGCGCGCCGCCCGATCTCTTCAATCAGGCCGGGCAGTCGTGGGGACTCACCACCTTTTCGCCCCGCGCCATGCGCACGCAAGGCTTCTCGGCGTTCATCGACATGTTGCGTTGCGCGTTCGCGCGCGCGGGCGGCATTCGTATCGATCACATTCTCGGGCTGAGGCGGCTGTGGCTCGTGCCCGAAGGCGAAAGCGCGAAAGACGGCGCCTATCTGCGCTACCCGCTCGAAGACCTCTTGCGGCTGATTGCGCTGGAATCGTGGCGGCATCGCGCGATTGTCGTCGGCGAAGACCTCGGAACCGTGCCGCCGGGCTTCACCGAACGCTTGCAGGAGCACGGCTTGCTTGGCATACGAGTGCTGTGGTTCGAACGCGAAGTGGATGGCCCCGGCTTCAAGCCGCCGCGCGAGTGGGACAGCGGCGTGACCGCCACCACGACCACGCACGACCTGCCGACCGTCACCGGATGGTGGCGCGGCGAGGATATCGTGTGGCGCTCGAAGATCGGCCAGACGGCGGCGCGCGAAGACGGCCGCGATGCGGTGGAAGTAGCGCAGGAAGAGCGCGGCGCCGATCGTGGCTTACTATGGCGCGCTTTCCAGGAAGCGGGTATTGCTCCGTCCGATGTCGATGCGCCTCCGGTCGAGGAAGCGCCCGTGGATGAAGCGCTCGCTTTCGTGGCCGCGACGCCCGCGCCGCTCGTCACGTATCCGCTCGAAGATCTGCTTGGGCTTGCTGAACAGCCGAATCTGCCCGGCTCGATCGACGAGCATCCGAACTGGCGGCGCCGTCTTGCCGCGCCTGTCGAGGAACTGTTTCTCGACGACGCATTTTCCGAACGACTGCTCGCGGTGGATGCCGCGCGCAAGCGTTCGACGCAATCCGACAATGTTGATTCACCCAAACCAGCCGACTCACCATGACCGTTCCGCGTTCCACGCTCAGGCTCCAGCTTCATAAGGACTTCACTTTCGACGACGCCGCGGCGCAAGTGGATTATTTCGCTTCGCTCGGCGTCAGTCATGCGTATGCGTCGCCGATCACGACCGCGACGAGCGGCTCCACGCACGGCTACGACACCGTCGACTACACGAAGGTCAATCCGGAGCTGGGCGGCGAGGAAGCCCTGCGGCGCTTCGTCGAGAAGCTGCGCGCGCACGACATGGGACTGATCGTCGATGTCGTGCCGAATCACATGGGCGTGGGCGGTTCGGAAAACGCATGGTGGCAGGACATCCTCGAATGGGGACGTCACGCGGCGCATGCGCGCTTCTTCGACGTGGACTGGCATTCGCCCGATCCTGCATTGCGCGGCAAGGTGCTCGCGCCGTTTCTTGGCGCTTCCTATGGCGACGAGTTGCAGGGCGGCAAGATCAAGCTCGCGTACCGGCCGGATGAAGGACGCTTCGTGGTGGAGTACTACGCGCATGTGTTCCCGATCTGTCCTGTCGATTACCCGGTCGTGCTGCAAGAAGCGCCGGAACTCGCGCACCGTTTCTCCGGCTTGACGACGCAGCCTGCCGATCAGCCGCGCGCGGCCGAAGCGCGCAATGCGCTCGCGACCATTGCTCAAACGGAAGGCGGCAAGGCCGCGATCGAAGCGATTCTCGCCGCGCATTCGCCGGACACGCCGGTTGGACGCGAGCGGCTGCATCGTCTGCTCGAACGGCAGCATTATCGCCTCGCATGGTGGCGCACGGCCGCCGACGAAGTGAACTGGCGGCGTTTCTTCGACGTGAGCACGCTCGGCGGCGTGCGCGTCGAGCGGCCTGAAGTGTTCGAGGCATCGCACGCGCTCATCTTCAGGCTCTTTACCGAAGGTTTGATCGACGGCGTGCGGATCGATCACGTCGATGGTCTTGCGGAACCGCGCGAGTACTGCCAACGCCTGCGCGCGCGGCTCGAAGAGTTGTCCGCGCAACGGCCCGAGGCTTTACGGCATGGCAACGGCCATACGTATTTCGTCGTCGAAAAGATTCTCGCGCGCGGCGAACCGCTGCGCCGCGACTGGCAAGTGGATGGCACCACGGGCTACGACTTCATGAACGATGTCGGCGCGCTGCTGCACGACCCGGCAGGCGCCGAGCCGCTCGCCGCGTTGTGGGCCGATATCACCGGCCGAAGCGCGAGCTTCGCCGACGAAGCGCTCGCCGCGCGCCGCAAGATTCTCGCGGAAAACTTATCGGCGGAACTGGATCGCGTGACGCGTGCGCTGCATCGCATTGCACGCGACTCGCACAACACGCGCGACTTCACGTTCACGTCGATCCGTCGCGTGGTCGCGGAACTGGTGATTCAGTATCCGGTGTATCGCATCTATCCCGTTAGCAGCGTGCGCAGCGCCGAGGATGAGAAGTACTTCTCGCAAGCGCTGAATGCCGCGCGGGCATCGCTTTCGAGTGCGGATCATGTGGTGCTCGATCAGGTGGCGCAGTGGCTTGGCGGCAAGTTGCCCGACGAAGCGCCGGTCAGCACGCCACCGGCCGAGCGCGCGGAACGCCCGCGTGAGCGCGCCGCCGAACGTGGACGCGACCGGAACCAGAGTCAGGCGACGGCTGCGCAAAACGCGCAGCCGTCGAGCGGATCGCAGCGGCGTGCGGCGCAGACGCTGTTTTCGCAGCTCACATCGCCGGTTGCGGCAAAGGCGGTCGAAGACACGGCGTGTTATCGCTATGGAAGGCTCATCTCGCGTAACGAAGTGGGCGCGGACCCCGGCGAGTTTTCTTTGTCCGTCGAGGATTTCCACGCGGGCAACAAGGAACGCTTTGCCGCGTTCCCGCACGCCATGCTTTGCACCGCGACGCACGATCACAAGCGCGGCGAAGACGTGCGCGCGCGCATCGCGGCATTGAGCGAGATCCCCGAAGATTGGGCGACCACGCTCAAGCAATGGTCGACGCTGAACACGCCGTTGCGTCGTGGTGCCGATGCCGGCGACGACTGGGCGCCCGGCCCCGGCGCCGAAGCGATGCTGTACCAGACGCTCGTCGGATGCTGGCCGCTCACGCTCTCGCCGGATGACGAAGCGGGCGTCCAGGAGCTGGCCGAACGCGTCGCGCAATGGCAGTTGAAGGCGTTGCGCGAAGCCAAGTTGCGCACGAGCTGGTTCGCGCCGGACGAGGCGTATGAAAATGCCTGCCGCGAGTTCCTTTTCGATATCGTCTCGCCGCAGCGGCGCAATGGCTTTTTGCAGGAATTGTCGGCTTTCGTGGCGCGGCTCGGGCCGCTGGGCGTGATCGACAGTCTGCAGCAGACGTTGTTGCGACTGACATCGCCGGGCGTGCCGGACCTTTATCAAGGCACGGAGCTTTGGGACTTCAGTCTCGTGGACCCTGACAATCGCCGCCCGGTCGATTTCGAATTGCGTCGCAAGTGGCTTGCGGAAGTGGACCAGAAAGGTCCGCCTTCGGAGCAACTCGCCAACTGGCGCGATGGGCGCATCAAGTTGGCGGTGGTACAGCGTGCGCTTGCGTTGCGCAAGCATTGCGAGTCGCTCTTTGCTCAAGGTGAGTATGTGCCGCTCGCCATCGAGGGCGAACATGCTGACCGCGTGATCGCTTACGCGCGCCATGCCGGTAGCGCTTACGCAATCGTGATCGCCACGCGGCTCGCCGCGCCATTGCTGCCTGCTGGCAGCGATGTGCCGCTCGTCAAGGCGGAAAGCTGGGGCGATACGGCGGTCATCCTTCCGGAAGCGTTGCGTTCCCGTGCGCTCTTCGACTGGCTGAGCCCGAATGCGCCGAAGGCGGACGGCGAAAAGCTGTTCCTGCGCGATGCGCTGGCTTCGATGCCCGCGGCCTTGCTCGTTGAAGAAGGCGTGCCTTGCGCATGATCAAAGCATGAGTTAGTGAGACATGAGGCGGGCGCGCTTCTCACCACGCGCCCCGCCCTTGCCTGCGCTACTACTCGGCGTGCTCGACCTCTTCCTCGCGCGGATACACCCGCACCAGCACGATACGCGGCCCGTTCATCTTCTTGACGACGATGTCGAAGGCGTCGAACTCGACGCGCTGCCCTTCCTGCGGCAAGTCCCCGAGCGCATTGATGACGAGCCCGCCGACGGATTCCGCGCGGCCTTCGTCGATATCGATGCCAAGCGCGCGTTCCAGTGAGACCACCGGCAAGCTGCCCTTGCCCATCAAAGTGCCGTCGTCCATGCGCGACCAGTCGGCATCGCCCTGACGGAATTCGTCGTGAATCTGACCGACGAGTGCGCCCAGCAGATTGTCGAGCGTGATAAAGCCGATGGGCTTCGCGCCCTTGCGCCCCACGATGGCGAAATGCGGCGCGCCCTTGCGAAAGCGCCGGAAAAGTTCCAGCGCCGACAGATTGGGCGCGACGTATTGCACGGGACGGACATGGCGCGCGAGCTTCTCGATCTTTTCGGCATCCTTCGAAAAGCTGAAGTTGAAGCCGCGCGCTTCGCCGTCGCCCGCGAGGAACAAATCCTTCAGATGGATCATGCCGAGCACGCGTTCGCCGGAAGCATCCGCGAACAAGGGATAACGGCTGAAGCGATGCCGCGAGATCACGGCCAAGTTATCGCGCATGGGCAAGTCGTTGCGCAGGCCGACGAGTTCGTGCGCGGGACGCATCAGGTCCGACACCGTCATGCGGCTGAAGTCGAGCGAATGCGCGATGGTGTTCCACTCGTCCGCGTTATACGAAGACGCCCCGCCAAGACGACGCCCGCGCAGAATGAGCTTGAGTTCGTCGGTGGAATAGTGGGCGTCGTGACCGTGTTCCGCCGACATGCCGAAAAGCCGCAACACGAGATTCGCGCTCGAGTTGAGCACCCAGATGAACGGGTACATGGCCCAGTAAAAGCCATAGAGCGGCGTGGCGAGCCACAGGCCGACTTGCTCGGGACGGCGAATGGCCCACGACTTGGGCGCGAGTTCGCCGACCACGATATGCAGAAACGAGATGACCGAGAACGCGAAGAAGAGCGACACGGACTCGACGAGCTTTTCCGACTGAACGCCGATGAGCGCAAACAGCGGATGCAGCAGCGAAGCGAACGCGGGTTCGCCTATCCACCCAAGCCCGAGCGACGCGAGCGTGATGCCCAGCTGACACGCGGACAAATAGGCGTCCAGCTGGCTATGCACCTTCGCGAGCAGACGCCCCGGCAGGCCGTTGGTCCGCGCGATGGCCTGCACGCGCGTCGCCCGTAACTTGACGAGCCCAAATTCCGCCCCGACGAAAAAACCATTCAGGGCAACGAGCAACAATGCGCCGACCAGCGCGACAACCTGAGCCAAAGCAACTCTCTTCGAAAGTGGAAAGCGTCAGTATATGGGCGACAGGCAAACGAAAGTCAATTTACGTCCTCAATTACATTCCCGCCACCGGAATACGCATGGTGGCCGTGACGGCTGCACCATTGACGATATCCGTGTGCTCGAACGCGCCGCCATGCGCCTCCGAAATGCGCTTGCAAAGCGCAAGGCCCCACGCGATGCGGCCGGCTTCGCGCGGCTCCAGCGCCTGTCTGCGCGCGAATGCCTCGAGTACATGCGCGGCCGATGCATCGGTCAATGCGGACGCCGCAACCGTGAAGCGCACGTCGGTGCGCCACGTGCTGCCTTCGATGTTGCTCGATACCTGCACCGTCGTGTCGCGCGCGCTTGCTTCGGTGGCGAATGCCGCCATGAGCCAGAGCGCGTTGGTGAGCCGATCGGCGTCGCCTTCCACTTGTTCTTCCACGAGCGGCGAGTCGAGCGTGATGCTCACGCCGCGTCGCTCGCCGATAGCCTCGCGTGCGAGCGCGACGCCACGCTCGAGAAGAGCGCGCGCGGCGGCAGGCGCGATGGCAAGCGCGACGGCCTTGGTTTCGGCACGCGTCGTATCGATCGACTGTTCGATCAGCTTGACTTGCTGTTCGACGCCCGAGCGAATGCCCGTGAGCGCACGCTGGGCGGCGGGGTCGTTTGCATCGACCTTGCGCTCGAGCACATAGCCCCAGCTATGAATGGCGTTGAGCGGACCGCGCAAGTCGTGCGATACGACCGAGAGCACGTGATCGCGCATGAACAGCGCGGCTTCGGCTCGCAGATGCGCGATGCGCGCTGCGTTGCCGCTAGCACCCGTCGCGTTCGCGCAGGTCGAGACGATCAGCGTCACGGATTCGGCGACGGGCAGCGCAAGTATGTTGAAGACTCGCGTGGAATCGTCCTCCTCGATGCTGACCTGCGCGCGCCGGGCGCCGTTGCCCGCGAGCGCGGCATCGGCTGCAACCGAAAGCGACGCGATCAACGGGGCGGGCAGCGGGAGATCGGCGAGTGCGCGTCCGCGCAGCGCGGTGGAATCGACATCGAAGAGATGGGAGAAGACGGCGTCGGCACTGAGGCAGCGTTGGGCCGCATCGAGCACCAGCAAGCCATCGTTTCCGGCGACGGCCGTATCGAAGGACTGAGTGTCTCCGGGCTCGACCGTACTGGAAAATGACGTGATCACGGTTTTGGGTCCTTGCGTGGATCGGTGTTGAGGTTCTGTCGCGAGCGGCGTTCCGGTCACCAGGAGCGCGTCGCGCGAGGCCAAGCCTGCGGGTCTTCCGAGAGGCCATTATAGGTGAGCGCCTGCCGCACGAACGGCTCTGTTTGCTCACGAACTACGGGGCAATTCCAGCAATTGGCGTGCACGGACGTGCGAAGAAAACGAGGGCGTCATGCGTCCCGGATTCAACCATTGCGAAACCGCGCCGATATACAGTCAGTGCAATTCAAATGGCCGATATCCGCGGATAACCAACGCTCTCATCCGCTATACCCGCCATCTGCGAGCAGCAATTGAAACACGCGTGTCTTTTACTCGCTCTAAGCTGATTATCCGCGCCTGACAAGGATTCAGCGGGTTTTGCAGAGCGATGCACGAAATCGCGCTTGAAGATACGGAAATCGTTTGCGAAGAAGCGGAAATTTCATGCGTGCGTCGGCGAACATTCCAAGCTTACAACTGCCTATAGCATTTGTCAGGAGACTACGTATGGACGGCTGGTCGACCTTTATTGTCGGCCCTCGAACGCCGGCCGCGGCCACGGTGGCTTCAACTAAAACTTAATCCGGTGACACGAGCCTATGACACGCGTCGAGAGCGACACCCCCAGAACCTTGCTGTCGGTGATCATTCCCGCCTATAACGTCGAGCACTTTATAGCCGCATCGTTGGAATCCGCGCTTTCGCAGCCGCGCTCCGACGAGATCGAACTTATCGTTATCGACGATGGTTCCACCGACCAGACACTCGCCCGCATTCTCGAAGTGCAGAAGCGCGCGCATGGCAAGCAGATTCACGTGATTCACCAGGAAAACCGTGGTGTTTCCGCCGCACGCAATCGCGCGATTGCAGAAGCGAAATCGCCCTATATCGGCTTTCTCGATTCCGATGATGTCTGGTCCGCGGATTTCACCGCCAAGATCATGCCGCTCCTCGACGCGCAAGCCGCGGACATAATCGAGTTTAACGTGGGCATCATCAATTCTGGCGGCAAGGTGATCGACAACGTGAAGCTGATCGACCGCTCGACCATCGGCTCGCGCACGTGCGATCTCGACGCGCTGCTCGACTTCGCGCACGTGTATCAGGTGTTCCCGGCCGCGCGTGTCTACAAGCGCGAATTGTGGGACGGCATCGAGTTTCCGGCAGGCCGCGTGTACGAAGACGCCGCCGCCATTCCGCTCGTCTACGCGCGCGCCCGCACGCTGCATCGTCTGGCCGACGAACTGTATTCTTACCGCCGCCGCGCGGGCAGCATCACGACCAAGGCCACGACCTATACGGTCACGAGCCTCACGATCTGCGCGGAAGAAACACTGCAACGCTGCGATGGCGGTCCGTACGACGCCTTCTGGCTCGCCATGTTCCACAAGATTTTCGGCTATGCGTGCCACCAGGCCGCGCGTGTGGATGCCCGCGCCTATGACGATGCGATCCGCGCGATCGAAGCCACGGCGGAGCGATATCGCGTGTTCGCGACGCAGCGCGGCGAAGAATCGAAGGAATTGCGTTTCCACAAGAAGATTGCCGCGGACCGCCGCCTGTTTCTCGCCAAGCGCCTGATCAAACGCGTGCTGGGCATGGAACTTCGCGCGCCCGCCGCCGCGCCGCGCGCGATGCCCGCAGGCAACCGATGACTCCGCGTATAAAGGCGCACTGATGCAGATCTATCCGATCAAGCCCGGCTTCACCGCTGGCGAACCGTTCGAAATCGCCGTGCAACCGGGATCGCGGTTTTCCATCGCCATCTATCGGCAAGGGCATGACGAGAATCTGACGAGCGTGGGCGGCGTGGCCGTTCAGGCAGGCGGCGCCGTTACGGCGGAACTCAAGCACGGCAAGTACGTGTTCCAGTCGCCGGGCCGCATGACGCCCGTGCGCTTCGACGAAGACTGGGGCTGGCCGACCATCACCATCAAGCCGAACACGGCGTCGCTCGAAACGGGCGCGTATGTGGTGATCGCGTATGAAGTCGGCGGCAAGGGCGAGCCCCTGACCGAGCTCGGTCGACGCGCCGCCACGCACAAGCCGATCTTCGCGGGACCGCCCGACAGCGACAGCATGGCGCTCGTCATCGCGCGGCCGCGCAAGCCTTCCGCCGATATCGCGTATATCGTGCCGATCAACACGTATCACGCATACAACTCCATCGGCGGCGGCTGTTATTATGGCGACCCGATTCATCGCACGAAGCCCGCGACACGCGTGAGTCTTCGTCGGCCAGGCGGCGGTCTTGGCGCACAGCTCGGCGAGCCGAACGATCCCTATGATTCGCGCTCGCCGCGTCAGCAATTCACGCATTGGGATGCGAAGTTCATTCGCTGGCTCAAGGCGGAAGGAATTGCTTGCGACTTCTACACCGACCACGATCTGCATCGCGGCACGGATCTCAAGCTCGCGAACTACCGCTGCATGTTGAGCGTGGGGCATCACGAATACTGGACCACGGAAATGCGCGAGCGCGTGGCGGGCTTCATCGCGCAAGGCGGCAACCTCGCGGTCTTCAGCGGCAATACGTGCTTCCGTCCGGTCGATTTCGGCGATGCGCCTATGGAAGGCGATTTCAAGATCATGAACCGGCTTGCCGAGAAATGGCCCGATCACGATGAATCGAATCTCATCGGCCTGAGCTATGGTTACGGCGGCGGAAAATACGGCGAATGGAAACGCTTGCGCGGCGGATGGATCAGACGCGAGCGCGAAGCGATCGGTTTTACGGTGCGTCAGGCGAATCACTGGGTCTTTGCAGGCACCGGCTTGCGAGAAGGTCAGACGTTCGGCGCGGAAGATCGTCTCGTAGGCTATGAAGTGGATGGCGTGCCGCCTGTCGCGAATGGCTTCGTGACGCTTGCGGATACCGTCAAGCTCACGGGCTGGGATGTCGGCGGCGCGGGCGCAATGGGCGTCTTCAAGCCCGATGCGAATGGCTCGCCGGAACAAGGCGAAGTGTTCAATGGCGGCACCACGGACTGGGCGCGCGTTCTCATGAACACGAGCGCGCAGAGCCATGTCGTCGTCGATCAGATCACGCGTAACGTCGTGCGACGGTTCATCGGCTTGCCGCCGCTCGTGATCGAGCGACACGACACGCTTCTGGACCAGACAGTGAACAGCGAGAGCGAGATTGCTAGCGCGATGCTCGCCCAATAGTCAAGTAGTAGCCGGCAGTGTGCGTGTGCAAACCCACTGACGAATAAATTTTTTTATTGTTAAATACGTCCGGCACGACAACATGAACCGCTTCGCGTGGGCTTACCGCTCGAGAGCGGTTCATGTCGTTCATACTTGCGCTCCTTTGCCCTGAGGCCAAGGCGAGGATGTGTCTAACCCCATTGGTCTTGCTGCGCTCGAAGTAGCGCATGCGCCTGACGAAACGATTCGTTACACGCGTTGTCATGCAATGCCCTTTTAAACGGGCGAACATGCGACAAGGCCGCAAACTGCGTTACCGCGATCAGTCAGCGCTCAAGCCGGAACCTATCGTTACATGGCATCTTTTCGAAAGAACTTCACCATCCTGATGACGTTGCAGGTATCCACATACCTCGCACCGCTTCTCACGCTGCCGTGGCTTGCGCGCGTACTCGGCCCCAGCGAATATGGACGCCTTTCGTTCGCACTCGCCTTCTCCGCTTATTTCATCACGCTTACGAATTACAGTTTCTCGTTGACGGCGACACCAAGAGTCTCGATCAATCGCGATGACCGCGCCATGCGCTCGCAGGTCTTCTGGGAAACCATCCTCACGCAAAGCGTGCTTGCGCTTGCAGGCTTCATCATCCTGCTCGCGGTGACGTTCATCGTGCCGTATCTTGCGGAAAACCGCGACTTGCTGCTATTGGGCTTCGGCATGGCGGTTGGCTCCATGCTCATTCCCACGTGGTATTTCCAGGGCGTGGAAGACCTCGGCATGATCAGCGTATTCGTATTCATCGGACGCGCCTTGAGCATTCCGGCGATGTACCTCTTCGTGCGTCATCGCGGCGATGTCGATATCGCCATGGCCGTCAACACGCTCGTGCCGTTGTGCTCGGGCATCGCAATTTGCACGTATTTGTACTTTCGACGCGAACTCGACTTCGTGCCGGTATCGCTGTCGACCATCTTCACGCGCCTCAAGGAAGGATGGAGCGTGTTCATGGCCACTTCGCTCGTCGATATCTATGCATCGAGCAATATAGTCTTGCTCACCTTCATTGCGGGCAACGTGGCGGGCGGCTACTTCGCGGCCGGCGACAAGCTGATTCGCGCGGCGTTGA
Source organism: Caballeronia sp. GAFFF2 (assembly GCF_023631485.1). Lineage (NCBI taxonomy): Bacteria > Pseudomonadati > Pseudomonadota > Betaproteobacteria > Burkholderiales > Burkholderiaceae > Caballeronia > Caballeronia sp. GAFFF2. The sequence continues at coordinate 30,724 of NZ_JALQDA010000025.1, read as the reverse complement.
ACATGCTTCAGCCGCTCAAGACGGCCGCTTATCCGCGCGTGAGCTTCCTCATGCATCATGCGCGCGATGACGCCTTCGCCTTTCTGCGCAAGATGTTCGTGCTGCAAGGGTCGATCGTCTCGCTCATCTCCGTATGCATTTTCTTCGGCGCGCCGCTTGCCGTGAAACTGCTTTATGGTCCCCAGTTCGCGCCGACCGTCGACGTGCTGCGCTGGATGGCATTCGTCCCGTTGATGGCCGGCCTCTCCGATCTCTTCGGCGTTCAGACCATGCTTCCACTCGGCATGAAGGCGCAATTCAGCCGTGTACTCATCGCTTCGGCGGTTCTGAACTTCGGTCTTCTCGCCGTGCTTGCCAGGCTCTTCGGCGAGCAAGGCGCGGCAGCCACCGTGCTGATCGTCGAGACGTCGATTGCCACCGCAATGTTCTGCACCCTGCACTTCCAGGGCGTACCCCTGCTCCGGCGCGCCATGCCGGAAAGCGCCGGTTCCTGACCAGGCTTGAATCGTGCACAAGGCACGTTTGCATCGGCATGACGAGCTTTAAACGGCTCCGTCATGCGGTGCACGGTTAGCCACTTCTACCTAATGTCCAGACGATTCACGCTCCCACATTTCCGTTCGACGACGCACCGTTACTGCAAAAGTTGCGTTTTTGTATGTGTCGAAACGCACGGACGCCAATTGTTTGAGCCGATATCGTACTAGTAACAACATCAGGTAGGCAGGGTGAGGACCGGAATGAACTCAAACGACCCGACGCTCGAACGTGTGCGAGAACTCGCTGATCGTGCAGACAGGCTGCGTATGCAGTCCGTCGCGATTCCGCTCAAGGAACTCAAAGCCCTTGTGCAACTTTGCGACCAAGCGCTCGAACAGAAATACGCTTGGCTCAAGGCCGAATCGGAAGTCGATTAACCCGCTGCCTTGCTCGCTTGCATTCGTCTTTAACTGCGTGAACAAACTGTCGACGCTGGCCTAAGAATTCTTTAGACCAGTTCGCAGTTTTGATTTTCCTTATGCCAGATTCGCTAACGCGGGCTTTGCAAAGCCGATTAGCAGGGGAATCAGCAAGTCCGTGTGCGTTGCCGCCCGGTTCTGAGAGATCGAGGCGCACCGGTTAGGTTGCATATGTATTAATCGAACAGAAAAACTCAGGTCGATTAGTGATACTGCATTCCAGGCCGTCATAGATGCCTCCTTCGACGGAACCGATAACGGACCCAGCGAGGCGCGTTGGCAAGCGGAGCTCACCACTCCACCTATAAACACAAGACCGCCGTGCCTTCTCAATTGCGAATGCCGCGGGCGCTCGGCTTTTGCTCATTGCAGAGTTCTATATGAAAGAGATCGTACATATAACCGAAGCCTTTGGAGGGGGAGTCCTCTCCATGCTCACTCAGCTCTCGAACCGTGCTGCGGCTGCAGGCGTCGGCGTCACGATCCTCCACTCCATCCGGCCCGAAACGCCGAACAACTTCGCGAGCCTCTTTCATCCGGCCGTGAAGCTCGTCTACGTGAGCATGTTTCGCGAAGTCAGTGTGAAGAAAGACTGGACGAGCATGTGGGAGCTGGTGCGCAAGCTCAAGGAATGCAATCCGTCGGTCGTGCATTTGCATTCGTCCAAGGCGGGTGTGCTGGGACGGGCCGCCGCGCGCATTGCCGCGCCGCGTGCCCGCGTGTTCTATTCGCCGCATGGCCTTGCGTTTTTGCGTCGCGATGTATCGGCGGCAAAGCAGTTTGCTTATCTCAGCTTCGAGCGCATTGCGGCACGCATGGGCGGCACCATCGTCGCGTGCTCCAAGAGCGAACAGCACGAGATAGAAACGCAGATGCGCACGCGCAACACGGAGATGATCGAGAACGGCGTCAACGTGCTGGAGATTCCTTCGCGTCTTGAGAAAGACGGCCGTGAAGTCGTGGTCGGCATGAGCGGACGCGCATCGTTCCAGAAGAATCACGAAGCCTTCGTGCAGCTCGCCACCGATCTGCGCAACTCCACGACGCAATTCTTGTGGATCGGCGGAAACCTCGATGAATTGCCCGGTCAGACTGCGAGCGATTCAGTCGTATGCAGCGGCTGGGTCACGCGTGAACGCGCGCTCGCCCTGACCTCCGGCCTCGACATCTATGTGCAGACCTCGCGCTGGGAAGGCATGCCGATCGCGTTGATCGAAGCGCAGGTCGCGGGCATTCCCGCTGTCGTGACAGACGTGGTCGGCAATCGCGATGTCGTCTTGCACGGGCAGACTGGCTTCGTCGCCACGACGCACGAAGACATGCAAAAGTACATCGCCATGTTGCGCGACGACCCTATCCTGCGTGCGCGCATGGGCGAAACCGCGAAAAGAACGGCTAGCCGGCGCTTCTCGATGGAAGCCATCTTCCGCAAGTGGCTCTCGGTATACGAATTCGGTTCGGACAGGTACTTGAAAGAGCCCGTCGAATCGAACGAATTCGAATCGTACGAACCCACTTCCGAATCACAGTACTGACCCGCCCGAGACATGGACACATCTATTGCCCCGAACAAGCTCGTCTACAACGGCAGGTTCACGAGTCAGAAGACCACCGGCGTACAACGCGTTGCGCGCGAGCTCGTAGCCGCGCTCGTCAAGCTGCCGCAAGGCTCGCATGTGACGCTTGCCGTGCCGCCGCAAGACGGGCTCGAACCCGTGGCCGGCGTCGAAACCGTGAAGCTCGGCTTCGGTAAAGGCGTGCTGTGGGAACAATTCGTCCTGCCACTCTTTGCGGGCCGCTCGCGCATTGTCAATCTGAGTAACTCGGGTTCGATCTTTCGCGCGAACCAGGTCATCTACATGCACGATGCCGCGGTGTTCGACACGCCCGCGCACTTCTCGTGGAAGTTCCGCATGTGGTATCGCGTGATGTTCTGGATACTCGCGCGCACGTCGAGTTGCGTGATGACGAATTCGGAGTTCTCGCGCGACCGCCTCGCGCATCATGTCGGTGTGGATGCCAAACGTATCGGCGTCGTGCCGCTCGCAGCGGACCATCTCGATCACGTCGTGCCGGACCGGTCCGTCATCAAGGATCTCGATCTCACGCCGAACCGGTACGTGCTTGCAGTAAGCAGCATGAACCCGACAAAGAACTTTCAACGTCTTGTCGACGCCTTCATTCGACTGAACGATCCGTCTATCGACCTCGTTATTGTCGGCATGAAGAACGCCACTATTTTTGGCCGCGCGCATGATCTCTCGAGTGCGCCTAACATCAAGCAAGCGGGCTACGTGAGCGATGAAAAGCTCAAAGCTTTATATCAGGATGCAGCTTGCTTTCTTTATCCTTCGATTTACGAAGGATTCGGCATTCCGCCGCTGGAAGCCATGCGCAATGGCTGTCCGACGCTTGTCGGACGCGCAGCGGCTCTGCCGGAGACGTGCGGCGACGCATCAATCTATTGTGATCCGTACTCCGTCGAGGATATTTCGGCTAAGCTGCGCGAATTGCTCGACTCGCCGGCACTAAGCGAGGATCTCAAGCAGCGCGGCATTGCACACGCGGAGAAGTATCGCTGGACGGAAAGCGCGCGCATGCTCATGCAGTTCATCGACAAGCCATCGCGTTGAACGCGTTTTTGGGGGAAGGCCGGTGAAGTTAGGTATTTACTGCGATTCGGGCATCAATGGCGGGCACGAGGAAATGCTCAAGCGCCTGATGCTTGCGCTCGTCGCAAGCACAGGTATCGAGACGCTTAACATTCTCGTGCCGACCGCTAATGAACCGCTTTTTCGTTATGTAAGCGAACTATCGCTCAAGCATAAGAAAGTGAAGGTCATCGGTCTTACCTATACGGCCGAATCGCTGCGCGGAAACATGATCGAACTCGTCCGCATGGTGCGCTCCACGGCCGCCATCCTGCGTAGTCTCGAACTCGAAAAATTGTTGATCGCGCAAGGCACCATCGCTTCCGGTCTCGCAGGTCTTTTCGCCGCGCGCCAGGCGCGTGTCACCGCCGTGAGCTATCTTCCTCTCGTGGATGATGCGCCGGAAAACGCGGGCGCCGCCGAGAAGATCAAGTGGCTCATCAAGCGCGTGTTGTATCGCATGCCGGATGAATTCGTCACGCTCAACGAGCACTTGCGTGGCAAATTGCGCGCACTTGCGCCGCGTGCGCGGACCACGATCCTCGAAAACTATGTCGATGACCGCTTCAGCCGTTCAACGCTCACGCGTTCGCAAGCACGCGCATCGCTGGGTCTGCCGGATGACGGCACCACGATCATCGCGCATATCGGCAGATTGAATTTCCAGCAGAAGCGTCAGGACTTTCTGATGCAGGCTATCGAAAGTCACAAGGAAGCGTTCGCGCGAACGCTGGTGTTGATCGTCGGCGAAGGACCGGATGCGGAGCGTCTCGAAGCAATCGTCGAGAAGAGTCCCGCGCTTGCCGCATGCGTGCGTATTGTCGGGCCGCAGAAGGACGTGCTGCCGTATATCGTCGCAAGCGACACGCTCGTGTTGCCTTCAGCGTATGAAGGCGTGCCGCTCGTGATGATCGAAGCGGTGCTCGCGGAACGTCCAGTTGTCGTGTCACGGGTGTCGGGTCTCGAATCTTATCTGCCCGATGCGCTGCTGTTTCCCGTCGACGACTCCGCGTCTTTCGTAAAGCGAGTCTTCTCGGCGAGCACCTACTCGATGGCCGCGCTCACGCGCGACTTCCGCCGCCGCTTCTCGCGTGAAGTTTTCGACGCGCAAGCGCAAAGCATCCTGACGAGCGCATCGAGCTCGCGCGGCGCGGCCAATCCCGCCACGCGCGAGCATTCGGACATGCTGGCCAAATAGTTTCGCCTTCCCGAGGTCCAGATATTGAAGCGAACGATTCTGATCGTAGTCGCCTTCTTTGGCGCAATGCTTTGCGGCTCCGTTCTGCTCTTCGCGCGCAGCGGCAGTCCCGATGCGTATCACGCAAGCCGCACCGGCGGCGCCAAGGCCAATGCCAATGCCGACACCCCATCATTCGCCGCACCCAAGATGAAATGCGGCAATGAGTCGGCCGGCGTGTTCTACGGCATTGCTGGCCATATCGAACATCGCGGTGCGTATCGCACGAGCGACTATGGTTTGCAGATTTCGCAGCTGCGCGAACTCGGCGTCACCATGTACGCCCAGGACGTCTCGAACGAAGAAAGCGCGCACATGGTCGCGGACTTCGCGCGTCAGGCGTCCAGGCAGTGCATCGGCGTGCTTGCTCTCGTGACACCGTTCGAAGTGCAGAAGCGCGCCAACGAAGCGGAAGCATTCGCGCGCGGCTACGAACTCGGCAAGCTCTCCGGACGCATTTTGAAGGGCGTGGTGACCTACTATCAGGTGGGCAACGAGTACGACAACTGGACCATACGCGGCGATGACCGCAGCGGCGAGCATCCGTCGGATTACGACAACGCGATGTACATGAAGGCGCGCGGCTCGATCCTCGGTCTCATCAAGGGCATTCGCGAATCCAACCCCGACGCCAAGATTCTGCTCACGTCGTTCAGCTGGCTGCATTTCGCCTTTCCGGACATGCTCTTTTCCGGCACGCAGCCGGACGGAACCAAAGGGCATCCCGTGCCGCAATGGGACATTACCGTGTGGCATTGGTATTCCGACATGGGTTCGATCACGGCAGCGGGATCGCAAAAGACCAACGTGCTGGAGCGTTTGCGCGACAGTTACGGCAAGCCGATCTGGATCACGGAATACGGTGTACGTCCGGATCATCCGGACCCTTCGGGGTATCTCGTGGGAAAGAACGCGCTGGGCGGTTTCGTCTCGATGGCGAAGACCTATGGCATTCAGAACGTGACGCTCTACGAGCTTTACGACGACCAGCGCTTCGGTGGCGACGGCAACTACGGCGTGATTCACGACGACGGTAAAACAAAAAAACCACGCTTCGACGTGGTCCGCGAATTCATCAAAGCCAACCCTATGCCGTGAGGCGTGCTCCGGGTTCAGGCAAACCGCGCATTATCGCCCAAATCCGCCATCGCGCAAGCGGCATGCCTGACCTTTCGAGCATTACAACGTTCGGTACTTAACAGACGCAGATAACTCAGGGCCGGAAGATGCCCCTTAGGATAATTTTTTTCTATTTATCTGCAAGTATCGTAGGGGTTTGCAAGATGCGCCGGGGCTGTCAAGGCCCGCGCTGACCGACGCCGCAGGCCCCAAGCATTCATGTTGCTGCGACTCACCGGCCATACCGCCGGATTAAATAAAGCAAAGAGACGTACCGCGGCTTTAGCCGCCGGGGCATTCGTTTTTTCCAACGCCCTGACAACTACGTTCTAACTATCGAATTGAGGATGGCGCCTTTGAACACGCTCTATGTCAACTCCGGATCTTCGCGCTCAGGCAAGGACGACGGTGAATTCACCGCGAGCGATATGCTCAAACTGCTTCGCGACCATATCGGCATGCTGATGCTGTTCATCGCGGGCGCGGCCTTGCTCGCCACGGCTTATGCGTTTCTCGCCAAGCCGATCTACTCCGCCGACGTCATCATCCGCGTCGATCCACCAGATCCGAACGCGCTCGGTATCACGCCGCAGAATCAGCAGCAGATGCAGCAGCAGGCGCAGACCGTCAATCAGATCGCGCCCGCCGAGATCTCGGTGATGCAAAGCCGTTCCGTGCTGGAACCGGTCGTCAAGCAATTTCACTTCGACATCAAGGCGAAGCCGCGTACGCTGCCGGTCCTCGGGCAGATCGCCGACCTGTTCGCCAAGCGCGGTCAACTTTCGCCCGCATGGCTCGGCCTCGATTCGTATGGCTGGGGCGGCGAGGAACTGAACATCGGCCGGCTCGACGTGCCTGCATCGCTCGAAGATTCGAAGCTTGATTTCGTGCTGCTCGACAAGAACCAGTACGAACTGCGCGACGAAGACGGCGACGTGCTCGTGCGTGGCACCGTTGGCCGTCCGGCAGCTGCGAATGGCGTGTCGATGCTCGTGGACAGCGTGGTGGGCCATCCCGGCGTGCACTTCGACGTGATCCGCTACAACACGCTCGACGCCATCGCGCTCATGCTCAAGACGATGAAGGTGACCGAGTCAGCGAAGGACACGGGCATCGTGCAGATTTCGTTCAATGCGGATGACCCCGAACTCACGGCCAATGTCGCGAACGCGCTCGGTCAGGCGTACATGTCGGCGGCAGTCGCGAGCCGTCAGGCCAACGACACCAAGACGCTCGAGTTCATTCGCGGCGAGTTGCCGCGTCTCGAAGCCGACCTGAAGACGGCCGAAGGCAATCTCAGCGCGTTCCGTTCGAAGTCGCAGTCGGTGCAGCCGGTCAATGAGGCGCAAGCGTATTTGCAAGGCAGTATCACGTCGATGCAACAGCTCGCCATGCTGCAACTGCAGCGCACGCAGGCCTTGCAGCGCTTTCAGCCCGACAGCCCGCAAGTGAAGAACCTGGATCAGCAGATCGCCCAATTCGAAGCGACCAACAAGCAGATCCAGTCGCGCTTCGACAGCATGCCGGCGTCGGAGCGTCAAAGCGCCGAACTCACGCGCGATGCACGCGTGGCCGAAACCATTTACCTCGGCATGATGAACAAGGCCGAGGAGCTGTCGGTGCGTCGTGCGAGCACGAGCGGCGGCGCGCATATTCTCGACAACGCGTTGCGTCCGCATCGCCCGGTGAAGCCGAACAAGATGCTCGTGATTCTCGCGGGTACGGGTCTTGGCTTCTTCGTCGGCACGTTCTTCATCTTCCTGCGCCGTCACGCCATGATCGGCGTGACCGACCCGATGTTCGTCGAACGCCGTCTGTCGGTGCCGGTGCTGGGCGAGGTACTGTTCAGCCGCCAGCAACTCGTGCTCGATCACGAGATCGCGGTGTCGCCGGTCGGACGCGCGCTCGGCTTCTCGGGCACGCAACAAAACGGCGCCGCGCCCAAGGCCCTGCCGCACTACGACCAGGCGCAACACGATGCCATGACCATGCCGCATGTGGACGAACGCGACGAAGACGCTCGCGTGCTTGCCTCGCGCTTCCCGCACGATCCGGCTGTCGAAGCGCTGCGCGCCGTGCGTACCGAGTTGTATCGCGATCTCGTCAATGCGCCGAACAACATCGTCATGTTGACCGGCCCGATTCCGTCGGCAGGCAAGAGCTTCGTCGCGGCCAATCTCGCCGTGCTGCTCGCGGAAATCGGCCTGAAAGTGTTGCTGATCGACGCCGACATGCGCCGCGGCCATATCGCGTCGTTCTTCAAGCAGTCGAACCCTGGCGGCCTCGCGGAAGTGCTGAAGGGCGATATCGGCATCACGGATGCGCTGCGTTACGTCGGCGTGCCCGGCCTGTCGTTCATGTCGTGCGGCGGCTATCCGCAGAATCCGTCCGAATTGCTGATGATGCCGCGTTTCCGCGACATGCTCGCGCGCATGAGCGACCAGTTCGACCTCGTGCTCGTCGATACCCCGCCGTTCCTCGCCGTCACGGATGCCGCGATCGTCGCAAGCGACGCGGGCTCCACGGTGCTGGTGTTGCGCTCGGGCATTCAGACCGAGGAAGAGATCGAGGAGACCGTGAAGAAGGTGCAGCGCGCGGGCGGCAGACTCGTGGGTTCGGTCTTCAACGCAATTCCGCGCCGGCGCAGCAACCGTCGCAGTTATGGCTATGCCGCGGCATACACCAGTTCGTTCAAGCCGGTGAATTAAGCTTGGCCCACTAAAAGAGCGATTACGCAACGCCGCGTGTCTCACGCGGCGTTGCGCGTTGAAGAGCCCCCGACCGATGAAAGAAAAACTCGCGCTGACAGACCGCTTCTACCAGATATGGGCCTTCGCGATGCCCGTGACGTCGTTCCTCGTGATGCCGAGCATCCAGGGCACGACGATCGGCTATCTGATGTGCTTTCTTTCGGTGCCGCTCGTGCTGCTCTTCGGCGGCAAGGCGCGCAAGAACTGGATGCACTTCCTGATCGCGGCCGTGGTCGTATGGCTTTTGATGTTCTGCACCTCGCAGCTTGCGGACGTCATGGCGCCTTTCGATCCCGACTTCAGCAAGGTCGCGATGGTCGACGACACCGACCTCGTCACGTTCATCCTGCGCAAGAGCATGTTCACGCAGTCGATCTACGTCGCGGCGGTGGTGCTCTACGCATCCTACGTCTACTACTTCTACAAGCCGACATGGGACCAGTGGATTCTCGTGGCCGTGACGCTCTTCGCGCTCTACGGCATGTACGAAGTGGTCTACTTCGTCGCGACTGGGCAGCCGGGCGACTTCATCTCGAACCGTGCATTTGGCGATCAGTTCGGCAAGGGTATCGTGCGTTCGGACGGCACCGTGAACGGCAGCTCGTTCCAGCAGATCGACATCAAGGGCTTCCCCATTCAGCGGCTGAAGGCGCTGACCGGCGAGCCTTCCATGTACGCGATGTCCATCTTCCCTTTCTGGGTGTATTTCAACGCGACCTCGCGCGTACGCTGGCCGGTGTGGGTCATCGGCATTTCGCTCATCATGAGTACGTCGTCGACGGTGCTGATCGGCTATGCGGTTTATGCGCTGATTCGCATGCGCAAGCTCGGCATCAACCCGATCAAGGCGTTGATCGCGCTCGCGGTGGTGTGCGTGATCGCCTATCTCGCGCAGGACTATATCGCCGATCTGTTCCAGCAGATGGTGATGGACAAGCTCGAAGGGAAGAACGAATCGGGCTCGGACCGTTCGATGCTGGTCCTGAATTCCGTGCAGATGTGGCTTGGCGCGACGCCGATGAATCAGTTGTTCGGCATCGGCTTCGGCTACATACGCTCGACCGATTTGTTCTCCACGTTGCTCGTGAACACGGGCGTGGTCGGTCTCGTCGGCATCAGCGCGCTCATGCTGTATCCCGCGTTCAAGCTCGACTGGGACGCGCGCGGCATGGCGCTGCGTCAATGCTGCGTGGGCACTTGGCTGATGATGATGGTCTCCGTGCCCGAGTTCGCCTATCTCGCACCGTGGACTTTCGTCGCGATGGCTTACGTGCGAGTGCGCGCGCTCAAGCAGGCCAGGCAGCAGTCGCATGACCGCGACGCCGCCGTCGTCATCGATCAGACGCCTATCGGCACCGACTTCGGTACGAACGCTAAACCGCATTCGGGTCCGCGTGTCGGCTCGCCCGTGGGACCGCGTCCCGCTATCGGCAGCCGCATGAATCCGCGCGGACGTCATCCCTGAAAGCGCCCCGGTGACCCTTCGGGCAGTGCGCGCACTCCCCTCCCGCTTGCCTGCGACGTTCTACAATGGTGGTTTCGACCACCGGACCATGACATGACGAACGTGCGCATGGCCGGGCAACCAGGGAGCACAACATGGCGCAAGTCACGACCGATTCCGGCCTCAAATACGAAGACATCGCTGTTGGCGAAGGCGCCGAAGCCGTCGCGGGCAAGACGGTGAGCGTGCACTACACGGGCTGGCTGACCGACGGACAGAAGTTCGATTCGAGCAAGGACCGCAACGACCCGTTCGCCTTCGTGCTGGGCGGCGGCATGGTCATCAAGGGCTGGGACGAAGGCGTGCAAGGCATGAAAGTGGGCGGCACGCGCCGTCTCACCATTCCGCCGCAACTCGGCTACGGCGCGCGTGGCGCGGGCGGCGTCATCCCGCCGAACGCCACGCTCGTGTTCGAAGTGGAACTGCTCGACGTCTGAATGTCGACGCCATGAACGCGCCAGTCCATCGTCCAGGCATTTCGCTGCGCCGCTATGAATCGGTGCAGGCGACGGACGAGCACGACTTCCATCAGATCGTGCTCGGCTTCGACGGCGCAATGGGCATGGCGGTGGACGGGCGCGAGTCGCATATCGACCGGCATCGCGCGTGGATCATTCCGGCTCACGCGCGGCATGAATACTGGGCCGAGGGCGTGAATCGCCAACTCGTGCTCGATCTTCCGGCGACGTCTGTAGCGGTGCCCGAGCGCTTTTTCGAACGCGCTCGCACCGTCGATCTCGATTCCGCGATGACGCAGCTCGTCGCCGATATCGCGCTGCATGCAGGCATTCACGATGGCCGCTTCGCCTGGCAAGCCGCCGCGCATCTGTGCGGCGCGTTGATGGCCAACGCGGGCGCATCCGTCGTGGCCGAAGCGCGTGGCCTCGACTTCGCGCGCATCGACCGATGGCTGCGGCTGCATTTGTCGGAGCCGCTGCGCATTGCCGATCTCGCCGCACACTGCGGCTTCGGCATGCGGCGCTTTCATCAGCTATTCAGCGAGGCGTTTGGCGAGACGCCGCATCGCTATCTGCATCGCTTGCGGCTCGATACCGCGCTTGCGTTGCTTGCCGATCCGCGCGCCGCGTTGTCGGACATTGCGCTCGATGTCGGTTTCGCCGATCAAAGCGCGTTCACGCATGCGTTCTCGAAGCGCTTCGGCATAGCGCCTGGTCTCTGGCGCAATGGCCTGAGAGCGCCTGACCCGCGTCAGCATTGAAGACGTAAAAAAGCCCGCCGGTCATCGACCAGTCGGGCTTTCTTCATGCCTCAACCAGCTAACGAATCATTCCACCGACAGTTGCAGATGCAATTGCGAGCGCGCGACGTCGCCCTCTTGCACGTCGCTTGCATTGTCGCGATCCGACTGCGATTGCGGCGCAAGACGCGCCGATTCGATCCGGTCGAGATACTCGGTCGTGATGTCGCCGGTGATGTAGTTGCCGTCGAAGCACGAAGCCTCGAACTCCTGCAACTCAGGGTTGATGTCACGGATCGCGCTTTTAAGGTCGGCCACGTCCTGATAGACGAGATAATCCGCGCCGATCATGCGCGCGACTTCTTCGTCGCTGCGGCCGTGCGCCACGAGTTCACCGCGCGTGGGCATGTCGATGCCATACACGTTAGGGAATTTAACCGGCGGCGCGGCGGACGCGAAGATCACCTTGTTTGCGCCGGCGTCACGCGCCATCTGCACGATTTCATGCGAGGTCGTGCCGCGCACGATTGAGTCGTCGACGATCAGCACGTTCTTGCCTTTGAACTCGATGGCCATGGCATTGAGTTTCTGGCGCACCGACTTCTTACGCACCGCCTGGCCCGGCATGATGAAGGTGCGGCCCACGTAGCGATTCTTGAAGAAGCCTTCGCGATACTCAACGCCGAGCTTCGCGGCCACTTGCATGGCGGCGGGACGCGAGGAATCGGGAATGGGCATGACCACGTCGATAGGCACGTCCGGCAGCACGCGCTTGATCTTCTCGGCAAGATAGTCGCCCATGCGCAGACGCGCGTTGTAGACGGGCACACCGTCGAGGCACGAATCCGGACGCGCGAGATACACGAGTTCGAAGATGCAGGGGTTGAGCGTCGGTTTTTCGGCGCATTGATGACTGTGGAGGTTGCCTTCCGCGTCGATGAAGATGGCTTCGCCCGGCTCGACATCGCGCACGAACTCGAAGCCCACGCCTTCCACCGCCACCGATTCCGACGCCACCATCCATTCCACGCCCGTCGCGGTTTCCAGCTTGCCGAGCACGAGCGGACGAATGCCGAACGGATCGCGGAACGCGACGAGCCCGTAGCCCGCGATCAGCGAGACGATCGCGTAAGAACCCTTCACCCGCCGATGCACGCCCGCAACCGCCTTCCAGAGCGCGGCGGCGTCGAGTTGCAAGCCCGAACTCGCGAGCTGCAGTTCATGCGCGAAGACGTTGAGAAGGACTTCCGTGTCCGACGCCGTGTTGATGTGCCGGCGGTCGATGCGGAACATCTCGTCCTTCAACTGCGTCCAGTTGGTCAGATTGCCGTTGTGCGCGAGGATGATCCCGAACGGCGCGTTCACGTAGAACGGTTGCGCTTCTTCCTCGCTCGATGCGGAACCCGCCGTCGGATAACGCACTTGCCCAATGCCGACCGTACCCGGCAGGCTGCGCATGTTGCGCGTGCGGAACACGTCGCGCACCATGCCATTGGCTTTGTGCATGTGGAAGTTGTTGCCGTTCGCCGTGGCGATGCCCGCTGCGTCTTGGCCGCGATGCTGCAGAAGCAGCAAGCTGTCATAGATCAGCTGATTGACGGGACTTTGGGAAACTACACCTACGATGCCGCACATGGCATGGTCCTTCAAAGAGTCGAAACGGGGTCGACGGGGTCGATAGGCGGTGCCGGTCCACACCGCCTGTTCGCAGGCGGGCGCCGTATCGCGTCCCTCATGTAGCCAGCCGTTCGTCTATTGTGCGACGTTTCGCGCCGCGTCGCCGGCATCGGGGGCCGGGGCGACACGCACATACGCGGCAAGCGTAGCGGGGAGCAGCGGTTTCAGTTCACGCACGCCTTGCTCGGCCATGGGCGCGAGCAGCGCATTGCGCCAAAAATCTTTCTGCGGCAGTTCGGTCAAGCCCGCCAGGGCGACCAGGATGACTACCAATATAGCCCCTCTGGCGAGGCCGAACAGCAAACCCAGCGAGCGGTCGACACCGCGCAGGCCGGTGACTTCGGTGATGCGCGTCAGGAGCGCGGACAGCACGCTCGACAGAAGCAGCACGGCCGCCACCACCAGCAGGAACGCCACGAGCCATTGCGTCAATGCACCGCCCGGCCACGTGGACGGTATGTACGGCACGACGACGCTGACGAAGCGCCCTGCAATCAAGATAGCCGCCACCCAGCCGACGAGACCGAACGCTTCGGCCAGAAAGCCGCGCCACATGCCGCGCAAGGCTGACAGACCGATCACGGCGAGCACGGCATAGTCGAAACTGGTGAACATCGAGCTTCTGGTTCGCCTCAGTTCGCTGGCCGCTTGCCACCGGCAAGTCCGGCTTGCCGCACCTTCTGAAGCGCCGCCGATGCCGCCGTGCGATCCGCAAACGGTCCTGCGCGCAACAGAGCGCGCGTGGAGCCGTCCGTTTGCTTGCGATGTTCGAGATATGCGGGCACACCGGCCGCTTTCAACTTGTTGACCCAGTTTTGCGCGGCGGTTTCGTCGTCGAACGTGCCGATTTGCAGCACGAAGCGGCTGCCGGCCGGCGACGAAGGCGAGCTCGGTGCATTGGCGGCGGTATTGGCTTCTTCGGCGGGCGCGACCGGCTGCGGCTTGGCCGCCTGGGTTTTTGCGGGTTGGCTCGCGGGTGCCGGGGACTTTGCTTCCGGCTTGGCCTGCGCCTGTTGCTGAACTGGCGCCGGCGCTTGCGCGTCGGGCTGCGCTACGCCCGCCGCCACGCCGTTCGATGTCGCCGCGGGGCCGTCATGCGCGACGCCGGCTTGCGTGTCGGCATCGGTGGCTTCGCGCGATTGCTTCACGGCAGGCGCGGGGCGGCTTGGAATATCGATGGAGATATCGTCGGTGACGGGCTTCGGGCGCGAGTCCAGCACCATGGGCAGAACGATGACCGCGGCCAGCACGAGCGCGATTGCGCCGACCAGCCTGCGCCGGGCACGCTGCTTTTCGGGCAGCGTGGGGTCGAGCATCATCGCGTCGGCGTCGGTGCGCTCGGGGCGGCGCGTGCGGCGTTCCGTGCGGACGGTATGACGCGTGCCGCGCGGTGAGTCGGAATATGCGTCGCGACCGGAGTCGTCTTTCTTGCCGAACGAGAAAAGTCCCATGTATGGCTTGGTGCGAGAAGCTTGGTGCGGGGGTTTGCCTTGCGGCTGACCGCCAACCGTCTCAGTGATGCTGCGATTTCCGGTATGCCATGACGCCGGCAACCGTGTAGAAACTGCCGAAAACCAAAATTCTATCATTTTCGGACGCACGACTTAACGCATCTCGAAATGCTTCGGCCGGTGTGTCGAATTGTGAAACGCTGCTGTCGGGGCCTTCGTTGACACCGGCATCGCGCAAAACCTTGGCCAGGCGGTCGGTCGACGCGGCGCGCGGAGTGGGCAACGCGCTCACGTTCCAGTGATCGACCTCGCCCTTGAGCTGATTGACGATGCCTTCGATGTCTTTGTCGCCCATTGCGCCGAACACCGCGTAGGTGTACGGAAAGTAGCCCATGTTGCCGAGATTCTGACCGAGCACGGCGGCGGCGTGCGGATTGTGCGCGACATCCAAAATGATCTGCGGTTTGCCCGGCAGCACCTGGAACCGCCCCGGCAACTCGACGTTCGCCAGGCCCAGCCGGATATCCTGCGCCGACACGGCCAGACGGTCGCGCAGCGCTTCGAGCGCCGCCAGCGCGGCCGACGTATTGATGAGCTGATTCGCGCCCCTCAACGCCGGGTAAGCCAGCGCGGAACGCCGTTGTGCGCGTCCGATGTAGCTCCACTGCTGGCGCTCGTTGCCCGGCTGCGCTTCGTAGCGAAAATCGCGGCCCACAAGCCACAAATCCGCGCCGATCGCCTCGGCGTGATCGATCAGGCTTTGCGGCGGCGTCGGGTCGCCGCAAATCGCGGGCTTGCCCGAGCGGAAAATGCCCGCCTTCTCGAAGCCGATTTTCTCGCGCGTATCGCCGAGATAATCCGTGTGATCGATGTCGATACTCGTGATCACCGCGCAGTCCGTATCGACGATATTGACCGCGTCCAGCCGCCCGCCGAGCCCGACTTCGAGCACCACGGCGTCTAGTGTGCGCGAGGCGAAGAGATGCAGGATCGCGAGCGTCGTGAATTCGAAATAAGTCAGCGAGACCGGCTCGGCGAGACTCGCGCGCGCTTTTTCCACGGCCTCGAAATGCTGCAGCAACTCGGCGTCACTTGCCTCGACGCCATCGACGCGCGCCCGCTCGTTGAACGAAAGCAGATGCGGCGATGTGTGACAGCCCACGCGATAACCCGCGCGCAGCAAAATGGTTTCGATGATCGCGCACGTCGAGCCCTTGCCATTCGTGCCGCCGACGGTGATGACCGGGCAGTCGAAGGAAAGCCCGAGCGCTTCCTTCACGCGACCGATGCGCGCGAGACCCATGTCGATACCGACCGGATGCGCCGCTTCGAGATGAGCGAGCCAGGCGTCGAGGGTGGGGAAAGTGTTCATTTTCGAGATCGGGAAACAAAAGCGCCGCGCGGAACCTCGCGGGTTCACGCGCGGCGCGGCGCTGCATTCGAAGCCGTCAGGCGACGGCGTCGGCGGGCTGTCGGGTCATCAATGCCATCAACTGGGCAATTTCCTCGCGCATCTTGCGGCGATCCACGATCATGTCGACGGCGCCCTTCGTCATCAGGAACTCGGCGCGCTGGAAGCCTTCCGGCAGCTTTTCACGCACCGTCTGCTCGATCACGCGCGGACCCGCGAAGCCGATGAGCGCTTTCGGCTCGGCGATCACCACATCGCCCAGAAACGCGAAGCTCGCGGACACGCCACCCATGGTCGGGTCGGTCAGCACCGAGATGAACGGCAGTTTCGCCTCGGCCAATTTCGTAAGGAGCGCAGTGGTTTTGGCCATCTGCATGAGCGAAAGCAGGCTTTCCTGCATGCGCGCGCCGCCCGAAGCCGTGAAGCAGATGAACGGTACGTTCTGTTCGAGCGCATTGCGCGCGCCGCGCACGAAACGTTCTCCGACCACCGAACCCATCGAGCCGCCCATGAACGAGAACTCGAAGCACGCCACGACGCACGGTATGGTGTGGATTGCGCCGCCCATGACGACCATGGCGTCGGTTTCGTCGGTGTCTTCCATCGCCTCTTTCAGGCGGTCCGGATACTTGCGGCTGTCCTTGAACTTGAGGGCGTCGACCGGCAAGACTTCCTGGCCGATTTCATAGCGGCCTTCTGGATCGAGCAGACGATCGAGCCGCTCGCGCGCGCCGATTCGCATGTGGTGGCTGCACTTCGGGCACACATGCAGATTCGCCTCCACGTCGTTGCGGTACAGCACCGCCTCGCACGCCGGACACTTCACCCACAGGCCTTCGGGAATGCCCTTGCGGCTTTTGGGATCGGTCTGTTTGATCTTGGGCGGCAACAATTTGTCGAGCCAGCTCATCGAATTTCCTTCAGTGTTCAGACGGTCGCGGCGCCGCGCCGAGGGAATCCGGCGCGGCCGCGACTGCGTTTTTACTTGGCGGCGTCGAGCGCCGCTCTGATTTCCGCGATGAATGTCGTAAGCGACGCCGCGGCAATATCCGGCGGCGCCTCTTCGAGCAACTGCACGAGCCGGCTGCCGATGACCACGGCATCCGCGATCTCAGCCACCGCGCGGGCAGTTTGCGCGTCGCGGATGCCGAAACCCACGCCCACCGGCAGCGGCACATGCGACTTGATGGCCGGGATTTTACTCGCGATGCTGGAAACGTCCAGATTTGCCGCGCCGGTCACGCCTTTCAGCGAGACGTAATAGACATAGCCGCTCGCAATCTTCCCGACCGCCGCGATACGTTCGTCGGTCGAAGTCGGCGCCAGCAGGAAGATGGGATCGATGCCGGCCGCGCGCATCTTCGTGCCAAATTCCTCGGCTTCCTCGGGCGGGTAATCGACCACCAGCACGCCGTCGACGCCCGCTTCGTTCGCTGCCGCGGCGAAAGCGTCCGCGCCCATGCGTTCGATCGGATTGGCGTAGCCCATCAGGACGACCGGCGTTGTGTCGTTCGTCTGGCGAAAACGCGCGACATCGGCAAGCACGCGCTTGAGCGTCACGCCGCGCGCCAGTGCGCGTTCCGACGAGCGCTGAATGACAGGACCGTCGGCCATTGGGTCCGAAAACGGCACGCCCAGTTCGATGACGTCCGCGCCGCCTTTCGCCAGCGCGTGCATGAACTCGACGGTCTGTTCAGGGTTCGGGTCGCCCGCCGTGATGAACGGAACCAGCCCCTTCTTGCCTTCGGCGGCGAGTGCCGCAAATGTAGTTTTGATGCGTGACATGAGAAATTTCTCGCAGTCGTATTCGTGGGCGTCAAACGCCGTTGTGTCGGCATCTGACGCATTTCAGCGACGAAAATAGCGCTATCGGGCAGCTTCCGGTACGAGACTGACGCTAGGTGCGCGCAAAACCTGCAATCGATCCTCGCGTCCCTGCGCCGTGCGCTGTTCAGCGATCGCACAGTAGTCCGCGTTTATCTCGTATCCGGTGAAGAGCCGTCCGTGACGCGCGCAGGCAACACCCGTGGTGCCGCTGCCCATGAATGGATCAAGCACGCGGCCGCCCGGCGGGCAACTGGCAAGCACCATCCGTTCGATGATCTCCAGCGGCTTTTGTGTTGGATGATCGACCCGTTCCGCATGCTGCCGGTGCAAACGCGACACCGACCACACGTCTTTCGGGTTGTAGCCCATCTCCAGCCACTTGCTGCCTTCGAAAATCTTGCGCGAGCGCGCCTTCTTCGTCACTGCGTCGTAAGGAATGCGCACTGGATCGAGATCGAAGTAATAGTCCTTCGATACCGCGAAATAGCCGATGTTGTCATGCACCGACGAGAATTTTCGCGTCGTTCCGCCCATGCTCGGTACACGCCGGTCCCAGACGATCTCATTGACCATCATCAGGCGGCGCTTGAGAAACACGAACAGCTCTGGCGAATACTGCCAGGTGCAGAAGATATACATCGAACCGCTTCGCTTGAGCTTTGGCAAGGCCAGTTCAAGCCAGCCGTACGTCCATTCAAGGAAGGCGTCTCCGGACCGCATGTCCGAGTCGTTCCCGTAGTCCTTGCCCAAACCATAGGGCGGGTCCGCGACGATCAAGTCGATCGACGCGTCGGGAATGGTCGCGGCATCGGCCAGGAAATCGCGATTGCGGATATCGATGTCGGCGCCCGTGAGCGCGCCGACGGACAACGGTTCGTCGATGACAGTGCGCATCCGGCCGCTCAGAACTGAATGCCCGATCGCTCGGCGACCGTGTGCATGTCCTTGTCGCCCCGGCCCGACAGGTTGACGAGCAGCACCTTGTCGCGCGGCAGCGTCTTAGCGAGCTTCGCGCCATACGCCAGCGCGTGACTCGATTCGAGCGCCGGGATGATGCCTTCGATGCGGCAGCAGTCGTGGAAGGCCTTGAGCGCTTCCTCATCCGTGATGCCGACATACTCGGCCCGTCCCGCGTCCTTCAGCCATGCGTGCTCGGGACCGACGCCTGGATAGTCGAGACCCGCCGAAACCGAATGCGTCTCGATGATCTGGCCGTTGTCGTCCTGTAGAAGATAGGTGCGATTGCCGTGCAAAACGCCGGGACTACCGCCCATGAGCGAGGCTGCGTGACGGCCGGTGTCCATCCCGTCGCCAGCTGCCTCGACGCCAATCAGACGCACGTCCTTGTCGTCGATATAGGGATAAAAGATGCCCATCGCGTTCGATCCACCGCCTACGCACGCTATCACCGCGTCCGGCTGACGACCGGCCATTTCGGGCATTTGCACCTTGCATTCGTCGCCGATCACACGCTGGAAGTCGCGCACCATCATTGGATAAGGATGCGGGCCCGCCACCGTGCCGATAATGTAGAACGTGCTCTCGACGTTCGTCACCCAGTCGCGCATGGCTTCGTTGAGCGCGTCTTTCAGCGTCTTCGAGCCCGATTCGACCGGCACGACCGTCGCGCCCAGCAGCTTCATCCGATACACGTTCGCAGCCTGACGGCGCACGTCCTCGACGCCCATGTACACCACGCATTCCATGCCGAAGCGGGCGGCAATGGTGGCGGTTGCAACACCGTGCTGACCTGCGCCCGTCTCGGCGATCACACGCTTCTTGCCCATCTGGCGCGCAAGCAGCGCCTGGCCGATCACGTTGTTGACCTTGTGTGCGCCGGTGTGATTCAGGTCCTCGCGCTTCAAATAAAGCTGCGCGCCGCCAAGCATTTCGCTCCAGCGCTTTGCGTGATAAATCGGGGAAGGGCGACCCACATAATGCTTCAGTTCGTAGTGATACTCCGCCTGGAACTCGGGATCTTGCTGAGCGGCTTCATACGCGACGCGCAACTCATCGAGTGCGTGGATGAGCGTTTCAGACACGAAAATGCCGCCATATTGGCCGAAATGGCCTCTTTCGTCTGGTAAGTTGTACATTACGTCACTCTTCGGTGGTGAAGCGCCATTGCGGCGAATTCACATTTTTATTCAGTTGGCATCCGCTTCGCGCACCGCGCGCACGAATGCCGCCATCCGGGCGGGATCTTTCACGCCCTTGGCGCCCGGCGTTTCGATGCCGCTTGAGACATCGACCGCGAACGGGCGCACGCGCCGGATGGCTTCACTGACGTTTTGCGTGTTCAACCCACCACTCAAAACGGCCCGATGCCCTAGATCTGTTGGGATAAGTGACCAATCGAATATCTTCCCGCCGCCGCCAAAGCCCTCGACGAGCGCGTCGAGAAGAATGCCGCCAGCATCTGCAAATTTAAGAGACGATTCTATCAAATCGCTCGTTGCAGCATCAGGCCCGATTCGCAATGCGCGCCAATAGGGCAAACCCGCAATCGCGGCCAACTCGGCGCATTGTTCGGGTGTCTCGTCGCCGTGAAACTGCAAAATGGACAGAGGAACGTTCGACGTGACTTCTCTCACCCATTCCGGCGTCGCGTTGACGAACAAACCGACTGCCGACACGAGGGGCGGCACATGCCGAGCCAGTTCGACCGCTTGCGCGACGCTCACCGAACGCGGACTCGGTGGATAGAAAACGAAGCCCACGGCGTCCGCGCCGAGCGCCACGGCGTGGCGCACGTCTTCGGCGCGGGAAAGTCCGCACAGCTTGATTCTCGTTCGATGAAGATCCCGTTCGCTCATTTCTCGTTCGCCCAGACGGCGCTCCACGGCATGCTTTCGATATGCGCAGGCGGCACCGCGAATTGCGCCGGATAACCGACTTCCGCCAGATATAGGCCGTCCGGCATGAAGGTCGGCGCGGCGATACGACGGTCGCGCGCGGCGAGTACGTCGGTCATCCACGAAACCGGATGTTTTCCCCGGCCAATGGCAACGAAGCATCCCATTAGATTGCGTACCATGTGATGCAAAAACGCGTTGGCGCGAAACCGGAAGTGCACGAAGTTGCCCTGCTCGCGTACATCGATCCGATACACATGCTTGACCGGCGTTTTCGACTGGCAATCCGCCGCGCGGAACGACGAAAAGTCGTGCTCGCCGATAAGACACGCCACCGATTCACGCATCGCGCCGACATCCAGTGGCGTGTGCACCCAGCCAGCGCGTTTCGCGAGCATGGGTGAACGGACCGCATTGATGTACAGCACGTAATAGTAAGTGCGTTCGAATGCGCTGAAGCGGGCGTGGAAGTCGTCGGGCATCGGCTTCGCCCATTGCACCGCGATCGTTTCCGGCAAAAACGCATTCGTGCCGCGCACCCAGGAAAACTCGGTACGGTCGAGTTCCGTGTCGAAGTGCACGACTTGGCCCAGGCCGTGAACCCCGGTATCTGTCCGTCCGGCGACGACCGTCTGCAAACGAGTCTGCGCGAACTCCCCGAGCGCGCGCTCGAGTTCGTCCTGCACCGTGTTGCCATGCGGCTGAGATTGCCAGCCGGAAAACGCCGAGCCGTCGTACTGAACGCCTAATGCAATGCGCATTTCAAGAATGCGGCGCGAGCGTCGAAAGCAACGCGGCGGCTTGCGGACGCGTGGCTGAATCGTTCGAGGCGAGCACTTCCTGAAGCAACGTGCGCGCGCCCGACAAATCGCCCAGTTCGATGTATTCGGTCGCTAGTTCGAGCTTGTTTCGCGCGATCGTCGCGAGTTGCGAAGGCGTCAGCGCCGGCAACGGTGCAGTCTGGCTCGCCGGCAGATTCAGGTCGAAGTCGAGGCTCAGCGGGCCGTACTGGGTGGCTCCGAGGCCGGCCACCGCCGCGGCGCCTGCAGTGCCGGCTTCGATCTGAGCGACGACGGAATCCCCTCGCGGCACGGGCGGCAAGTCCTCGTGAGCCGTCTGCGCGTGGGCCACCGGCTGCGGGATGAACGGCAACGGCGCCGCGTCAGCGGACTCACGGGGAGCGGCTTCAAGCGCCTGCGGCGGCGAACTCGCCAAATCATGAGGCGCGTTCAGCGTCAGTTCGAGACGCGGCGGCAGACCGAGTTCGAGCGAGTCGAGCGCCTGGATTGCTTCTTTTGGAAACTTGGGCATCGGGAAACGATGACCGGGCGATGGATCGTCGTCGAGTTCCGGCTCGGGCGGCACGTCGAGCGCTGCGTGCTCGATCTCGCGCTGTTCTGCCGCGCGCTGCTCGGCGGCTTCCTCG
The DNA here is from genome assembly GCF_023631485.1 of Caballeronia sp. GAFFF2. NCBI lineage: Bacteria > Pseudomonadati > Pseudomonadota > Betaproteobacteria > Burkholderiales > Burkholderiaceae > Caballeronia > Caballeronia sp. GAFFF2. The sequence goes on along the minus strand of NZ_JALQDA010000025.1, from coordinate 8,659 downwards.
GCGGCCGCACGCGCCTGAGCTTCGCGCAGTTCGGCTTCGCGAGCGATGATCTCGCGCGCGGCCGCCTCGCGGGCCTGTTCCGCGTGCTCGGCGGCATCGCGCGCTTCGGCTTCGCGCAATTGCGTTTCGCGAGCGGACAGATCGCGGGCGAGCGCCTCGCGGGCCGCGAGCTCACGTGCGCGCGTCTCCCGTTCCTCGGCTTCCTGATGCGCAGCCTGTCGCGCGGCGGCTTCGCGCTCCTGTTCTTCCCATTTGCGCGCTTCGAGCGCGGCGGCCTGGCGTGCGGCAATTTCGCGGGCATGCGTTTCGTGCGCGTCGGCATCGTTCGATGATTCTTCGCGCGCAGATGGTACGAATTCCGCGTGCAAAGCGGCGGGCGTCGCGGGAACGAACGGCTCGGCTTGCGACGCCGGATTCCTGGCCGACGGCGTCATGCGCGCGACCGCGTCGTCATCGGACGGTGTGGGGAAGACTTGCGCCGCGTCGTAATCCTCGATGCTCGCCGCCACCGCGTTCAGTTCCGACTGATCGTCGCGCTGAACCGCCTTGCCATCTACGCTCGCCACGGCGATAGCAGCCAAACGCTCGCGCTCGCGTTGCTGACGCAGCTTTTCGTTACGCGCGGCGGCGTCTGCTTCCGCTTCTTCCATCGAGGAAAAGGTTCGCGGCGCGCGCGGGTCCGCTGCCGCTCTCGCCGCTTCGAGTTTGGCGCGATTACGCCTTCTGATATACCACTGGCCGAATATGACACTCAGCCCAGCCAGCCCACCAAGGAAAATCCTGGGGTCCGAAAGCGGCGACCCGGTCGCGGGCGCCGCAGCGGAAGTGGCGACCTCGGGCTTCGCGGGCGCCATTGTGGTACTTGCCTCGGACGCCGGCGCAACGGCATTCGGCGCGCTCGCAACTAGCGCGGGATTCGAGGCTGCCTCGGGCGGCGCGGGTTCGCTCGCGACGTCTTGAGTCGCCGACGCCGGTGCAACGCCAGTCGCGGATGCGCTCGCCGTCGCGTTTTCCTGCGGGACCGGCGCTGGCGTCGATGCGGGCGCCGAGACTGGCGCGGACGCTCCGCCCGCATCCGATGCCGGCACGTTCAACACCGAACCGAGCTTCAACCGGTTGATGTCGTGCCCGGCGAACGCGTTCGGATTGGCTTCGAACAGGGCGCGCGCCATCTTTTCCTTGACGGCCCGTTCCTTGGAACCGGTGAGTTCGCCGGCGATATCGCTCAGCGACTGACCGGGCTTCACCGCGTACTGCTGCGTAGCGCCTGCTGCAACCTCGCTCGCCTGCGCGAAAGCCGCGCCCGGATGCGCGGCGAGCACCGCGGACGCGACAATGCCAGCCGCAGCGAACGCCGCGCGCGATGGCGTGTTGAAAGACCGGCCAGGTCGATGAATCATTGAAACTCCAGGGAACGGCGAAGGTTGAATCGAAACACTGCCATGACAAACGCGCGCGGGTGGATTTTTCGTCGAACGGTCACGCGGACACGTTCCATGACAAAACCGGCTGCACAAACGAAAAAGCGCCGCGATAAACGCGACGCTTCTCGTCAAGCCGCGCTCATAAGCGCGTAGTTTACTTTACTTGTCCAACAGAATGCGCAGCATGCGGCGCAGCGGCTCGGCAGCACCCCACAAGAGCTGGTCGCCGACCGTGAACGCGGACAGATATTCACCGCCCATGGCGAGCTTGCGCAGACGGCCAACCGGCACCGTAAGCGTGCCCGTAACGACTGCAGGCGACAGATCGCGGATGGATGCTTCGCGCTCGTTCGGCACGACCTTCACCCAGTCGTTCGCCGATGCCAGGATGCCGTGCACTTCGTCGAGCGGCACGTCCTTCGCGAGCTTGATGGTCAGCGCTTGCGAATGGCAGCGCATGGCGCCGATCCGCACGCAAAGCCCATCCACGGGAACCGAGCCCGGCTGACCCATTGCGGGCTTGCCGAGAATCTTGTTGGTTTCCGCGCCGCCCTTCCACTCTTCCTTCGACATGCCGTCGCCGAGATCCTTGTCGATCCACGGGATCAGCGAGCCTGCGAGCGGCACGCCGAAATTGTCGACGGGCATGCGTTCGCCGTTCATTGCAGCCAGCACGCGGCGGTCGATATCGAGGATGGCGGAAGACGGGTCGGCCAGGTCTTCCTTGGCCGCGCCGTAAAGCACACCCATTTGCTGCAGCAGTTCGCGCATGTTCTGCGCACCCGCGCCGGATGCGGCCTGATACGTCATGGCCGTCGTCCATTCGACGAGGTTTTCGCGGAACAGGCCGCCGAGCGCCATCAGCATGAGGCTGACCGTGCAATTGCCGCCGATGAAATCGCGCCCGCCCTTGACGAGCGAGTCCTTGATGACGTTCAGGTTGACCGGATCGAGAATGATGACCGCGTCGTCCTTCATGCGCAGCGCCGAGGCCGCGTCGATCCAATAACCTTTCCAGCCCGCCGCGCGCAGCTTCGGATACACCTCGTTGGTGTAGTCGCCGCCCTGACACGTGATGATGGCGTCGCATTTCTTCAGGTCGTCGATGCTCGTCGCGTCTTTGAGCTTAGTCTCGTTCTTGGCGAACGACGGCGCGTTGCCGCCCGCATTGCTGGTGCTGAAAAACACCGGTTCGATCAGGTCGAAGTCGCCTTCCTGCTGCATGCGCTGCATCAGGACGCTGCCGACCATGCCGCGCCAACCAACGAGACCTACGTTCATGACTCACCCTTCCAGTGGTAGCTTCCCCGCATCCTTACCCGGCGTGGCCGCGCGGGGAAGACGCTCGGACACGAGGGACGATCAGCGAATCGTGATCGCTTTGATGGAGGTTTTCGTAATGCGCGTTTTGGCGACGCCAACAATGGCGTGACCGCGCGTGCTGATGGCGAGACCCGTCGCGCTGACTTTTGAGCCGCGTCCGATGGATTCCAAAGAGAATTGAGAGTTCTTCGCCATAGCAAAACAGTCTACACGATAACCGGGCTATTTCGTGAATCACGAACCGAATCGCCGCGAATCGTGCCGTAAAACGGGTAAAAATAGGATAAACGTCACGATCGGCTGCATTTGTCGCAACAGCCGATCGCGAGTTTTTTTAGAGCGCCTTGAGCACCGCGTCGCCCATTTCCTTCGTGCCGACGACTTTGCCGTCGGGCGTCGCGATATCGCCGGTGCGATAGCCCTGCTCCAGGACCTTCTTCACCGCGCTTTCGATACGGTCGGCTTGCTCCGTCTTGCCGAGCGAGTAGCGCAGCATCATCGCGGCCGAGAGAATGGTCGCAAGCGGATTGGCCACGCCCTTGCCCGCGATATCCGGCGCCGAACCATGCGACGGCTCGTACAAGCCCTTGTTGTTCTTGTCGAGCGACGCCGAAGGCAACATGCCGATGGAACCGGTGAGCATCGCGGCTTCGTCGGAGAGAATGTCGCCAAACATGTTGCCCGTCACGACCACGTCGAAAGCCTTGGGCGCCTTGACCAGCTGCATCGCCGCGTTATCGACATACATGTGCGACAGCTCGACGTCCGGATATTCCTTGGACACGTCGATCATGATGTCGCGCCAGAATTGCGATGTTTCGAGCACGTTCGCCTTGTCCACGCTCGTCAACTTCTTCTGACGCTTTTGCGCAGCTTGAAACGCGACATGCGCAATGCGCCGCACTTCCGGTTCCGCGTAACGCATGGTGTCGAAGCCTTCCTGCGCGCCTTCGAACAAGCCGTCCGGCGCAGCACGCACGCCGCGTGGCTGACCAAAGTAGATGTCACCGTTCAGTTCACGCACGATCAGGATATCGAGCCCCGACACAATCTCGGCCTTCAGCGACGAAGCACCCGTCAATTGCGGATAGCAAATGGCCGGACGGAAGTTCGCGAACAGTTGCAGATGCTTGCGCAGACCGAGAATGGCTTGCTCCGGGCGCAACGCGCGTTCGAGCTTGTCATACTTCCAGTCGCCGACGGCGCCGAAAAGGATCGCGTCGGCGTCCTTGGCGAGTTGCAGCGTCGCATCCGGCAGCGGATGGCCCTTCGCCTCGTAACCCGCGCCGCCAACGGGCGCTTCTTCGAGTTCGAACTTCTCACCAAGCGCGTTCAGCACCTTGACCGCCTCGGCGGTGATTTCCGGACCGATACCGTCGCCGGGGAGGACTGCAATCTTCATGTCTCGATTCCTTATTCACAGGACGCGCTCCGCGCTTGCGGAGCTTCCCGGTTTGGTTCGCGCCGTCGTGTCGGGTTTCCCGGACACGAACAACGTCACTAAAAGCGCGCCTGCATCTGAGCGCAGGCCGAATACAGGCTCTTATCCAACCAGCCGATTGTTCAGCCACGGCTGTTTCGTCAGCCGTTCCGTCTCGTACTGACGAATCTTGTCCGCGTGGCGCAGAGTCAGCGCGATATCGTCGAAGCCGTTCAGCAGACAGTACTTGCGAAAGCCCGGGACTTCGAAAGAATACTCGGTGCCGTCGCCCGTACGCACGACTTGCGCTTCGAGATCGACGGTCAGCGTATAACCCACGAACGCGTTGGTCTCGTTGAACAGCTTGTCCACTTGCTGCTCCGTCAGCGCCACCGGCAGCAGCCCGTTCTTGAAGCAGTTGTTATAGAAAATGTCCGCGAAGCTCGGCGCGATGATCGCGCGAAAGCCGTATTGATCCAGCGCCCACGGCGCGTGTTCCCGCGAGCTGCCGCAGCCGAAGTTCTTGCGCGTGAGCAGAATCGACGCGCCCTGGTAACGCTGCTGATTCAGCACGAAATCCGGGTTCAGCGGGCGCTTGCTGTTGTCCTGTCCCGGCTGGCCGACATCGAGATAACGCCATTCGTCGAACGCGTTGGGACCGAAGCCGGTGCGCTTGATCGACTTCAGGAACTGCTTCGGAATGATCGCGTCCGTGTCGACGTTTTCGCGATCCAGCGGCGCCACGAGGCCGCTATGCACAATGAATTTTTCCATGACGCTTGAGCCCTTTGTCTGTTGCAGATCCGGCAATGCTTGGCGCGCCTTGCCGGATGAATGCGGCTCGCCTACTTAGCCGCGTTGCTGATCGAATTGCCCAGATGCTGCAAATCTTCGCCGAAACCGTGCATCGTGTTGCAGCCCGCGAGTGTCAGTGTGAGCAGACAACCGGCGGCAACCACGAGCGAGAGTAGATTTCGCTTCATCGCACCGAGTCAGGCGAGCTTGCGAACGTCGACGAAGTGACCTTCGATTGCAGCGGCGGCCGCCATTGCCGGGCTCACCAGATGCGTGCGTCCGCCCGCGCCTTGACGGCCTTCGAAATTGCGGTTCGACGTCGATGCGCAGCGCTCGCCCGGATCGAGCCGGTCCGCGTTCATGGCAAGGCACATGGAGCATCCCGGCTCGCGCCATTCGAAGCCCGCGTTCGTGAAAATCTTGTCGAGCCCTTCCCGCTCAGCCTGCGCTTTCACGAGACCGGAGCCCGGCACGACCATCGCCAGACGAATGTTCGATGCCACGCGGCGGCCGAGCGTCTTCACCACATACGCGGCGGCGCGCAGGTCTTCAATACGCGCATTCGTGCACGAGCCGATGAAGATTTTGTCCGGCTTGATGGCCTCGATTGGCGTGTTCGGTTGCAGCGCCATGTAGTGCAGCGCGCGTTCCATGGCGTCGCGCTTGACCGGATCTTTTTCACGCTCGGGATCGGGCACGCGGCCATCGACCGACGTGACCATTTCCGGCGACGTGCCCCACGTGACTTGCGGCACGATTTCGGCCGCATTGAGTTCGACCACGCGGTCGAACTGCGCGTCTGGGTCCGACTTGAACTGACGCCAGTACTCGACCGCCTGATTCCACTCGACGCCCTGCGGCGAGTACGGACGATCCTTGAGATAGTTGATCGTGGTGTCGTCGACGGCCACCATGCCGGCGCGCGCGCCCGCTTCGATCGCCATGTTGCAGACCGTCATGCGGCCTTCCATGGTGAGCGCGCGGATGGTCGAGCCGCCGAATTCCATGGCGTAACCGGTGCCCCCCGCCGTGCCGATCTTGCCGATGATCGCGAGCACGATGTCCTTCGCGGTGCAGCCGCGCGGCAATTGGCCTTCGACCTTGATGAGCAGGTTCTTGCTCTTCTTCTGCAAGAGCGTTTGCGTGGCGAGCACGTGCTCCACTTCCGAGGTGCCGATGCCGTGCGCGAGCGCGCCGAACGCGCCGTGCGTGGAGGTGTGCGAGTCGCCGCAGACGATGGTCATGCCCGGCAGCGTCGCGCCCTGTTCCGGCCCGATGATGTGCACGATGCCCTGACGCAGATCGTTCATCTTGAACTGAGTGATGCCGAAGCTATCGCAATTGGAGTCGAGCGTATCGACTTGCAGCTTCGACACGGGATCAGCAATGCCGTGGGAACGGTCGGTGGTCGGCACGTTGTGGTCGGACACGGCCAGGTTCGCGCTGATGCGCCACACCGGGCGCTCGGCCAGCTTCAAGCCTTCGAAGGCCTGCGGGCTCGTCACTTCGTGCAGCAGGTGACGGTCGATGTAGAGGATCGACGTGCCGTCCTCTTCCGTGTGGATCACGTGTGTGTTCCACAGTTTGTCGTAGAGAGTCTGTGCCATGTGAGCGCTTTGGAGTGTGACTGCGGGGTTTTCAGTTTGACGACTTGTGAGTCGATTATGCCACTCTCAAGGAGCGCGTGGATAGTACTAGGCTACGGAAAAATCCATTAAAAACAGTGGGTTGGGTGGTGGGTTCGGTACCTGGATCAGCGATACCCGGATAGAAAGACGGACGAGGAAGAAGCCAAAAGCAAAAAGCCCCGGCAATCACTTGCCGGGGCTTTCATCCAACCTAACCTGCATGCGCTTAACGCTTGTCCAGCGCCTTTGCATCACGCGGCGTTTGACCAATGAACAACTGACGCGGACGGCCAATCTTTTGTTCCGGATCGGCGATCATCTCGTTCCATTGCGCGATCCAGCCAACCGTACGGGCCATTGCAAAGATACACGTGAACATGGACGTCGGAATGCCCAGCGCGCGCTGCACGATACCCGAGTAAAAGTCTACGTTCGGGTACAGCTTGCGCGACACGAAGTATTCGTCTTCCAGCGCGATCTTTTCCAGTTCCATCGCGAGCTTGAAGAGCGGGTCGTCATGCAGACCGAGCTCGTTCAGCACTTCGTGGCAGGTTTCGCGCATGAGCTTCGCGCGGGGATCGTAATTCTTGTAGACGCGGTGGCCGAAGCCCATCAGCTTCACGCCCGAGTTCTTGTCCTTCACCTGCTTGATGAACTCGGCGATGTTGTCGACCGAGCCGATTTCTTCCAGCATGTTCAGCGCGGCTTCGTTCGCGCCGCCGTGCGCCGGGCCCCACAGACACGCGATACCAGCTGCGATACACGCAAACGGATTGGCGCCCGACGAACCCGCGAGACGCACCGTCGAGGTCGACGCGTTTTGCTCGTGGTCCGCGTGCAGGATGAGGATACGGTCGAGCGCGCGCACCAGCACGTCGTTGACTTTGTACTCTTCGCACGGGTTCGAGAACATCATGTACATGAAGTTCGCGCTATACGACAGATCGTTCTTCGGATAAACGAACGGTTGACCGATGCTGAATTTGTACGCCATGGCCACCAGCGTCGGCAGCTTGGCGATCATGCGGATGGCCGACACTTCGCGATGACGCGGGTCGTTGATATTCAGCGAGTCATGGTAGAACGCCGACAGTGCGCCGACTGCGGCGACGAGGACGGCCATGGGGTGCGCGTCGCGACGGAAACCGCGGAAGAAGAAGTGCATTTGCTCATGCACCATCGTGTGGCGCGTGACCGTATCCACGAATTCCTGGTTCTGCGCGGCGGTCGGCAATTCGCCCTTCAGCAGCAGATAGCAGGTTTCGAGGAAGTCGGCGTTCACCGCCAGTTCTTCGATCGGATATCCGCGATAGAGCAGTTCGCCCTTGTCGCCGTCGATATACGTGATCGCGGAATTGCACGCTGCCGTCGACATGAAGCCCGGGTCATACGTGAACTTGCCGGTCTGACCGTACAACTTGCGAATGTCGATCACGTCCGGGCCCATGGTGCCCTTGTAGATCGGCATTTCGACGCTCGGCGAGTTGTCGCTGAACGATAGCGTGGCTTTAACATCTGACGGGGTCATAGCACATCCTCAATCGAAGTATGGATACAGGTTCTCGATAATTTGCACGACGGAAGCTGCGCGGCACAAACTGTACTGTGGGCCTCTTGCGGCCTTAATTCGTTTATTTCGGCTTATTGTGCAGAACTCCGTGGATTCCTGCTGAAATCACACGGTACGCAGCATACCTAGCAGACGGATTACATCGGGCGTCGCAAGCTCGCCTTCGGGCTCGGTGCGCGCCAGCAACAAATCCATCAGTTCGTTGTCGCTCAGCTCCAGCAGACGGGTCAACGCGAACACGTCGGCGTCACTGAGGTCATGCTCATATCGGCTGAAAAAACGCTCGAAGATCAGATCGTTTTCCAGCAGGCCGCGCCGCGCACGCCAGCGAAGACGCGCGCGGCGAAGGGGGTCGGACTGATGCGGACTGTCGTCCGCGGTATTGCTTGAATTGTCGACCATCTCTTAGCCCATCTCAGACAGCGCGGCGCACCATCAATTCCTTGATCTTGCCGATCGCCTTGGTCGGGTTGAGCCCCTTCGGGCACACGTCGACGCA
>NZ_JALQDA010000024.1:0-165080 GCF_023631485.1 Caballeronia sp. GAFFF2 | reverse complement strand
CGGCAAGCGATACTTCGCGAGTTGACCAAGCCCGATGTTCCGGAACTCGGGCCTTGGTTTTTTTACGGCTTCAGCCATGCTAGACCCCAACTTGTTATTACACCAATCCGCGATTTTAGCGCCTTTTTATTCCGCGCTGCAGCGAAAACCGGCCTAAAACACTCTTCTAAGGCGTGTAAGAAAAGAGTATCCCTTACGTGCTTGCGCGAAACTTACGCACTGCTTGCCACCCTGCATTTCCCGCCTGCTTTCGGCGCTCAACTCAAGTCGTTCTGATAGTAATACCCGGTCGTGACATACCAGCCGCGCCGCACTTCGACCGGCCGGTCGCCATACGTATAGGAGACGCGTTCGACCGACAGCAGCGGAAAGTCCGGTTTCACATCGAGCAGGCGCGCGACCGCTGGGTCAGCGGCGACGGCGCGGATCTTCTCTGTCGCACGAATCATGCGCGTACCGAACTCCGTCTCGAACATTGCGTAGAGCGGACCCTTGTAATCGGCGAGACGCTCGGCGGTCAGGCCGCGAAAGACCGCGCCGGGCAGCCAGATTTCATCAAAAACGGTCGTCACGCCATCAAACTGCAACAGGCGCTTGATAAGAACGACAGGGTCGGCCGGTTTCAGATCGAGTTGACGCGCGATTTCAGCGGGCGCGCGCAGACGCTTGCATTCGAGCAGGCGGCTGACGTGGGGATGAGCGTCGCCGTCGTCGGGCAACAAGCGCAGGAAGCGGAACTGGACGCGGTCTTCATTGTGCGTCGCAACAAACGTGCCCTTGCCTTGGCGGCGCACGAGCAGATTGTCGGCGGCGAGTTCGTCGATGGCCTTGCGGACAGTGCCCTGGCTGACTTTATAGCGCGCGGCGAGTTCGACCTCGCTCGGGATGATTTCGCCGGGCTTCCATTCACCCGTTTCGAGCCCCTGCGTGATGAGCGATTTGATTTGCTGATATAGCGGACTGAACGTAGGCGACGACGTACTCGCGGCAGCCTCAGCCGCGCTCGCGCTGCCGTTCGGGTTCGTCGTGCTCGCCGGGTTCGAATTCATGCCGCGCATTTCAACACAAAGCCGCGCCGTGCGTCCAGAGCTTTCCCTGAGAATCCTATGTCTTATATAAGACATAAGATAGTGTTGACTTTGTTTGTGACGAACCCTACACTCCTTGTCGAGCAAGGGTTTGCGGGTTGTCGTAACACCGGAAACCGAGCTGACCGGCGCGTTTGTCCTGGCGGTTTTCGCCAGATGCCGTCAGTTCTTCGGCCGCGCGACATACCGCCAGGCACGCCCTTTCGCTTTCGCCTTACGCCGATCGACCACTCGATTCGCGCGCCGCTGCCTGCCTATCGCCTCGCAACGTCAAGCGCCGTCTCGTATGGGCGCGTTGCCGTAGGACCCAAGCGAATTTCGCGTCCTTCAAGAAACCTCCCGCAAGCAACTCGCTCGAATGAGAGATTCATGGCATGACAGTCACGCCGCGCCCGTCGGTGCGCCGCTCGCCTTGGCGCCAATACAGGCGCGAAGCCGCATCGGCAGGACATCGGCCGGGCGTTCCCCCGCTTCGCGGGCGGCATGACAGGCATGTCTTTCATCAACGCTTTGCGTAACGCGCATAAAATGGCGCTTTCCCTAGCGTTCCACGCACCGTCCAGGAGAGTTATCAATGGCTAAGTCCGCAAAGCGCGTTGCCGTCACCGGCGCCGCAGGTCAAATCGGCTACTCGCTGCTGTTCCGTATCGCCAATGGCGATCTGCTCGGCAAAGACCAGCCCGTGATTCTTCAGTTGCTCGATTTGCCGCAAGCGCAAGGCGCAGTCAAGGGCGTCGTGATGGAACTGGAAGACTGCGCGTTCCCGCTGCTCGCAGGCGTGGTCGTCACGGACGACCCCAAAGTCGCATTCAAGGACGCCGACGTCGCGCTGCTGGTCGGTGCGCGTCCGCGCTCGAAGGGCATGGAGCGTAAGGACCTCTTGTCGGCCAACGCCGAAATCTTCACGGTTCAGGGCAAGGCGCTCAACGAAGTCGCAAGCCGCGACGTCAAGGTTCTCGTGGTCGGCAACCCGGCCAATACGAACGCCTATATCGCGATGAAGTCGGCGCCGGATCTGCCGAAGAAGAACTTCACCGCCATGCTGCGCCTGGACCACAACCGCGCGCTGTCGCAACTGGCGGCCAAGTCGGGCAAGCCGGTCGCATCGATCGAAAAACTGGCTGTGTGGGGCAACCACTCGCCGACCATGTACCCCGACTTCCGCTTCGCCACCGCCGCCGGCGACGACCTGACGAAGCTCATCAACGACGATGAATGGAACCGCAGCACGTTCATCCCGACGGTCGGCAAGCGCGGTGCGGCGATCATCGAAGCGCGCGGTCTGTCGTCGGCGGCATCGGCGGCTAACGCTGCAATCGACCACGTGCGCGACTGGGTGCTCGGCACCAATGGCAAGTGGGTCACAATGGGCATTCCGTCGGACGGCTCGTACGGCATTCCGGAAGACATCATCTACGGCGTGCCGGTCACGTGCGAAAACGGCGAGTACAAACGCGTCGAAGGTCTGGAAATCGACGCGTTCTCGCGCGAAAAAATGGACGGCACGCTGAACGAACTGCTAGAAGAGCGCGACGGCGTGGCGCATTTGCTGGGCAAGTAATTTTAAGTATCGCGGGGAAGCCGGGAGGCTTCCCGCTGGCGCGAATGCATCCGATGCATCGCGCCTGATTCGAACGCGTTTGGAGCTTGCCGTGCTTTCACGGAAAAAGCCCGAGCGCGGCCGAATCAGAAGCATTGAGCAAGATCGACATCCTTTTCCCCCAATTGGACCCGACGCCGACGATGCGCGCTCTTACCCCCGCCGAAGTGCTGTTTGACGGCGACCCGCAGCCTGCTGTCCTGCCGCCCTGCGATCACTACGCGGGCAGCGAAAAGCTGATGAAGAAGTCGCTCGCGTTGCAGGCGCAACTCGGGCCGGACTTCGACATCACGCTCGATTGCGAGGACGGTGCGGAAGTAGGCCGCGAGGCGGAGCATGCGGAACTCGTCGCGTCGTTCGTCGGCGGCGAGGAAGACCGCTTCGGGCGCGTGGGCGTGCGCATTCACGACTTCAATCACCGCGCGTGGCGCGACGACGTGCGCATCATCCTGCGTCACGCGAGGAAAGCGCCTGCCTTCGTCATGCTGCCGAAAATCCGCAGCGTCTTCGACGCCGCCGAGATGGTGGCTTTCGTCGAGGCATCGCGTTGCGAGTTCGGCATCGAGAAACCGGTGCCTTGTCATCTGTTGATCGAAACACATGGCGCGCTTCGCGAAGCCTTCGAGCTCGCGGCGCTGCCTGGCGTCGAATCGCTGAGCTTCGGTCTGATGGACTTCGTTTCGGCGCACAACGGCGCCATTCCAGATACCGCCATGCGCTCGCCCGGCCAGTTTGAACATCCGCTCGTGCGGCGCGCGAAGCTGGAAATCGCGGCGGCGTGTCATGCACACGGCAAGGTGCCGTCCCACAACGTATCGACGGAAGTGCGCGACATGGGCATCGTGGCGAACGACGCCGGGCGCGCGCGCAACGAGTTCGGCTATACGCGCATGTGGAGCATTCATCCGGAGCAGATACGGCCTGTCGTCGAAGCCTTCTCGCCACGTGCCGATGAAATCGCGCTCGCCGCCGAGATACTGCTTGGCGCACAACGCGCGCAGTGGGGCCCAACGCGTCACGGCGATACCTTGCACGATCGCGCGAGCTATCGCTATTACTGGTCGGTGCTGCGGCGCGCCGAGGCCACCGGCCAGGCAATGCCAAGCGATTACGCGTCGCTCTTCGCCACGCCGGCGCAAGGCGGCAACGCATGACAGAGCATTTGCAGCACGCGCGCGAGCGGTTACGCAGCGCGCGTTTCAAGAAGAAGTAACGCACGCCCTGAGCGTTGAAAGGAGACTTGAAGCAATGAGCGATACCGTATCGACCGACGCACCCGCCGCAGCGGGCGCATTCAAGCCAAAAAAATCCGTCGCGCTTTCGGGCGTGACCGCGGGCAATACCGCGTTGTGCACAGTCGGCAAGACCGGCAACGACCTGCACTATCGCGGTTACGACATTCTCGATGTCGCGACCACCAGCGAGTTCGAGGAGATCGCTTATCTGCTCGTGCATGGCAAGCTGCCGAACGTCGCCGAGTTGAAGGCGTACAAGACAAAACTCAAGGCTTTGCGCGGCTTGCCCGCAAACCTCAAGGCCGCGCTCGAATGGATTCCGGCGTCCGCGCACCCCATGGACGTCATGCGCACCGGCGTATCCATGCTCGGCACCATCCTGCCCGAAAAAGACGATCACAACGTTCCCGGCGCGAAGGATATCGCCGACAAACTGATGGCCTCGCTCGGTTCGATGCTGCTCTACTGGTATCACTACTCGCACAACGGCAAGCGCATCGAAGTCGAAACTGACGACGACTCCATCGGCGGACACTTTCTGCATTTGCTGCATGGCGTGGAGCCCTCGAAATCGTGGGTCGAAGCCATGCACGTATCGCTCAATCTTTACGCTGAACATGAGTTCAACGCATCCACGTTCACGACTCGCGTGATCGCGGGCACGGGCTCGGACATGTATTCGGCGATCGTGGGTGGCATTGGCGCATTGCGCGGCCCGAAACATGGCGGCGCCAATGAAGTCGCGTTCGAAATTCAATCGCGCTATCAGACGCCCGACGAAGCCGAGTCCGATATTCGCGCACGCGTCGAGAAGAAGGAAGTGGTGATCGGCTTCGGTCATCCGGTCTATACCATCTCCGATCCGCGTAACAAGGTCATCAAGGAAGTCGCGAAGAAGCTCTCGAAGGAAGCGGGCGACAACAAGCTCTTCAGCATCGCCGAACGGCTCGAATCCGTGATGGCCGACGCGAAGAAAATGTTCCCCAACCTCGACTGGTTCAGCGCGGTTTCGTATCACATGATGGGCGTGCCCACGGCCATGTTCACGCCGCTCTTCGTCATCTCGCGCACGGCGGGATGGAGCGCGCACATCATCGAGCAACGCATCGACAACAAAATCATCCGGCCGAGTGCGAACTACACGGGTCCCGATAATTTGAAGTTCACGCCACTAAATAAGCGAAAATAGCGGACTGCGCGATCGAATTTCGCGAGGACGAAATTCACTCCGCGCGGCAACCGTTACCAACCTCCATGTTTTGAAAGGTTTTTCGATGAATAAACTCCTGATCGCTGCAATCGTCGGCACACTGGCTACCACCAGCGTGTTCGTCAGTGCCGACGCCTTCGCCGCGACGACCACCACGGACTCGAAGGCGGCAAAGGCCAAACGCCCGGCTCCGGCACGTCGACTCATCAAGCGCTCACCCAAGGCCGAAGCGGCCGCGGCAGCGAAGACCGACCCGATTCCCGAAGGCGCCGTCAAGTGGACCTGTAAGGAAGGCGCGTCTTTCTATCTGAAAGGCGACATGAAGCGTGACACCATCGTCACCGTGAATTGGGCCAAGAAGGACTACAAGCTGCCCCGTCAGGACACCACGACCGGCGCCGATCGTTTCCACGATGCGGCAACGGGCATGGATCTCGTCGTGATCCCGTCGAAGGCAATGCTGTTCTCCGACAAAGATTCGTCGCGCCTGGCCGACGAGTGCATGACCGCCGAAATGGCTGCGGGCGCAACCGCTCCCACGCAGTCGGAAGCGTTGTTCAAGAAGGCCGAATAACAAAGTCTGCAATCAAACAGGAATCCTCGATGTCCGCACCGATCTCGAACGTCCGGCCAGAGCCGGATCAGGTACTCGTCGACATAGTCGACTACGTTCTCAACTATCGCGTCGAGAGCACGCTTGCGCTGGAAACCGCGCGCAACTGCCTGATCGACACCCTCGGCTGCGGACTCGAAGCCCTCTCGTACCCTGCCTGCACCAAGCTGATGGGACCGATCGTGCCCGGCACGATCGTCCCCAACGGCGCGAAGGTGCCTGGCACCCAGTTTCAGCTCGACCCGGTTCAGGCCGCCTTCAACATCGGCGCCATGATCCGCTGGCTCGACTTCAACGACACATGGCTCGCCGCCGAATGGGGCCATCCGTCGGACAACCTGGGCGGCATTCTCGCCACCGCCGACTGGCTGTCACGTAACGCAATCGCCACCGGCAAGAAGCCGCTCGCCATGAAAGACGTGCTGATCGCCATGGTCAAGGCGCACGAAATTCAAGGCTGTATCGCGCTGGAAAACTCGTTCAACAAGGTCGGGCTCGATCACGTGCTGCTGGTCAAGCTCGCGTCCACGGCGGTCGTCGGTCAGTTGATCGGCCTCTCGCGCGACGAACTCATCAACGCGGTGTCGCTCGCTTTCGTCGATGGTCATTCGCTGCGCACATATCGCCACGCGCCGAACACGGGTTCGCGCAAGTCGTGGGCCGCGGGCGACGCGACCTCGCGCGCCGTGCGTCTCGCGCTGATCGCGAAGACCGGCGAAATGGGCTATCCGTCGGTCTTGACCACGAAGACCTGGGGCTTCTACGACGTGCTCTTCAAGGGCAACGAATTCAAGTTCCAGCGCCCGTACGGCTCGTATGTCATGGAGAACGTGCTCTTCAAGATTTCGTTCCCGGCCGAATTCCATTCACAAACCGCCGTCGAAGCCGCCATGACGCTGCACGGCAAGCTGAAGGAAGCGGGCAAGAGTGTCGAAGATATCGCGAAGATCACCATTCGCACGCACGAAGCGGCGATCCGCATCATCGACAAGAAGGGACCGCTCAACAATCCGGCCGACCGCGATCACTGCATTCAGTACATGATCGCCGTGCCGCTCATCCACGGCCGTCTCACCGCCGCCGATTACGAAGATTCGATCGCGCAGGATCCGCGCATCGACACCTTGCGCGCGAAGATGGAATGCGTGGAAGACCCGCAATACACGACCGATTACCACGACCCTGAGAAGCGCTCGATTGCGAACGCGCTCACCGTCGAGTTCACGGACGGTTCGAAGCTCGATGAAATCGCGGTGGAATATCCGATCGGTCACAAGCGCCGCCGCGAGGACGGCATTCCGCTGCTCGTCGAGAAGTTCAAGACCAATCTCGCGCGCCGGTTCCCGCAAAAACAGCAACAGGCGATCCTCGCGGTATCGCTCGATCAGGCAAAGCTCGAAGCCATGCCGGTCAATGAATACGTCGATTTGTATGTGATCTAGCGCCTGGAGCCGGTGCGCGCGTGCCGGCGCGTCAAACCAGGCACGACCCGGTTTCAGATTCAGGAAACGTTGCATCAAACCCAGATCAGCCCAAGGAAAATAACCATGGCCCACAATCTTCACAATACGCTCAAGGAATTCGACAGTGGTTCCGGCAAAGGCAAGTTCTACTCGCTGCCGCAACTCGGCGAAGCCCTGAAGGTCAAGATCGAACGTCTGCCGGTGTCTATCCGGCTGGTGCTCGAATCCGTGCTGCGCAATTACGACGGCAAGAAGATTTCCGAAGAGCACATCGAACAACTCGTGAACTGGAAACCGACTGCAGCCCGCGTCGATGAAATCCCGTTCGTCGTCGCGCGCGTCGTGCTGCAGGATTTCACCGGCGTGCCCCTGCTCGCCGACATCGCCGCCATGCGCGGTGTGGCCGAACGCGCGGGCAAGGACCCGAAGGCAATCGAGCCGCTCGTGCCGGTGGATCTCGTCGTCGATCACTCGGTGCAGATCGATCACTTCCGCGAGCCGAACGCGCTCGACCTGAACATGAAGCTGGAGTTTCAGCGCAATAACGAGCGCTACCAGTTCATGAAGTGGGGCATGCAGGCGTTCGACACGTTCAAGGTCGTGCCGCCGGGCGTGGGCATCGTCCACCAGGTGAATCTGGAGTATCTCGCACGCGGCGTGCACAAGAAGACCGAAGGCAACGACACGGTCTACTACCCGGACACGCTCGTCGGCACCGACAGCCACACGACGATGATCAACGGCATCGGCGTGGTGGGCTGGGGCGTGGGCGGCATCGAAGCGGAAGCGGGCATGCTCGGCCAGCCGGTGTATTTCCTCACGCCGGATGTCGTCGGCGTCGAGTTGAAGGGCAAGCTGCGCGAAGGCTGCACGGCAACCGACCTCGTCTTGACCATCACGGAAATGCTGCGCAAGGAGAAGGTCGTCGGCAAGTTCGTCGAGTTCTTCGGCGAAGGCACGGCTTCCATCGCGGTGCCGGACCGCGCGACCATCGGCAACATGGCGCCGGAATACGGCGCCACCATGGGCTTCTTCCCGGTCGATGAAAAAACCATCGACTACTTCAAGGGCACGGGCCGTACCGACGCCGAAATCTCCGCCTTCGAGAACTACTTCAGGGCGCAGAAGCTGTGGGGCGTGCCGAAGGCCGGCGACATCGACTTCACGAAGACGCTGACGCTAGATCTGTCCACCGTCGCGCCGTCGCTGGCGGGTCCGAAGCGCCCGCAAGACCGTATCGAAATCGGCAATGTGAAGAGCACGTTTACCGACCTCTTCTCGAAGCCGGTCGGCGAAAACGGCTTTGCCAAGAAGCCCGCCGATCTGACCGCCGACTACAAGACCGCCGATGGCGTCGACGTGAAGAACGGCGACGTGCTGATCGCCGCGATCACGTCGTGCACGAACACGTCGAACCCGAGCGTGCTGCTGGCCGCCGGTCTGCTGGCCAAGAAAGCGGTCGAGGCCGGTTTGACGGTGGCGCCGCATATCAAGACGTCGCTGGCACCGGGATCGCGTATCGTCACCGAATATCTGACGAAGACCGATCTCCTGCAGTATCTGGACAAGCTTGGCTTTACGCTCGCCGCTTACGGTTGCACGACGTGTATCGGCAATGCGGGCGACCTGACGCCGGAGCTGAACGACGCCATCGTGAAGAACGATATCGTCGCGGCCGCCGTCCTGTCGGGCAACCGCAACTTCGAAGCGCGTATTCACCCGAACATCCGCGCCAACTTCCTGGCTTCGCCGCCGCTGGTGGTCGCTTATGCCATCGCGGGCAACATCACGCGCGACCTCATGACCGAGCCGGTCGGCAAGGGCAAGGACGGGCACGACGTGTATCTCGGCGACATCTGGCCGACGAGCGAGGAAGTGCATTCGCTGCTCAAGTACGCGCTCAACGCCGAAGCCTTCCGCGAGAACTACTCGCAGCTTACGAAGGATGGCGACCTGTGGAGCAAGATCGCGGGCGAAACCGGTCAGGTCTATGACTGGCCGAAGTCGACGTATATCGCGGAGCCGCCGTTCTTCGGCCACGACTTCTCGATGACCCCGGCCGACTCGATTCCCGCCGTGAAGGGCGCACGCGCGCTTGGCATCTTCGGCGACTCGGTCACGACCGACCACATCAGCCCGGCAGGTTCCATCAAGGAAACGTCGCCGGCGGGCGTGTGGCTGAAGGCGAACGGCGTGCAGAAGGCCGACTTCAACAGCTACGGCTCGCGTCGCGGCAACCACGACGTGATGATGCGCGGCACTTTCGCCAACGTGCGTATCAAGAACCTGATGATTCCGCTGAAGGAAGATGGCACGCGCGTGGAAGGCGGCCTGACGATCCATCAACCGAGCGGCGAACAGTTGTCCATCTACGACGCCGCGATGAAGTACATCGGCGACAACACGCAGACCGTGATCTTCGCGGGCGAGGAATACGGCACGGGTTCGTCGCGCGACTGGGCGGCGAAAGGCACGCAACTGCTCGGCGTGAAGGCCGTGGTGGCGCGCAGCTTCGAGCGTATCCATCGTTCGAACCTGGTCGGCATGGGTGTGTTGCCGCTGCAGTTCAAGGGTACGGACAGCGTGCAGACGCTCGGCATCACGGGCGAAGAGACGTACGATATCGAAGGTCTGGGCGACGACTTTAAGCCGCAGCAAGAAGTGACGCTCGTGATCCATCGGAAGGACGGCAAGGAAGATCGCGTGCAGGTGCTGCTGCGTATCGACACGCCGATCGAAGTCGACTACTACAAGCACGGCGGCATTCTGCCGTTCGTGTTGCGCTCGCTGCTGGCAGCGTAAGCGAGTAGTCTGTAGCTTTGCAGGTGACCGCGCTCGAAAGAGCGCGGGAACATTGGACCCGGCCTCGGCCGGGTTTTTTTTCGCCTATGCCTTCGAGATCGCCGCACCGGAAGGCGCCGTGCGGCGCGCGAGCCACGCGCGGGCTGCGTCGATCAAGCGCCTTGATGTGGTCGTCGGCGTGGAAACCGCCGCCAGCGAAAAAGCGCTTTCGTCCCGCGCGCCGCTTACCCAGATCGTCGAGAACGGCTGAAGTTCGACGCACTCGCCCGCATCGAGCCAGAAATCGCCGGCGTCGCCCTCGATGGTCAGCCAGATCTGGCCACGCGTAGCGCGCAGCGTTTGCGGCCGGTCGATAAACCAGCTAGTCGGCGCATCGCGCCCGTCGAGTTCAAAAGTCCTGATTTCACGCATGATGCCGCTCCCTGTCGCTCGATCGCCTGATCGCTTGATGGATGCTGCGAATGTAAAAGCGTGTCGCAGCCGTTAAGCGTATTATTCGGCCAGTGCCGAACATCTAGAATGAACACTTGCGTACAGTTACACAGGAACTGTATAGCTAGAAATACCGAACACTTCGAGGTGAGTAATTTTGTCGGTATTCGCTCAGAACAGTGTGGATGGCCGTTTGGCCTAGTTGACGGCGATTTTCGGATGCGTTCGAATACTTCAAATTACTCCGCAAACACTTGATCGCAACTGTTCACTCTGTTCGACCGAACACTTAAAACGATGAACGCACTTCCGCTAAATATCGATGGCGCCACGGGCGTGCCGCTGACCGAGCAGATCGTCAGCCAAATCGAAACCATGATCCGCTCGCGCCGCGTGCTGGCGGGCGCGAAACTGCCGTCGATCCGGCAACTTGCGACCGAACAGAGCATCAGCCGCTTTCCGGTGATCGAAGCGTACGACCGTCTTGCGTCGCGCGGGCTGATCCAGCCGCGTCACGGTTCGGGCTTTTACGTGGCGAATCATGTGGACGAACACGCGCGCGACGCTGGCAATTGCGACCCGCGTCTCGCGGAAGAGGAGTCGAGCCAGATCCTCGCGCAGTTCAACTATCCCGGCGAGACGCTCAAGCTGTCGAGCGGCTTCATTCCCGAGGCATGGCGCGATGTCGATGGTCTCACGCAGGCGGTGCGACAGGCGTCGCGCGCGGACATCGCAAGCGTGATCGATTACGCCATTCCGCACGGCGACACGAACCTGCGCCAGCAGATCCAGATGCGCCTCAACACGCTCGGCATCAACGCGGATTTGCCCAATGTGATGATCACGAGCGGCGCGAGTCAGGCGCTCGATCTCGTCGTGCGCTACATGCTCAAGCCCGGCGATACGGTATTCGTCGAAGATCCCGGCTACTACAATCTGTTTGGCTTGCTGAAGCTGCAAGGCGTGCGGCTCGTCGGCGTGCCGCGTCTGGCCAACGGGCCGGATGTCGAGATGGCCGAAGCGCTTCTGAAGCAGCACACGCCCAAATTGTTCTTCGTGAACACCGTGTTCCAGAACCCGACGGCGACCAACATCGCGCCGCAAATCGCTTTCAGGCTGCTGCAACTTGCGACGCAGCACGGCTTCACTATCGTGGAAGACGACATTTATGCGGATTTTCAAACCGTGCCGACGCAACGACTCGCATCGCTCGATCAGTTCGACCGCGTGATTTATGTGGGCGGCTTGTCGAAGACGCTGTCGTCGTCGCTGAGAATCGGCTATCTCGCGGCCAATCGCGAGCTCGTGAAGAATCTCGTCGATGTGAAAGTGCTGACGAGCCTCGGCGGCACGCGCTTCGCCGAGAGCGTTGCGGCAAGTCTGCTGGAACGCGGCACGTACAGGAAGTATCTCGAACGGCTGCGCAAGCGCGTGCGCGATTCGCTTTCGAGCGCGGTGCAGCAGTTGGAGAGCTACGGCTGGGACGTATTCGATCAACCGAGCGGCGGCAATTTCGTCTGGGCGAAGGTGCCGGGTATCGAAGACTCGACGAAGCTCGTGAGTGAAGCGCTGAAGTTCGGCGTGACGCTGGCGCCGGGGAATTACTATCGGCCGAACGGCGAGACGTGCGCGTGGGTGCGCATCAATTCGGCATACGCAGGCGACCGGCGCGCCGCACGCTTTTTCGAACACATGACGCAGACGGCCAGGGCTTAACGCTCGAAGAACTGCTTGAGCGCGTCGGTGGCGTCCTTGTCCTGGGCCAGGCGTTCGTAGAGACCGGCCGCGCCTTCATAGATGCGATGCTCGGCATGTTCGTCGCCGATAAAGCCCGCGATCTCTTCCATCTCCGCGACCCATCGATACGCCTTGGGCGGCATGCGCGGCACGCTATTCGCAAGCCATTTGGCGAGCTCGGGCTGACTCGCCGATAACTCTTCGAAGAGCGCATCGCCCGCGCCATTGCGAAGCGCGGCGAGCGACATGGCCGCGCCGATCGCGGTCAATCCCTTCGTGATTCCCGCATACGACATCTTGAGCGCCGATGCCGCGCCGACAGGACCATCGAGCACGTGTACGTCGAGGCCCGCATCGGCGAGTGCGAGCGTACGGTGCGCTTGCGGTCCCGACACATAGAACTTTGGCGCGGATGGCAGACCGATGATCGCGCCATCGACGAACGGAACGTCGAGCGTTTCTGTCACGCGCTTGACCGTCGCCGGACTGACCGCGTTGCAATCGACGTAGAGAGGCTTACGGGCGGCCCGCGCAAGCACGGGCGCCAGACGGTGCGCCGATTCGACCGCCGCCGCGGGCGGCACGATCGATAGAATGAAATCGCACTCGGCGAAGCGGTCGGGACTTGCGTCTTCGATCCCCGCCTCGCGCGCGCGAGCGATGCTGGCCTCGCTGCGCCCTTCGAGCGTCGTCAAGACACGCGCGCCCTTCTGCGTCAGCCTGTGGCCGACAGCCGCGCCCATGCTGCCCGTGCCGAGCAAACCCACGACCGTTCGCGTCACCTGCTTCTCCTGTCGATGCGCGAGCGTCGTGATAACGCCCGCGCGTTTCCATCAACGATGCTCGGTCACGAACTTGGTGACGAGATACGCTTCCATCGCCTCGCTGCCGCCTTCCGAACCGTAGCCCGAATCCTTCACACCGCCGAACGGCGTTTCAGGCAAGGCAAGCCCGTGATGGTTGATCGACAGCATGCCGCTTTCGATATCGTCCGATACCGCCGCCGCGGTCGCCGCCGAACTCGTGTACGCATAAGCGGCGAGACCGTAGGGCAAGCGATTCGCTTCGGCGATGACTTCGTCGTACGACTTGAACGAGGCGATAGGCGCAATCGGGCCGAACGGCTCTTCGGTCATGATGCGCGCGCTCATGGGCACGTCCACCAGCACGGTCGGCGCGAAGAAGTAACCTTCGCGGCCCACGCGTTCGCCACCCGTCAGCACCTTTGCGCCATGCTCGCGGGCATCGGCGACGAGGCGTTCCATGGCTTCGAGACGGCGGCCGTTGGCGAGCGGGCCCATTTGCACGCCGTCGTCGAGACCGTTGCCGACCTTCACCGCGCTCGCCGTCGCGACGAAGTGATGCACGAACTCTTCATACGCCGCTTCTTCGACGAGAAAGCGCGTAGGCGAGATACACACCTGACCGGCGTTGCGGAACTTGGCCGATGCCAGCATCTTCGCCGCGCGCGGCACGTCCGCGTCCTTGAAGACGATAGCTGGCGCATGTCCGCCGAGCTCCATGGTCACGCGCTTCATATGCTCGCCCGCCAGCGATGCGAGCAGCTTGCCCACCGGTGTGGAACCCGTGAACGAAATCTTGCGGATGGCCGGATGCGCGATCAAATATTTCGATACATCCGCCGGCACGCCGAACACGAGATTCAGCACGCCCTTGGGCAAACCCGCATCGGCATAAGCCTGCACGAGCGCCGCGCAACTCGCGGGCGTTTCCTCCGGTCCCTTCAACACGACCGAGCAGCCCGAGGCCAGCGCCGCCGACACCTTGCGCACCGCCTGATTGATCGGGAAGTTCCACGGTGTGAAAGCGGCCACGGGACCGACGGGCTCGCGCGTCACGATCTGGCGCACCGCGTCCGAACGCGACGGAATCACGCGGCCATACGTGCGGCGCCCTTCTTCGGCAAACCATTCGATGATGTCCGCAGCCGACAGCGTCTCGATGCGAGCTTCCCCGAGCGGCTTGCCCTGCTCCATCGACATGATGGCGGCGATCTGCTCCGCGCGGTCGCGGATGTTCTGCGCGGCGCGACGCATCAGCTTGCTGCGCTCGTACGGCGAAACCTTGCGCCATTCCTTGAAGCCACGCGCGGCGGCATCGGCGGCAAGCGAGAGTTCGTCGATGCCCGCGAGCGCGAGACGGCCGATTTCCGCTTCGCTCGCGGGATTGATCACGGCGGTGTCGCGCGAGCCGGCGCGCCATTCGCCATCGATAAAAAGTTGTGTGTTCGGATATGACGGAAGGTCGGAACGCGTATTGCTCATGCATGTTCTCCTGACGAGTGGTTCGCGGCAAACGACGATGTTAACCCGAGCCCGTAAAATCTGCTGACCCGTCCGTCGACGACACGCGGATAGTTGCAGAGCAAATCAATTCGATTCAAAGGAAAGCCGCATGTTCGACCAATGCCTTTACTTCAACACCACGGCGCTTGCACGCACATTGGAGCGCGAGTGGACGAAAGCGTTCAAGCCGTTCGGCCTTACGCCGTCACAAGGCTTCATGCTGCGCGCGATCGTCGAGCATCCCGGCTTGCTGCAGGGCGAGCTTGCCGATGCGCTCGCCATTTCGCGACCCACGGCCACGCGCACGCTGGACGGCTTACAAAAGCTCGGCTTGGTCGAACGCTGGTCGACCGACAGGGATGGACGCGAGGCATCGATTCATCCGACAGCCGCGGCGCCTGCGCTGATGAAGCGCATTGGCTCGATGAGCTCGGAGGTCACGAAGCGCATGAGGCGCAAACTCGGGTCCGCGCACTTCGACGAGACGGTGTCGAACGTGAGAGACGTGCGCGCGAGTCTGGAATGAAAACGCCCGCTCTGAAGCGGGCGCGGGTCTTACGTTACATCGAAGCTTACATCGGCGGAGCGACGCCGTCCTTTTCCACCACGATACGCTGCGCGGCAAAGTCGCCACCTGCCGGACTCGCCACGACGAACACCTTCTTGCCAGGCTTCAGGTCGTCATGCGAAGCGGGCGCGAAGGTCACGACCGGCACGTTCGGCGGCACGGTGACAGCGTTCGAGCCGCCCTTGTACGACAGCTTGAGATCGCGTCCGCTCGTGCCTTGCACGACCTGATCGACGTTCGCGTTGGTCATCGAGCTTTGCGGGCCGAGGTCCCACGCGTAGTGGCCTTCACCCGTGCCGCGTGCCGCTTCCGGAAACACCAGCACCTCGGTTGCGGTCATCTTGCCGTCGGTGCCCGTGGTCGCGGCCGTGCCGACGAACTGACCCGGCTTGATGTCTTCGAGCTTGATGTTCTTGAGCGCCGTGACCGGCGTGTCGGCCTTCACCGCGACCTTGACCGTGTCGCCGCTACGCCGATGCACCGTCATCGTGTCGCCGGACAGGGACACGATATCGCCGCGAATACGCGTGGGTTTGGCAGCGGGCGTCTGCGCGAAGGCCGCGCTCGTGAGTGCGAGCGCCGCGATGCTGACGCCGAGTTTCATGCGAATCGACATGGATTCTCCTTTGGTATCGATAAGGGTCAAGCGAAGAGACTTCTTCAGGAACCGCCGAACCAGTTATAGCCCTGGTTCTCCCAGTAGCCGCCGGGGTAATCGTTGGTCACGGTGATCGCGACGATATGCTTCGGATTCTTGTAGCCGAGCTTGGTCGGCATGCGCAGCTTCATCGGAAAACCGTATTTGGGCGGCAAGGTCTGACCGTCGTAGCTGAGCGTGAGCAAGGTTTGTGCATGCAGCGCGGTCGGCATGTCGATGCTCGTCGAGTAATTGTCCGCACAGTGAAAGGCCACGTATTTCGCCGTCGTATCCGCGCCTGCATGCAGCAGAAAATTCGCGAAGCGCACGCCACCCCACTTGCCTATGGCGCTCCATCCTTCAATGCAAATGTGCCGTGTCACCTGGCTCTCTTGCGGCATGGCATGAAGCTCATCGAGCGTCCAGATAAGCTTGCCTTTGACCAGGCCGCCGACCTGCAGCTTGTAGCTCGAAGCGTCCACTTCGGGCACTTCGTCGATGTCGTAGAACGCGTTGAAGGGAAACGGACGCGTAATCATCGAATCGGGATAAGTCGGCGCGAGTTGCTTGGGATCGAAGAGCAACGCCTGCATGTCGTCGTTGAAGGACGAGATCTTGCGCAGCATCGCGTTGACGGATTTGTCGTCGGTGATGTTGCAGCCGGACAGCATCGCAAGGCCGCCGAGCGAAAGAATGCGCTTGCCGAATAAACGGCGCGCGGGGGCTTTTAATTCCTTCGCCGCATCTTTAACGATGAGTTCGGCGTCCGTTCGTGTTTTAAAAAGCTTGAGCGACATGAATCAACGTCCCTTGATCATCAACACGAGCGAACGCGGCACGAGCGCGACCATGGCGACATGCACGACGAAGAACGCCACCAGAAAGCTCATGCCGAGGAAATGCACGACGCGTGCGTTGTCGTAGCCGCCCATCAGCGCGCGTAAAAGCGGGAACTGCACCGACTTCCACACGACGAGGCCCGACAGAATGATGACGACGATATCCACCATGACCGCGAGATACGCGAATTTTTGCACGGCGTTGTAGCGCGTGAGATCGTCGTGACCGAGCTTGCCGCGCACGGCGGCAATGCCATCGGCAATGATGCTTTTGATGCTGAGCGGAAACATGCGCTCGCGCAGACGGCCCGTCGCAACGTTCATCCCGACATAGACGATGAAGTTCGCCACGAGCAGCCACATGGCCGCGAAATGCCATTGCAGCGCACCACCGAGCCAGCCGCCGAGCGTGATGGCCGGATAAAACGTGAACGCTTTGAAGATCGGCGATGCGTTGTAGATTTGCCAGCCGCTCGTCACCATGATGAGTATGGCGAAGGCGTTGACCCAATGTGTGATGCGAAGCCAAAGCGGCTGCACGGAATATCGCGAATTGTTCTGCACGTCTTTCTCACGGAGCAAACACAGGACCGATGGTAGCCAGCCCGCTCTGATCGATCCATGACGCATCGATGACTTTTTTGTCATTTTCGACGGACCGTTCAAGCGCACTGGCAAAATGACGGCAATACAAAGCAAAAATGCCGCGCATGACCATCCTCGTTATAGAAGACGATCGCAAGACCGGAGACTACCTGAAAAAAGGGCTGATCGAGTCCGGGTATCAGGTCGATCTCGTGCGCAACGGCACCGACGGTCTGCATCAGGCGCTGGCGAACTCTTACGAGCTGATCGTGCTCGACGTGATGCTGCCCGGCATCGACGGATGGCAGGTCATGTCGGCGTTGCGCGCGAAACGTGACTTGCCTGTCATCTTTCTCACGGCCCGCGACCACGTCACGGACCGTATCCACGGTCTCGAACTCGGCGCGGACGACTATCTCGTCAAGCCCTTTTCCTTCACCGAACTCGTGCTGCGCATTCGCACGCTCTTGCGTCGCGGCGTGATGCGCGAATCGGACATGTTCCAGATTGCCGATCTCCACGTCGATGTGCTGCGCCGCAAGGTGACGCGCAAGGGCATGGATATCGCGTTGACGAACAAGGAATTCGCGCTGCTGCATCTCTTTTGCAAGCATCAGGGCGAGGCGTTGTCGCGCACGCAGATTGCCTCGGAAGTGTGGGACATGAATTTCGATAGCGACACCAACGTGGTCGATGTCGCCATCAAGCGTCTGCGCGCGAAGATCGACAATCCGTTCGAACCGAAGCTGATTCATACGGTGCGCAGTATCGGCTATTCGTTTGGGGAAGAGCCTTGAACGACGCCGTCTTGCGCTGGCTGCCGCCGCAGCCGTCGCGCTCGCTTGCCGTACGTATTGCCGTGTCGTTCGTGCTGATCGTGTGCGTGGTGGTCGGCATGGTCGGCGCATCGCTCTATCACGCGACCAACTCCGCCCTCTCCACGCGTGCGGATTATCAGTTGATCGCCCGTGTCGAACACTATCGCGCGCTGCTGCACGACCTCTACACGATCAAGGAAATCGAAGCGCGGCCGCGGCTTTTCGAAACCATGCTCGGCGACCGGCAGGACGTGATCATCTTCCGGCGTGCGGGCGCGGCGCCGTTCATCGCCGTCAATCCCGAGAACATGCCGCTGCCGCCGCTGCAGACCGTGCCCGTGACACGCGCAGTCGCGCTCGACGATCTTTACGAAGGCACGCGCGCCGATGGCGTGCGCATGCGCTGGCTCGGTGCGCAGGCGCGTATCGGCGAAAGCGGTGAAGTGGTTGAGATCATGGCCGCGCACGTGATGACGCAGGAAGCGCACGTGTTGTCGGCGTATCTCGTGCGCGTTTGGATCACCATGATCGCCGCCGTGCTCGTCACGATGCTGCTCGCTTACTGGGTCACGAGCCGCGGGTTGATGCCGCTCAGGCTCATGGCGGACAAAGCCGCCGAGATCGCGCCGGACAGCATGTCGGCGAGACTCGACGTCGCGCACGCGCCGCAGGAACTCCAAAGCCTCGCGGCTTCGTTCAACGCCATGCTCGACCGGCTCGAACACGGCTATGCGCGCCTCGTGCAGTTTTCCGCCGATCTCGCGCACGAACTGCGTACGCCGATTGGCGTGTTGATCGGCGAGACGCAGGTAACGCTCGCGCATGAACGCAGCGTGGCGGAGTATCGCACCGTGCTCGAATCGCATCTGGAGGAACTGGAGCGAATCGCGCGCATTGCGCAGAACATTCTGTTTCTGGCGCAAGCGGATCACGAAACGCAACGCATCGAATGCGAGAAGCTCGATATCCGCGACGAACTCAACAACCTCGCCGCTTACTTCGAAGGCATCGCGGAAGAACGGCACATCAGCTTCGATATCGAGGCAAGCGGCCAGATAGTTGCAAACGCAATCATGTGCCGCCGCGCGATCGGCAACGTGGTCGTCAATGCGGTGCGTTACGCGAGCGCAGGCACGGTCGTGCGCCTGTCGGGTCACGCGGATGCGGACGGCGCATGCATCGTCGTGGGCAATCGCGGCGCGCGTATAGAAGACGCCGAACTGACGCGTCTCTTCGACCGCTTCTATCGTGGCGATGCGGCTCGTAGCGAGTTCACGGAGTCCAGCGGGCTCGGCCTTTCCATCGTCCAGGCAATCATGCGCATGCATGGCGGCAGCGCGTCGGCGCGTTGCACGCATGACGGCTGGATCGAATTCGAACTGCACTTTCCTGCCTCATCCTTGCTCAAGCTATAAAAATTCTTATAGCAAGTATTGTGGAAGAAAGGCTACAGCTTCCCCTCGAAGCGTTTACCGCTAGCTGACATTTCGCTATATTCCACGCGACATAACGATGGCGTTCATCGCGCAACGGTATGTCCGACGAAACCCTTCGGCGTGAACACAACAGCCGCACAAGCGGCGCCGCTTCGCGTGGCAAATCGTCACTCGCGAACAGCAAATAACAAGGAAAGATCGATGAAGCAGAAAATCCTGGCGCTCGCCATCCTCGGGACCTTCGGCATGGCCGCGCATGCGCAAAGCAGCGTCACGCTTTACGGCCTGATCGACGCCGGTATCACCTATGCGAACAAGGTTTCGACCGGACCGAACAGCCACGACAACCTCGTGAAGTACGGCGACGGCGTTGCATCAGGCAGCCGCTGGGGTTTGCGCGGCCAGGAAGACCTGGGCGGCGGGCTCAAGGCCATCTTCGTCCTGGAAAGCGGCTTCAATAGCGGCGATGGCACGCTCGGCCAAGGCGGCGCGGAATTCGGCCGGCAAGCCTTCGTCGGTCTGTCGAAGAACGATATCGGCGCGCTGACCTTCGGTCGCCAGTATTCGTTCTCCACCGATGTCATCGGCGGCAATTACACGATGGGTAGCCAAACGCCCGCCGGCAACTACGCGTACCACATCAACGATCTGGATCAGTTGACTTCGAGCCGTATCAACAACTCGGTGAAGTTCAACAGCGCGAGCTTCTATGGCGTAACCTTCGGCGCCATGTACGGCTTCTCCAATTCGACGCAATTCGCGGGCACGCCGAGCACCACGGGCGCGGGCGCGACGCAAGGTTCGTCGAGCACGTACAGCTTCGGTTTGAACTACAACCAGGGACCGTTCGGCATCGGCGCGGCGTACACCAACATCCGCTTCCCGAATGGCGCGACGCCTGCATTCAGCACGAACATCGCGAACATCGCCACGGGCGGCCTGCGCGATCTCGAAACCTATGGCGTCGGCGCGCGCTACACGTTCTCCGCGGCCACGGTCTGGGCGAACTGGACGCATACGACGTTCGAACCGCTGGTCGCGGCATCGTCGAAGTTGAACAACTACGAAATCGGCGGCAAGTACAACATTACGCCGGCGTTCAGCGCGGGTCTCGGCTATACGTTCTCGAAGCTCGACGACAACTTCGAAGGCAAATGGCATCAGATCAACGGCGCGGTGGATTACGCGTTGTCCAAGCGCACCGATGTGTATTTGCTCGGCATCTATCAGAAGGCGTCGGGCAGCAACACGGTTGCCGGCCGCAATGTGCCGGTGCAAGCGGAAATTGGCTCGTCGACGGCCTTTATCGGCCAGAGTGCCGGAGCGAACACGCAGTTCGTCACGCGCGTCGGCTTGCGGCATCGGTTCTGACCGGCTTTCGAGCCTGCCTCAAACGAAAAGCCCCGCGAATGCGGGGCTTTTTCATCAAGCAACCGGTGCAGGCACCGCCTGTCGCCGTGCGAGCAAGCCGTGTATCTGCGCGACGACCGCCGCACCCTCGCCGACCGCGGCCGCCACGCGCTTGGTCGAACTCGAGCGGACATCGCCGATGGCGAACACGCCCTGCACGCTCGTCTCCAGCATTATCACGCCTTGCGTGCGGCCCTCGTGCGCTTCCGGCCCGGTCAGCACGAAACCCTTTTCGTCCGTGTTGACGTTGCAATTGGTCAGCCAGTCCGTGTTCGGGTCCGCGCCCGTGAAGAGAAACAGATGCCGCGATTCGAGCCGCAACGGCCCCTCCGGCGTCTTGCAGACGACGGCGCTCAACATGCGATCGTCGCCTTCGAGCGAGGTAATCTCCGTATGCGTGCGCACCGTCACGTTCGGCAAGGACGCAATGCGCTCGATCAGATAATGCGACATGCTGGCCGCGAGCCCCGCGCCGCGAATCAGCACATCCACGTGCTTTGCGTGCGAAGCGAGATACACGGCCGCCTGTCCCGCCGAGTTACCGCCGCCGACCAGCACCACTTCCGAGTTCTTGCACAACTTGGCCTCGACCGGCGACGCCCAGTAGTACGTACCATGCCCTTCGTACTTTTCGAGCCCGGCAATGGCTGGCCGCCGATACGCCGCGCCCGATGCAATCACCACCGTCTGCGTCGCCACGCACGTGCCGTTCTCGAGTTCGATCCGAATGGGCGTCGCACCGCAATGCAGCGCCTTGATGCGTGTGGGAATGGCGATATGCGCGCCGAACTTCTGCGCCTGCACGAACGCGCGTCCGGCAAGCGCTTGCCCTGAAATACCGGTCGGAAAACCGAGATAGTTTTCGATACGCGAACTCGCGCCCGCTTGTCCGCCCGGCGCGCGGCAGTCGAACACGGCAACCGACAATCCCTCCGACGCCGCATACACCGCCGTAGCGAGCCCGGCCGGTCCCGCGCCGACGATCGCGACATCGTAGACATGGCTCGGATCGAATTCCGGCAGCCAGCCGAGTTGCGTCGCCACCTGGTTCTCGGTCGGCGCGCGCAATACGGTGCCGTCCGGACAGATCACCAGCGGAAAGTCGGCTTTAGAAGCCGAGATGCGTTCGAGCAGCGCGATGGCATCGGGATCGGTACACGCGTCGATTACCGTGTGCGGATGGCCGTTGCGCCGCAAGAAACCTTGCAGCGAAACCAGACGCCCATCGTCGGACTGGCCGAGCAGCACCGGTCCGCTGCCTTTTTCGATCAAGCCGACGCGCCGCAGAATCAGCGCCCGCATGATGCGCTCGCCCAGTTCCGCTTCTGCGACGAGCAGCGCGCGCAGACGCTCGGGCGGGATCACCACGCCTTCGACATCCTCGGCGGCCATGCCATCGACGAGACACGGCTTGCCCGAAAGCTGCGCCACTTCCGCCAGAAAATTGCCCGGACCATGCTCGACAACCAGATGCACGCGGTCGAGCGCATCGCGCCGCGTCACGCGCACCGAACCGCTCAGCACGATCACCATGCCGCGCCCGAGATCGCCCGTGCGAAAGAGCCACTCGCCCTTGCGCCAGCGCGCCGCGCTGCCGAAACGGCTCATGCGTTCGATCTCGTTCGCCGTGAGGATGGGGAACATCTGATGCATGCGCGAATTCAGCGGCGAATATGGCGCGTTTTCATCCGCTGCCGCAGGCTCGACGACGGTCGTCGACGGAACGACGTTCGGATCTTCCGACGACGGCACTCGCGCGCTCCATGCCACGACATTGGGCATGTCCGCGCCGTGCTCGTTGTTCGGGGTTGTACTCATGCGCGATCTCCGTGTGGAAAACCAGCTTCATGCAAGGATGCGGAGCCCGTGGATGCCGCCGTCGCGGAAGACGCCGCAGCCGATGCGCCCGGCGCCTGTTTCACGGGCCACGGGCACATTGCCGCCATCTCGGCGACTTCTTCCGGCGTGGCCGCGACGATCTGGCCGAACTCGGTCAGCTTCGCGACATCGAAGCCGGCGAGACGCCAGGCATCGAGCCCGCCCGTGAGCGGCACGACATCGTTGAAGCCCGCGTTGCGCATGGTCTTCGCCATCCACGCAGCGGACACTTCATTCGGGCACGAACAGTAGATGACGATCTTGCGCGACTTGTCGTAGTTTTCAATGATCTTCGCCAGTTCGCGTTCATCGGCGAACACGGAGCCGGGAATCGTGAACGGATCGAGCATGCGCTTTTCCGGCGAGCGGATATCGAAGATCACCGGCACGGGTTCGTCGCGCATCATCGTGTAAAGCGTGTCCACGCTGATGCGCGCTTTTTCCAGCGTCGCCATGAGCGCGCGGCGACGCCACCAGCGATACGCCACATACACCGCGAGCAGCACCGCGACGACCATGATGGCCTGCCGGCCGAGCTGCGAAATCATGGCGAAGACCATTTCCAGTTCGGCCGCGAACAGCACGCCGACCGTAAGGCCAACCGTGCCCCACAGCGCAATGCCAAGACCGTCCCAGGTAATGAAGCTGCGCAGCTTCACGCCCATGGCGCCCGCGAGCGGCACGGACACGAGCGACAAACCGGGAATGAACTTCGCCACGAGCAGAATGCGCACGCCCCACCGGCCGAAGAAGCGCTCGGTTTTCTTGACGCAGGTATCGCGCGACAGCGAGAGCTTGCAGATGGTCTTGAGCGTGCGGTCGCCGTATTTGCGGCCGCCTTGGAACCAGACGAGATCGCCGATCACGCCGCCCGCGACCGCCACGCACAGAACACCGATGAGCGGTGGCCAGAACGCCGCGCCATTCACCGCCATTAGCGCGATGGACGCGCCGACGACGATCATCGTTGGCATGGCGGGCACGGGCAGCCCGAGCGCCGCGCCCATCACATTGACGAATACGATCAACGGGCCGAATCGATCGACGAGCTGGTGGAGCAACATGGGATTCTCCGCGCAAGGGGCAGCCTGACGAGACGACGGGTTTTGCGCGTGGCGGCAGCGCGGATCGGCGCTGGAATGAGAAACGAGCAGGCTACCGCTCGTGGTTCACTGCGGTGCACGCGGCGCCGGACCGGCGTTCGTCACATTTAAGGGAGGAGTGTAGCGCGGAAAGGGGATACAAGCTTGCATCGTGCAACCTTTGGGGCGGTTGCCGGGTGCGCTGCGGGTTGGCTCGCGCGGACGCCGTGAAAACACGGCGCCCTGCCTCATTCAAACGCGCTGATCGGCGATATACGCGCGAATCACATCGGCGAAAGACTTGTCGCCCGTGAGCCCGAGTTCTTCAGCGCGCGCTGGATTCCACGCGCCCGGCCAGCTTCCCACGATCTTCTCGATGCGCGGCTCCGGCTCGAAGTCGATGCGCGCCACGACTTCATCGCCCGCGACTTCACGCAGCGCCGCGACCATCTCGTTCACGCTCACCGAAAGCCCCGGCAGATTGATCACCGGCCGAAGACCCAGCTTCGCGCGCTCGATCTCGCATCCGGCGATGAGCGCGTCCACCGCGCTTTTCGGCGAGAGCAGCCAGACGCGCGTGTCGCCATCGACGGGACATACCGAGCGCTCGCCATTGAGCGGCTCGCGGATGATGCCGCTCGCAAACGACGACGCCGCCGCGTTCGGTTTGCCCGGCCGCACGCTGATGGTCGGCAGGCGCAGCACGCGGCCATCGACGAAGCCGCGCCGTGAGAAATCGGACAGCAGCAATTCCGCGATGGCCTTCTGCGTTCCATACGACGATTGCGGGTTGAGCGCGGTGTCGTCCTGCACGACTTCCGGCAGCGTTCCGCCATACACCGCGACCGAACTCGTGAACACGACGCGCGGCACGTGGCCCCGCGCGCGGCACACTTCGAGCAGCGCGCGCGAGGCATCGAGATTGATCTTCATGCCGAGGTCGAAGTCGGCTTCCGCCTGGCCGCTCACGATGGCCGCGAGATGAAAGATGGCTTCCGTCTTCGTATCGATGTAGCGCTCGAGCGTGGCCTTGTCCGAGATGTCGCCGGTTTCGGCTTTGACGCGCTTGTCGTCGAGAAGCGCGGCATCGCTCGGGCGCGCGACATCGAGCAGTACGAGCTCGGTGACAGGCTTGCCGTCGAGTTCGCCTTTTTCCAGCAGACGTTTGGCGAGCTTTTGCCCGAGGAAGCCTGCGCCTCCCGTGATGAGAACCTTCATGTCGTCTCCTTTTTTATAGGTAAGGCTTGAGCCAGCCGAGGCCCGCGGACGTACCCGCTTTCGGGCGATACTCGCAGCCAATGTAGCCTTCGTAGCCCAGCGAATCGATGAGATCGAACAGATACGGGTAGTTGAGTTCGCCCAGATCCGGCTCGTGTCGATCCGGCACGCCCGCAATCTGAATATGGCCGATGCCCGCGTTCTCGCGTTTCATGTCGCGCTTGAGTTTGACCGCGATATCGCCTTCCACGATCTGACAGTGATAGATGTCGAATTGCACTTGCAGATTCGGCGCGCCGATTTCATCGCAGATAGCCTGTGCTTCGTCCTGACGATTGAGGAAGAAGCCGGGAATGTCGCGCGTGTTGATCGGCTCGATCACGACATCCACGTTCGCCGATTCCGCCTGCTTCGCCGCATACGCGAGATTCTTCAGGTAGATCGACTTGCGCTCCTCGCGCGAATCGCCGGGCTTGATGAGTCCCGCCATGAAGTGCAGTTTCTTGTTGCCGAGCGCGGCGGTGTATTCGAGCGCCTTGTCCACGCTCTTCTTGAATTCGTCCTCGCGGCCCGGCAAGGACGCGATGCCGCGTTCGCCTGCGGCCCAGTCGCCCGGCGGCGCGTTGAAAAGCGCTTGCGTGAGGTTGTTGTCCTGCAATCGGGTTTTGATGTCCGATGCCGAGAAGTCATAGGGAAACAGGAATTCGACCGCCTTGAAACCGTCTTTCGCGGCTGCGCCGAAGCGGTCGAGGAACTCGTGTTCCGGGTACATCATCGTGAGGTTGGCTGCAAAGCGGGGCATTGCGGTTGTCTCCTTTTCAATGCGTTCGATTCCGGGTCTTGACCACTAAAGTCAGCGCGTTAATTGCTCTTGGTTGCGGTAGCCGAGTGCCGCTGCGGCGTCGTTACCGCGCGCGGCCTTCGCAACCTCGCACGGCTCTCACCAACGCGCACCGAACGTCGTGCGCAAATCCTCGAGCGCGCTGTCGGGCAACGGCGCAGGCCTCGGCATCGTCGATAAGTAAAGCTGCGCCGTCTCCTCCAGTTCCTCTAGCGCATACGACGCATGCGCCACCGACTTTTCCCACACCACCGGTCCGAGCCGCTCAAGCAAGACCGCGCGCACCGTCGATGCCAGCGCCGCCAATTCTTCCGCCACGGCCGGATCGCCCGGACGTCGATAGCGAATCAGCGGCACATGGCCGACTTTCATGACGTAGTACGGCGTGATCGGCGGCAACACGTCCTCGTTTTTCCAGACGCCCGCGAGCGTCAGCGCGACGAGATGCGTCGAATGCGTATGCACGACGCCGTGCGCATCCGCATTGTTCTCGTAGATGCGCCGATGCAGCGCCAGCGTCTTGGATGGACGTCCGCCCGACACATGCTTGCCTTCCAGATCCACCTTCGCGATATCCGCCGGATCGAGCCGGCCGAGGCACGCGTCGGTCGGCGTGATGAGCCAGCCATCGTCGAGACGCGCGCTGATATTGCCCGCGCTGCCCACGGTATAGCGACGTTCGTACAGGCTCGCGCCCGTCACGCAGATTTCCTCGCGGATACGGTTTTCGTTCGACGACATCACGCCACCCCGTCCAGCGCCTTCAAGGCCTTCGCAAAGAAATCCGTCGTGCCGAAGTTGCCCGACTTGAGCGCAAGCGCGAGCGGCGCATCGTCTGCATTGGCGCCGATGGATTGCGTCGCGGGCACGCCCGGATCGATCTGCGGCCCGATACGCAACGAACGCACGTCGAGCGCCTGCACGACCGCGCCCGATGTCTCGCCGCCCGCGACCACGAACTTGCGCACGCCTGCGTCGCGCAGTTGCCGCGCAATCGCGGCGAGCGCGTCTTCAACCAGCTGTCCCGCCTTCTCCACGCCCAGTTCCTTCTGCACGGCCTTTACGTCATCCGGCGAAGACGTTGCGTAGATGAGCACGGTTTCATCGCCATGACTGCGCGCGAATTCCAGCGCCTGATCGACGACCGCTTCGCCGCGCGACAGCGCCAGCGGATCGACGCGAAAACTCGGCTTCGACGCGCGCCACTCCGCGACCTGCGCATTCGTGGCCTTCGACGCGCTGCCCGCGAGCACCACCGACCTGCCTTCGATCTTCGGCAGCTCGCCCGCATCTTCCGCATGAGCAAGCAGATTCGCCGCGCGATAATTTTCCGGCAGTCCAAGCGCGATACCCGAGCCGCCCGTGATGAGCTTGAGGTCACCGAGGGCGTCGCCGAGTACGAAGAGATCGGCGTCGGAAATGGCATCCGCGATAGCCAGGCGCACGCCATCCTTCTTCAGTTCGGCGATGCGCGCGCGTACCGCATCCGCGCCCTTCATGACCGTGTCGTAGCGAATCAGGCCGACCTTCGACTTCGTTTGCCGTTGCAGCACGCGCACGAGGTTGGGATCGGTCATTGGCGTGAGCGGATGGTTCTCCATGCCCGATTCATTCAGCAGCACGTCGCCGACGAAGAGGTTGCCGCGAAAGATCGTGCGGCCGTTCTCTGGAAACGCGGGGCAGGCAATGGTGAAGTCGTCGTTCAGCGCTTCGAGCAAGGCGTCCGCGACCGGGCCGATATTGCCCTTGTCGGTGGAATCGAAGGTCGAGCAATACTTGAAGATGAACTGGCGGCAGCCTTGCGCGCGCAGCCATTCGAGCGCTTCGAGCGACTGACGCACGGCGTCCTCGGCGGGAATCGTGCGCGATTTCAGCGCGACGATCAACGCGTCGGCTTCGATCTTCGTCCCGGCTGCCGGAACGCCGATGCTTTGCACCGTGCGCATGCCGCCGCGCACGAGCATGTTGGCGAGATCGGTCGCGCCGGTGAAATCGTCTGCGATGCAGCCAAGCAAGGCCTGCGCCATTATTTCGCTCCCTTCGGGACTTCGATGCCCGGAAAAATTTTGATGACTGCGGAATCGTCCTCGCCGCCGTGTCCGGCAGTCGAGGCCATCATGAACATCTGATGCGCGGCCGCCGAAAGCGGCAGCGGAAACTTCGACGTGCGGGCCGTATCGAGCACGAGGCCCAAGTCCTTCACGAAGATATCGACGGCGGATAGCGGCGTGTAGTCGCCCGAGAGAATGTGCGGCACGCGGTTCTCGAACATCCACGAATTGCCCGCGCTGTGCGTGATGACGTCGTAGAGGGCGTCCGGGTCCACGCCTTCGCGCAGGCCGAGCGCCATGGCTTCGGCGGCGGCGGCGATATGCACGCCCGCCAGCAATTGGTTGATGATTTTTACCTTCGAGCCCGCGCCGTGCTCCTCCGACAGCCGATACACCTTGCCCGCGATGGCATCGAGCACGTCTTCGCAGGCGGCGTAGGCATCGGCGGGGCCGGAGGTCATCATCGTCATTTCGCCGGATGCCGCCTTGGCGGCGCCGCCCGATACCGGCGAGTCCAGCATCAGCACGCCGGTTGCCGCGACGCGCTTGCCGAGCTCCACCGCGAAACCCGGCGCGACCGTCGCGCAGGCGAGCACGACGCTGCCCGGTTTCATCGCCGGGACCGCGCCGTTATCGCCGAATAGAACCGCTTCGGTTTGCGCGGCGTTCACGACCAGCGTGACGACGACCTCACACTTGCCGCCCATTTCGGCCGGCGACGCGCATGCAATGCCGCCTTCGGCCGTGAACGAATCGAGCGCTTGCTGGCGGACATCGCATGCATGCACGGCGAAGCCCGCGCGCAATAGCGAGCGCGCGACGCCCAGACCCATTGCGCCCAGCCCGATGACTCCCACGTTTCTTGACATAGCGTTCTCTTGATTTTCGATGAAGCGGTTAGCAAAGGCCCGCTTCCGCCAGTCGGCGCGCGGCGTTGTAGAGATGTGTCTGAGCGGCGTTGCGCGCGGCCATGGGGTCGCCGGCGCGAATGGCTTCGGCGATGGCGGCGTGTTCCTCGCGCACTTGGCGCGAGAAGTCTTCGCGCAGCGCTTCGTTGCCGCGCGTGACGATGGTTCCGGCTTCGAGGTACTGGCTCAGGAAAGCGAGCGTCTTGAGGAAATAAGGATTGCCCGTGGCGGTCGCGATTTCGCGATGGAACGCCACGTCTTCCGCCACGCCGTTCTGGCCGGCGCGCACGGCTTCGTCGATACGAACGAGCGCGGCGTCGATGGCGGCCATTTGCTCGTCGGTGCGGCGCATCGCGGCTTCGGACGCGACTTCGGCTTCGATCGCCCGGCGCAGCGCGAGGATATGCAGCACGGAGCCCGGCTCGACGGCCTGCGCGTAGTCGATCCGCAACGGCCGAATGCCCGCGCGCTCGACGATGAAGACGCCACTGCCTTGCCGAGGTTCGACCATGCCTTCGTTTTTCAGCCGCGAAATGGCCTCGCGAATCACCGTGCGGCTCACGCCGAACTCCTGCGCGAGCACGGCTTCGGTCGGCAGCTTGCCGGTGGCGGTGAAACTGCCCTTCTCGATCAGCTTTTGCAATTGCTGCGCGACCGTATCGCTCAGGGCGCGGGACGGGATCTTTTCGAACATACGGATGGACGGCTCTTGTACGGTCATCGGGTCATCATACAAGTTTGCATGGCCGAGATCGTATCAGCTTTAACCCCTAGCCGGGAAGCGGCTACTGCTCCAAAGGATCGTCGATCAGCGCCAGCGCATCGCGTATTTCGGACGCGTCGCCGGGACGAACGAGCCGCGCGACTTCCTTGCCGCCTGTCATGAAAATGAGCGTCGGCCAAAGCTTGACGCGAAACGAGCGGCCGAGCGGTCGGCCGCTGCCGTCCTCGATCTTCATGTGACGGATATCGCGATGATCCTGGAACGCCTGCGCGATCAGCGGCTGCGCGGCGCGGCAGAAACCGCACCAGTCGGTGCCGAATTCGATGACGACGGGCGCCGTCGATGCATCGAGTTCAGCGCGTTCCGGCGCGGTTTTCGCGTATTCGGTGGTCATGGTCATGGCTTCGTCCTGGCTGTCTTGTCCGGTTCGATTTCAGCAGAAAGTGCGCCCGCGTGCTTGAGCCGGCCTTTGCGGAACCGCACTTCTAGCCCGGTTCACTGCCCGATTCCCGTCAGCCCGATCAGCGCTCCGCCCGCCAGCAACCACAGCGGATGCAGTTTCGTCTTGTACGACACGACCGCCACGACAGCGGTGATCGCGACCAGCATCCACGTCTGATCGGATGCCTCGGCGATCAGCAGCGCGCTCGCCGCCACGAGGCCCGCCGTGATCGGCACGAGACCGAGTTGCACATAGCGCCGCCACGGTCGGTCCCTGAACCGCTCCCACGCGTGCAGCGCGGCAATCGTCACGAGCGATGACGGCCCGAATTTCGCGATCGACGTGACCAGCACGCCCGGCCAGCCCGCGACATGCCAGCCGATCAGCGTGACGACCATCATGTTCGGCCCGGGCGCCGCCTGCGCCAGTGCAAAGAGCGCGGAAAAGTCGGCCTTCGTCATCCAGTCGTGTACTTGCACGACCTGCCGCTGCATCTCGGGAAGAATGGTGTTGCCGCCGCCGAACGCGAGCAGCGAGAGCTGGCTGAAGATGGCGGCGAGCGAAAGCAGATTCGCGATCATCGGCGCACCTTCCACGCAATGAGGACCGAGATCGGCGTGAGCACGAGCATCGACGGAAGCAAGGGCGTGCGCAGGAACGCGATGGCCGCGAGCATGACGAGCGCGATGACTGCCGCCTCGGGCTTCTTGCGCAGCGGCCACATGATCTTGATGGCCATCGCGATCAGCAGCCCGGCCGCCGCCGCCGCAAGCCCCGCGAACAGATGCGCGATACGAGGGTCCTGATGCGTGCGCTGATAGATCACGCCCAGCGCGATCACGATCAGCGACGGCCCGCCGATCAGCCCGAGCAGGCCCGCGAACGCGCCGGCCAGGCCACGAAAGCGCATGCCGATAGCCACCGACAGGTTGATCACGTTGCCGCCCGGCAGGAACTGGCAGAGGCCGAGCAGATCGGTGAACTCGTCGGCAGTCAGCCATTTACGGCGCTCGACGATCTCGCGCCGCGCGAGTGGCAACGCGCCGCCGAACGCGGTGAGGCCGAGTGTGAGAAAGCCGGTGAAGATCTGCGAGACGGTGGGCGGCGCGGCGGTGCGGCCGGTGAGAGCGGGATCGGATGACATGAGGCGCGGGCGTGAACGTTCATCGGGAAAGCCGAAAGGGTACAGCGTCCCGATGTGCGCCAGAAGAGGTGTTTATCGTTGTGGGTTGATTGAAAGCGATGCGGTACGCATGGCGGTTCGCCGCTGCGAAGGCGAAGGCGAACGCGGCGCATCGCCGTCCTCAGCCAGCCAGCCGCGCCCGCCGCGCTTCGTAAGCCTTCAGATTCGCAAACGCGATTGCCAGCACGGAAGCGCCATCCACCGACGTCTTGCGCCGCGCCAGCAAGTCGCCGACGATATGATCCGCTTCGATCCGCGCGCCGTTTTCCAGATCGCGCAGCATCGACGCCGTCATCAGCGAACCGCGGTCCGTGAAGTAACCGCGTGCACGCGTGACGAGCGCCTCGCCCGGCGAATGACCGTTATCGGCCGCGATCCCTCTGCATTCGTCGAAGAGACGACGCAACACATCATCGCCACCCGGCGCGCTCACGATGTCGCCAACGGGCGCGCGCATCAGGCACGTTCCCGTGGCGAGCGTCGCCAGGAAGACCCACTTCTCCCACATCGCCTGCAGAATGTCCTCGCTCACCTGCAGATCGAACCGCGCGTCGCTCAATTGCGCGGCGATTGTGTCGATGCGCGCCGAACGCCCGCCCGCGCGCTCGCCGATGGTCATCGACTGCATGTCGTTCAGATGGAGCACTTCGCCTTCAGCGCCGAGCGTCGCGCCGATCACGCACTGCCCGCCGAGCACTTTTGCCGTGCCGAAGCGCGCATCGAGCACGTCGAGATGGCCCATGCCGTTCAGAAGCGGCAGGATGGCGGTGTCCGGTCCGACCGCGGGCGCGAACGAATCGATGGCGTTGGCCAGGTCATAAGCCTTGCAGCTCAGGATGACGAGATCGAACGGCTTATCGATGTCCTTTGCCAGCACGAGCGGCGGCGCGTCGAAATGGAGATCGCCGGCCGGACTTTTCACCACGAGGCCACTCTCGTGCAGCTTCTGCGCGCGGCGTTCGCGCACCAGAAAGGTCACGTCCCTGCCTGCTTCGAGTAACCGCGCGCCGAAGTATCCGCCGATGGCGCCCGCGCCCACTACCAGAATCCGCATGTCACGCTCCGTGTCGTTGATGGTGCTCGTGTTCGTGATCGTTCTTCACGCCTGCCAGACGCCATGACCCGCTTCGCGCAAGCCGATTGCAAGTTCCACTTCCATATCGCGCGCGCCCTCGTAGGGCATCGGGTTGTACATCTCATACAGATGCGGCAAGAGCCGCAAGCCGAAATCGCGCACGAAGCGGTTCGACTGAATGCCCGCCTTGTGCTTGTCGAAGCGCACGTCGGGATCGATTCCCGTCATGCCGACATAGACGAACGGCTTGCCCAACACGTAATCCGGATTCGCACGACGAAAGCGCGCCTCGTTCCAGACTGCGTCCGCCAGTTCGACGACGTAGACCGAATAATGATGCGCTCGCGCGCGCCGGGCCTGCGCCATGAATGAATTGCCTCGCGGCGTGCTGGTTGGGCTGGTCATTCTATGACGGCGCCGCGTGCGCTGCCCGAACGCCCTGCCGAGAGCGCGCTTTCCCTGCCGGATGGCGCTCAAAGTGGTAAATTCGGGTCGGTCTGCGTTCGCGTCAGCGGCCGCGCCGCCGGTAGAATTCCGGCCGCGCCGCAGCGCGTCGCACCGGGCCTTCAGCCGGCCCCGGCGCGATCCGCGCGTGAAGACGATCTCTTCATCCTGCGAACGCCGCATTTATCGATACGTTTCATCCCCGAAGCCTGCGCCACGAGCCGCGGGCTTCGGCCATCCGGAGATCAAGCAATGAGCAAGCAAGCTATCGGCGTAGTGGGCCTCGCCGTCATGGGCCGCAACCTGGCCTTGAATATCGAGAGCCGCGGCCACGCCGTTTCGGTCTACAACCGCAGCCGCGAAAAAACCGATGAACTGATTGCCGAACATCCCGACAAGAAGCTCGTGCCCGCGTACACGCTCGAAGAGTTCGTCCAGTCGCTCGAAACTCCGCGCCGCATTCTGTTGATGGTCAAGGCCGGTGCCGGCACGGATGCCACCATCGACGCGCTGCGTCCGCTGCTGGACAAGGGCGACATTCTCATCGACGGCGGCAATACGCATTTCACCGATACCATTCGCCGCAATCAGGACCTCGCGAAGTCGGGGCTGCATTTCATCGGCACGGGCGTGTCGGGCGGTGAGGAAGGCGCGCTCAAGGGCCCGTCGATCATGCCGGGCGGTCAGAAAGAAGCCTACGAACTCGTCGCACCGATCCTCACCGAGATCGCCGCGAAGGCGCCGGACGGCGAACCGTGCGTCGCGTACATGGGCCCGGACGGCGCGGGTCACTTCGTGAAGATGGTGCACAACGGCATCGAGTATGGCGATATGCAATTGATCGCCGAAAGCTACGACGTGCTGAAGCGCGTGGCGGGTCTGTCGAACGAAGAACTCGGCAAAGTGTATGTCGAGTGGAATCAGGGCGAGCTGGACAGCTATCTGATCGAAATCACGTCGAAGATTTTCTCGAAGAAAGACGACGAAACCGGCAAGGATCTCGTCGATGTCATTCTGGATCGCGCGGCGCAGAAAGGCACGGGCAAGTGGACGAGCCAGAACGCGCTCGATCTCGGCGCACCGTTGCCGCTGATTACCGAAGCGGTGTTCGCGCGTGTTTTGTCGTCGCTGAAGGATCAGCGCGTGAAGGCGAGCAAGGTACTCACCGGTCCGTCGCCGAAGTTCGACGGCGACCGTGAGGCATTTATCGAATCGGTGCGGCGCGCGCTGTATCTGAGCAAGATCGTTTCCTACGCGCAGGGCTTTGCGCAGTTGCGCGCGGCATCGGACGAATACGACTGGAACTTGCAGTACGGCACCATCGCCAAGATTTTCCGGGCGGGTTGCATTATCCGCGCGCGCTTCCTGCAGAAGATCACGGACGCATATGAGAAGGACGCGGGGCTAGCCAATTTGCTGCTCGATCCGTATTTCAGCGATATCGCCGCGAAGTACCAGGACGCATTGCGCGATGTCGTCGTGGCGGCGGTGAAGGCGGGCGTGCCGGTGCCGGCGTTTTCATCGGCGGTGGCGTATTTCGACAGCTACCGGTCGGAAACACTGCCGGCGAATCTCGTGCAGGCGCAGCGGGACTTTTTCGGTGCGCATACGTTCGAGCGCACGGATAAGCCGGGAAGCTTTCACGCTAACTGGGCTTGAGGGTGCTGGTTTGAGTTGAAGCGGGGCGGCTCTTTTGGAGCCGCTTTTTTTTTTCGCAACGGATTCAATCGAGCCCCACCCAAGCCCCATCCCTCCCACTACTCCTCAACACCGCCTCCACGAACCTCAACCCCGCGACGCCATCGTCGACCGTGGTCAACCAGTCATCCCCCTGCGTCGTCCCGCTAGCGATACACGCCGCCGCATCCGTATAAAGCTGCGCGAACGCCTCTAGATACCCTTCCGGATGCCCCGCCGGAACCCGCGTCGCGTGCAGCGCCTCGGCGCTTTGCACGCGTCCGCGCGTGATTCGCTGCGACGCGCCGCCCACCGGCGTGAACCACAATTCGTTCGGCTCCTGCTGATCGAACATCAAACCGGCCTTCGTGCCATAAACGCGCAGGCGCAACGCGTTCTCTTCGCCCGCCGCGACCTGGCTCGCCCACAATATGCCGCGCGCGCCGTTCGCGTAGCGCAGCATCGCTTGCACGTGATCGTCGATACGCCGCCCCGCCACGAACGTCGTCACTTCCGCCGCCAACTCCGACGGCCGCATCCCCGTCACGTAGTCGGCAAGCTGATACGCGTGCGTGCCGATATCGCCGAGGCATCCCGCCGGCCCCGCGAGCGCGGGATCGGTGCGCCACACGGCCTGACGGTTCGCCTGCGTTTCCACCGGCAACGAAAGCCAGTCCTGCGCATATTCGACCTGCACCACGCGGATATCGCCGAGCAATCCCTGCCGCACCATGCCGCGCGCATGCCGCACGAGCGGATAGCCCGTGTACGTGTATGTCACCGCGAACACCAGCCCCTTGTCGCGCGCGAGCTTTTGCAGCGCCTCGCCTTCGGCCAGCGATACCGCGAGCGGCTTGTCGCAGATCACGTGGATGCCGGCTTCGAGAAACGCCGTGGCAATGGGCGCATGCAGATGATTCGGCGTGACGATAGCCACCGCTTCCACGCCGTCCGAACGCCCCGCCTCGACTCGCGCCATTTCGCGATAATCGCCATAGCTGCGCGGCAAACCGATTGCCGATGCGCTCGCCGCCGCGCGCTGCGGGTCCGATGACAACGCGCCCGCCACCAACTCATAACGGTCGTCGAGCCGCGCCGCGATCCGGTGCACCGCGCCGATGAACGCGCCCTCGCCGCCGCC
This sequence comes from Caballeronia sp. GAFFF2, assembly GCF_023631485.1. NCBI lineage: Bacteria > Pseudomonadati > Pseudomonadota > Betaproteobacteria > Burkholderiales > Burkholderiaceae > Caballeronia > Caballeronia sp. GAFFF2. Next base: position 129,637 of record NZ_JALQDA010000024.1, on the reverse strand, counting down.
TACCATGCCCAGCCGCACGCGCTTCATCGCGTTTCTCCCATGCCGAGCACGCCGCGCAACTGCTCGCGATTCGCGCCGCTGCCCGCGAAGTCGTCGAAGGCGCGTTCGGCCACGCGGATGATGTGATCGCGGATAAACACCGCGCCTTCGCGCGCGCCGTCTTCCGGATGCTTCAACGCGCATTCCCATTCAAGCACGGCCCAGCCTGGGAAATCGTATTGCGCCATCTTCGAGAAGATCGCCTTGAAGTCGATCTGCCCGTCGCCTAACGAGCGAAAGCGCCCGGCGCGCTCGACCCATCCCGAATATCCGCCGTACACGCCTTGGCGGCCATTCGGCCGGAACTCCGCGTCCTTCACATGAAACGCCTTGATGCGCGCGTGATAGATGTCGATGAACGCCAGATAATCGAGTTGCTGCAAAACGAAGTGACTCGGATCGAACAGGATATTCGCGCGCGGATGGTCATCCACCGCCGCGAGAAAGCGCTCGAAGGTCACGCCATCGTGCAGGTCTTCGCCGGGGTGCAGTTCGTAACACACGTCGACGCCCGCGTGCTCGAACTCATCGAGGATCGGTCGCCAGCGCGCGGCAAGTTCCTCGAATGCGGCTTCGACGAGACCCGCCGGACGCTGCGGCCACGGATAGAAATACGGCCACGCGAGCGCGCCCGAAAAGGTCACATGCGCAGCGAGCCCGAGCCGTTTCGATGCCGCCGCCGCGTACTTCAATTGCCCGATCGCCCATTCGGTGCGCGCGGCCGGATCGCCTCGCACATGGGGCGCGGCGAAGCCATCGAACAAGGTGTCGTAGGCCGGATGCACCGCGACCAGTTGCCCTTGCAGATGCGTAGACAATTCGGTGATCGCGACGCCCGCATCCTCGACGGTGCGGCGAATGTCGTCGCAATAGGCATCGCTGGATGCGGCCTTCTCCAGATCGATCAGACGCGGATCCGCCGGCACCTGAATGCCCGCGTAGCCGAGTCCTTTCGCCCACGACGCGAGATGCGCGAGCGAGTCGAACGGCACGTCGTCGCCCATGAATTGCGCGAGAAAGATCGCGGGGCCCTTGATGGTCTTCATCTTTCGCCTCGATATTTGAACAACGCGAAGGGCCGGTCGAAACCGGCCCGCCACTCAGAACGGCGAGTTCGGGTAATAGAACTGCTTGGCGTTCTCCTTCGTGATGAGCACCGAGGGAATGATCGTGGTCGGCGGCAGCTTGTCGCCCTTCAAGCGCGCTTCGGCGGTGAGCTTGATCGCGTCGTAGATGAACTTCGGCGAGTACGAGACGTCGGCCTTTACGAGCTTGTCGCCATCCATGATGCGCTTGACCGCTTCCTTCGATCCCGCGCCGCCGAACACTTCCTTGATATCGGTGCGCTTTGCCTGCTCGATCGCCTTCAGTACGCCGATCATCATGTCGTCGTCGGCGGCCCACACGGCGTCGATGTGCTTGAAGCGCGTGAGATAGTCCTGCATGGTCTTGAAGGCGTCGTCGCGATTCCAATTGGCGTATTTCGCATCGAGAATCTTCATGTCCGGATGCTGCTTGATCACGCCTTCGAACGCGGCCCAGCGTTCATTGTCGAGGGTCGTCGGAATGCCGCGCAACGCGACGATATCGCCCTTGTTGTCCAGCGTCTTCGCGAGATATTCGGCGGGCAGCTTGCCGAACGCAGTGTTGTCGCCGGCGACGTACGCGTCCTGCGCGCTGGTGTCGGTCAAGCCGCGATCCACGACCGTCACGTACACGCCTTTCTTCTTCACCTGCGCGACTGGCTGCGTGAGCGACGCCGATTCGAACGGGAAAATCACGAGCGCATTGATCTTGTTGACCGTCACGAGATCCTGCAACTGGTTGGCCTGTTCGGGCGCGCCGGCCGCCGTCTTCACGATCACTTTGAGGTCGGGATGCGCCTTCTCCAGTTCCTTCTTCGCTTCGTTGGCCCACCAGACGATACCGCCCGTGAAGCCGTGCGTCGCGGTCGGAATGGCGACGCCGAGCACGACTTTATCGGCGGCGGATACGGACGTGGAAACGGCGAACGCGCTCGCCGTCAAGGTAAGCGCGGCGAGCGCGCGAAGCACGAGTTTCATGACGATGTCTCCTGTGTTTTAGATACTTCTATCGACGTCCACGCTGCAGGAAGGCCACGAAAATGATCACGGCGCCCTGCACCGCCGCATTCAGATACACGCTGATGATGCTCGTCAGGTTCAAGATGTTGTTGATGACCGAAAGCAGAATCGCGCCGATGACCGTGCCGATCACGCGCCCTTCGCCGCCTCTGAGCGCGGTGCCGCCCACCACCACGGCCGCGATGGCTTCGAGCTCCCACAAGAGGCCGGTGGTCGGCGTGGCCGAACCGAGCCGCGGCACGTAGAGCACGGTCGCGACCGCGACGCACAGTCCAAGCAGCACGTAGGTCGCGATCTTCACCTGATCCACGCGAATGGCCGCATAACGCGCAACCTGTTCGTTCGAACCGATAGCCTGCACGTGACGCCCGAACACCGTGCGATTGAGCACGATAGCGCCGCCCGCCGCGACGATCAGGAACACCCAGATCGGCACGGGCACGCCGAAGAGACTCGCGTAATAGACCGGGCCGTAGAGATCGACGAGCGAATTGTCGAGCGTGAGCGCGCCGCCATCCGCGAGCCATGTCAGAAGCGCGCGAAACACGCCGAGCGTTCCCAGCGTGACGATGAACGGCTCGATGCGCCCCTTGGTCACGAGCAAGCCATGCGCGAGCCCGAACAACGCACCGAGCACGAGCGCCAGCACGATGCCGAGCGCGAGAATCGCGAGCGGCGGCACGGCATGTCCGCGCACGCCCTGCAGCAGCCCGTTCATCATGTAGATCATGCTGCCCGCGATGAGCGCGGCCATTGACCCGACCGACAGGTCGATCCCGCCCGAGATGATGACGAAGGTCATCCCCACCGCGATGATGCCGATGAACGATGTGCGCGTGAGCACGTTCATGGCGTTGTCGAAAGTGGCGAAGTCGCCGTTGAGCATGGTTCCGCCGACGCAAAGCGCGATCAGCCCGATCAGCGGCCCGACGCCGAACAGTATGCGTGAGTAGGCGGCGAGGCGGCTTTCCTGCGCGGTGTCTTCAGTGTGTGCCGGTCGCATGCGCGATCAACCTCTCTTCGGTCAGGAGTTCCATGCCGAGCGTCGCGACGAGCTCGCCCGCGCGCATCACCGCGACGCGATGACAAAGCCCGATGAGTTCGATCAGCTCGGAAGAGATCACGATCACCGCGCGGCCTTCGGCGGCCAGGCGATGGATCAGGAAATAGATGTCGCGTTTGGCGCCGACATCGACGCCGCGCGTCGGTTCGTCGAGCACGATCACGCGCGGATCGGGATGCAGGAACTTGGCGAGCGCGAGCTTCTGCTGATTGCCGCCCGAGAGCATGCGCGCGCGGCTCTTCGCATTGCCCGTGCGTATGCCGAAGTCCTTCACGGCGACATCGAGCGCCACGCGTTCCGCGTGCATGTCGACGAGGGGATGCGCGTAGCGTTCCAGCGTCATCATCGTGAGATTGTCTTTCAACGCCATGTCGACATGCAGGCCGCGTCCCTTGCGGTCTTCGCTCAAGTAAGTGATGCCGTGACGCATGGCGTCGCGCGGGCTTTTGAGCTTCACGGTGCCATTTTCAATCGCGATGGTTCCCGCGCTCAGCGGCCGCAAACCCACGAGCGCTTCGAAGAGTTCCGTGCGTCCCGCGCCGACGAGACCCGCGAAGCCGAACACTTCGCCCGCGCGCACCGAGAAGCTCACGCCTTCCGCCCAGCCCGGCACCGACGCTTGATCGACCTTGAAGGCGACGGGCGCATCGGCGGCGAGCGGCGGCTTGTCCGGGAACATGTCAGAGACTTCGCGGCCGACCATCAGGTTCGCCATCTGATGACGCGTGATTTCATCGGTCGGCGAGCGCGCGACGAAGCGGCCATCGCGCATGACGATCACTTCGTCGGTCACGCGCTCCACTTCGTCGAGCTTGTGCGAGATATAGACGATGGTCACGCCCGCTTCCTTCAGCCGTGCCATCAGCGCAAAAAGACGCTGCGTTTCCGAAGGCGTGAGCGTCGCGGTGGGCTCGTCCATGATGAGCAGGCGCGCATTGCGCAGCATCGCCTTGGCAATCTCGACCAACTGCTTTTCCGCGACGATCAAGTCGCGCACGCGCGTGTCCGGGTTCTTGTGCAGGCCGACTTCGGTGAGCGCGTCGCGGGCGGCATCGCGCATGGCCGGTTCATCGAGAAAGAAGCCGCGCCGCAACTCGTGCCCGAGAAACATGTTCTGCGTGATGCTGAGATGATCCGCGAGGTTCAGTTCCTGGTGGATCAGCACGATGCCGGCATGTTCCGCTTCACGCGAACTTCTGAAGTCGGCTCGTCTTCCGTCGATCGCCATCTCGCCTGCGTTGGCGCGCTCGAAGCCAGCGAGGATTTTCATGAGCGTGGACTTGCCCGCGCCGTTTTCGCCAAGCAAGCCGTGGATGCGTCCCGGCTTCAGATCGAAGCTCACGCCGTGCAGCACGCGCACCGGCCCGAACTGCTTTTCGATTCCCTCGAAGCGCACGGCAAGGCTCATTTTCACGCGCTCCTTCGTTGAATGAGTCGATGCGGCAGCAGCACGCCCGGCACGTCCGCGCGTGGATCGCGCAGGCGCTTGAGCAGCAGTTCCGCCGCCGTTTCACCGAGCGCCTGCATAGGCTGCGAGACAGTGGTAAGCGGCGGATAGACATGTGCGGCCACCGCGATATCGTCGAAGCCCACTACCGCGACATCTTCCGGTACGCGCAAGCCGACGCCGCGCAAGCCGTTCATCACGCCGATGGCGAGCGTGTCAGAAACGGCGAAGATCGCAGTCGGTCTTGTGCGCTCGCCAAGTGAGGCAAGCCGCGTGGCCGCGCGTTCGCCGGCGTCGTAATCGAGGCTTTCGAGTTCGACCTGCCACGCCGGATTGGCTTCGATACCCGCGTCCCGAAGCGCATCGCGATAACCGGCCAGCCGCTGGCGTCCGTACAGATAGCCGTGTCCCGAGTTGATGAGCGCGATGCGTTCGTGTCCCTTGCCAAGCAGATACCGCACGACATCGCCCGCTGCAAGATGATTGTCGATGCCCACGTAAGGCACGCCCGCGCCCGGATCGAATTCGCAGCACGCAACCCACGGCAAGGTCGAGGCCTCTTCGGCAAGCGCCTTTTGCACGGCGGCGGGGTCGAGACAAATTGCGCCATCCGCGCGGCGTCCGCGTAACAGGTCGAAGTAACTGCGCTCGCGCAAGGGGTCGGCGCCGGTATCGCACATCAGCATGAAATAGCCGTTTTGTCGCGCCACGCTGTCGATGCCACGTACGATAGCCGCATAAAACGGATTGCCGAAGTCCGGCACCATGGTGAGCAGCAGACGGCTTTCCGCCGTGCGGAGATTGCGCGCAAGTTCGTTGATGCGGTAACCGCTCGCAGCGACCGCCACGCGCACTTTTTCGCGCGTCGTATCGCGCACGTTCGCATGGCCATTGAGCACGCGCGATACCGTCGCCACGGACACGCCCGCGCGCTCGGCGACATCCGCTATCGATACTTCCTCGCGTGTACGAACCGTATCCGACATGCTGCGCGCCACCGCGGCGAACGAGATGTAATGGATTACATTATTCGGCGCGAGACGCGCTTAAAGCAACCGGAATCGGCTAGGGATAAACGCTTAAGGCGCGCGTCTGTCGATTTGCTTGCGGCTGGCTCGTCGTATGGTGTGAGCGGGGAAATGCCACGCTTGCAACTTATCGAGGAGCATTCCATGCGTTTCATGATGCTGATGATCCCGCGCGGCTACGAAAGCGCGCAACCGGGCACGCTGCCCTCCGCCGAAGCCGTCGCCTCAATGATGAAGTACAACGAAGAACTGCAGAAGGCAGGCGTGTTGCTCGCGCTCGACGGACTGCATCCCCCTTCGATGGGCGCGCGCGTTTCGTTCGAAGGCGGCAAGCCGCGCGTCGTCGACGGCCCTTTCGCCGAAGCCAAGGAAGTGCTAGGCGGTTACTGGATGCTGCAGGTCAAATCGCGCGAAGAGGCCATCGAATGGGCGAAGCGTTGTCCCGCTTCGGACAACGAGGTGATCGAAGTGCGGCAAGTCATGGAGTTCGGCGACTTTCCGCCCGACGTGCAGGAAGCGGCGGCGGGCTTCGATGAAGCGCACAACAAGCCGCGCTCTTGAGCCAGACGCGGAGCATTCGTGCTTTCGCCTCAAGCCGACGCGGTCAGTTCGAATAGCGATTGACGCAAGGCCTTCGCGCGCTTCTCTCCGAACTTCGCTTCGAACTCGGCCTGCGCGATGCGCCATTGCTCGACCGCTTTCTTGAGCGTCTCCTTGCCTTGCGACGTCAGCCGCAGCCCGACTGCACGCGAACTCGCCGCCTGCTGCTCCGCTTCGACGATGCCATCGCGTTGCAAAGGCTTGAGCGCGCGAACGAGCGTGGTGCGGTCCATGACCATGGCGTCGGCGAGATCCGCCATCGACACATCGGGCCGGCGCGCGATAGCCACCATGAGCGTGTATTGCGCGGCCGTGATGCCGGCCACGTTCAGATGCCGCTCGTACAACTGCGAGACATAGCGCGCGGCCTGGCGGATTGCAAAGCAGTTGCAATCGAAGAGAGAAGAGTTCGAATTCGTAGCCATGCCGTTTAGCATATTTGTGCATATGCACTCTGTCAAGGGCCGCGTTTTGATCGACGCGACAGGAGGCTCTCGGAACGCGGCGCGAATCGTCGTGGCGGGACTTGCTTCAAATCCCGCAGTGCCGCATCCCGCTTGGGTATTCGGTCCGCCGACGCTATGCCGAAATCCGCATCCGTCACGCGACTTAACAACAAGACGCGGCGAATTTGGCTCCCTAAATTGCGCATGTCCCGCCTCGTTCACCGTGCGCCGGATGCGCGCGAGGGGAAAGCCCTTCTTGCCGGCGCACTTGTGGCGATGTCCCATTCGATAGTCGAAACAGTCAGTCAGACCAACAAGGAGAGGAAACCATGCGTATCCACACGAGCCTCAAGCTAGTCTGCGCCGCCGTCGCGCTTGCCGCGCTGCCGTTCGCCGCGGCCGCCGAGGACATGACGGTGAAAGTCGGCTTTGCCGCGCCGCTCACCGGCGCAAACGCGGGCTACGGCAAAGATCTCCAGAACGGCGTGCAACTCGCGCTCGATGAAGCGAACGCCAAAAAGATCAGCATCGGCGGCAAGACGGCGAAGTTCGAAATCGCGGCGGAAGACGATCAGGCCGACCCGCGCATCGGCGTGCAGGCCGCGCAAAAGCTCGTGGATGACGGCGTGGCCGTGGTCGTCGGACACTTCAACTCGGGCACGACGCTGCCTGCATCGCCGATCTACAACACCGCCGGCATTCCGCTGATCGATCCCGCGGCGACTAACCCGACCATTACCACGCGTGGCCTGGAAAACGTCTTCACGGTCATTTCGAGCGATGCGCAGAACGCGGGCAACGCCGGCGCCTACGCAGTGACAACGACGAAGGCGAAGAAGATCGGCATCATCGACGACCGCACGGCCTTCGGTCAGGGCGAAGCCGACGAGTTCGAGAAAGCGGTGAAAGCGAAAGGCGGCACGATCGTCGCGCGCGAATTCAGCGACAACCAGACGGTCGACTTCAGCGCGCAGCTCACGCGTCTGAAGGCGGCCAACGCCGATCTGATTTTCTTCGGCGGACTGGATCGGCAAGCGGCAGCCGTGGTCAAGCGCATGAAGCAGCTCGGCATGACCGCGCAGTTCGTGGGCGGCGGCGGCGTGATGGATGCCGACTTCCTCAAGCTCGCCGGCGACGCGGCCGAAGGCGCGCAGGCGTGGGAATATGGCAGCCCGCTCGACAAGCTGCCGCAAGGCAAGGCGTTCAGCGACAAGTTCCAAAAACGCTTCGGGGTGGCGATTCTCTCGTATGCGCCGTTCGGCTACGACGCCGCGTGGGCCGCGATCAACGCAATGGAGAAGGCCGGTTCCGCCGATCCCAAGGTGTATCGGCCGGCGTTGAAGAAGATTTCCTTCGATGGCATCACCGGCCCGATCGCATTCGATGATAACGGCGCCTTGAAGAACGCGTCATCGACGCTCTATCAGGTGAAGAACGGCCAGTGGGACACCGTGGTGACGAAGCACGGCATGTAAGCGTTGCACGTGCTCAGGCTTGCACGGCGTTCGTGTAAGCCTGGAGCGTCTCACGCGTCTGTGCCGCTTCCCCTTCCAGCCATGTCGCGAACTGCTGCAAGGTCGGCGACGGCGCGGGCCGCTCGGGGTAGACGAGGTAGTACGCCGCGCCGCTCGGCACACACAGCGAAAACGGCGCGATCACCCGTTTCGCGCGCAAGTCGTCCTCGATCAGCGACAAGTCGCCGATGGTTACGCCGAGACCCTGCATCGCCGATGTGATGGCGAGATCGAGCGTGTCGAAATGCTGCGCCTTCATCGAAGGAAGGCCGGCGTAACCATAAGCGCCGAGCCACAAGAGCCAGTCGCGCCGGTCGCGTGTGGGATGCAAAAGCGTCTTGCCGGCCAGATCGTCGGGCGTCGGTGCGCGGTCCCGCCGAACCTTGAACTGCTCGGGCGCACAGACGGGCGTCAACACTTCATCGAACAGATGGTGCGAGCTGACACCCTTCTGCGCTGGCGCCGGCGCGCCGAACACGATGGCTGCATCGAACTGTTCGGCGTTGAACTCGACACTGTGCGACACGGCTGCGGTCACTTCGATCACCAGTTCCGGACGCTCGTTCTGCAGACGAATGACACGCGGCAAGACCCAGCGCATGGCGCAGGTCGGACACTTCAGACGCAGTGTTCCGGACTGTGCGCCACCTTTCGCGAGCGCATCGGCGATCTGTTCGAAAGCCTGCTGCAACGGCGCAATGAGCAACGCGCCATGATGCGTGAGCGCAAGGCCGCGCGCCTGCCGCACGAAGAGCGCATAGCCGAGATGCGCCTCCAGTCCGGCAATCTGGCGGCTCACCGCGCCTTGCGTCACGTTCAACACATCGGCGGCGCGCGTGAAATTGAGCTTGCGCGCGACCACGAGGAAGGTTTTCAGCACGTCCAGGGATGGCAAGGGTTTCATGTGGTCGTTCGCGGGTTTATCTACGTAGCCATGAATTCGAAGCATGGCTAGTATGACAAAGTTTCGATTGTTCCGGCTTTATTGCCGCGGTTCAATCGACGAACTGCAATACCGGAGACATTTGCCGTGCAAAGCGCCTGCATCCCCGAGTCGAAGCTGCCGAGCGTCGGCACGACTATTTTCACCGTGATCGGCCAGCTTGCCGACGAACATCACGCGCTCAATCTTTCTCAAGGCGCGCCGAACTTCGCATGCGATCCGCGCCTGATCGAAGGCGTCGAGCGAGCCATGCGAGCAGGACATAACCAATATTCGCCGATGTCGGGCGTGCTGGCGCTGCGTGAAGCCATCGCCGACAAGACGCACAAGCTGTATGGCGCGCAGTACGATCCGGGCACGGAAGTGACGGTCGTGGCGAGCGCGAGCGAGGGGCTTTACGCGACCATCAGCGCGCTCGTGCATCCCGGCGACGAGGTAATTTACTTCGAGCCGTCGTTCGACAGTTACGCGCCGATCGTGCAGCTTCAGGGTGCGACGCCTATCGCCATCCAGCTATCGGCGGAGAATTTTCAGATCGACTGGGACGAAGTCGCGGCGGCCATCACGCCGAAAACGCGCATGATCCTCGTCAACACGCCGCACAATCCGACCGGCAGCGCCTTCGCCGATGAAGACATCGCGCGTCTCACGGCGCTCACGCGCGACACGAAGATCATCGTGTTGTCGGACGAAGTCTACGAGCACGTGGTATTCGACGGCGCGCCGCATCACGGCATGGCGCGCTACCCGGAACTGGCCGAGCGCAGCGTGATCGTGTCGTCGTTCGGCAAGTCGTATCACGTGACGGGCTGGCGCGTCGGCTACTGTCTCGCGCCCGCCGCGTTGACTGCCGAGATCCGCAAGATTCACCAGTTCATGACGTTTTCCGCCGATACGCCGATGCAAATGGCTTTCGCCGAAGCGCTCGCCGACGAATCGAGCTATCTCAACCTCGGACCGTTCTATCAGCACAAGCGCGATTTGCTGGCGACATCGCTCGCGGGATCGCGCTTCGAGTTGCTGCCGAGCGCGGGCAGTTTCTTCATGCTCGCACGCTACGGCGCGATTTCGGGTGAAAGCGACAGCGACTTCGTGCTGCGCCTCATTCGCGAGGCGCGCGTGGCGACCATTCCGTTGTCCGCGTTTTATACCGACGGCACCGACAACCGCGTGATCCGGCTTTCGTTCGCGAAGGACGACGACACGCTGATCGAAGGCGCGCGCCGCCTTTGCTCCATCTAAAAACATTCGAGACACGACACGATGAAGATCAAATACGCCGCCACCGCCCTATTCCTTGCCTGCTCGTTCGCGAGCGGCGCGGCGTTCGCCGCCGATACCTTGCGTTTCGGACTCGAAGCGCAGTATCCGCCGTTCGAGTCGAAGGCGTCGACGGGCGAACTGCAAGGACTCGATATCGATGTCGGCAACGCCGTGTGCGTGGCGGCGCAGATGAGCTGCAAGTGGGTCGAGACCTCTTTCGACGGGTTGATTCCCGCGCTGCAGGGCCGCAAGTTCGACGCCATCAATTCGGCGATGAACGCGACCGACCAGCGCCGTCAGGCCATCGACTTCACGACGGTGGTGTATCGCGTGCCGACGCAACTCATCGCGAAAACGGGCAGTGGACTCGAACCGACGCCCGCGTCGCTAAAGGGCAAGAGCGTGGGCGTGTTGCAGGGTTCGATCCAGGAGACCTTTGCCAAGGCGCATTGGGAAAACGAAGGCGTGAAGGTCGTGCCGTATCAGGATCAGAACCAGGTCTACACGGACCTCAAGTCCGGCCGCCTCGATGCCACGCTGGTGCTCGCGCCTGCGGGACAAACCGGCTTTCTGTCGAAGCCCGACGGCAACGGCTTCGCGTTCGTCGGCGCGCCGGTGCGGGACGACAAGATTCTCGGCAGCGGCATTGCGTACGGCGTGCGCAAGGGCGACGATGCGCTGAAGAGCAAACTCAACGCGGCCATCGCGAAGGTGAAGGCCGACGGCACGATCGACAAGTTCGCGAAGAAGTATTTGGGGGAAATCGATATTTCGGCGAAGTGAGGGATGAGCGGGCGTTCAGCAACTTTCCCACGGCACAGGCACACTGGCGGCTTGATTCACCACCCGCGGCGCGTCGAAGCGCCGCGGCGCCCTCACAGGAAAAGCATTGAGCACGCCGCCTCGAACGAACCCCGCCGCCCCTGGACAACCGGCCGCGCCCGCACCACTGCAAGGCGGGCAACTGGTGCTCGCCACTTTCGCGGTGGCGCTCGCTACGTTCATGAACGTGTTGGATTCGTCGATCGCCAACGTCGCGATTCCAACCATCTCCGGCAATCTCGGCGTCTCGGTCAACGAAGGCACCTGGGTCATCACGGTGTTCGCCGCGTCGAACGCGGTTTCCATTCCGCTGACCGGCTGGCTCACGCAGCGACTCGGACAAATTCATCTGTTCGTCGGCGCGATCCTCATGTTCGTGCTCTCCTCGTGGTTGTGCGGTCTTGCGCCCAATTTGCCCGTGCTGCTTTTCGCGCGCGTCTTGCAAGGCGCGGTGGCCGGGCCGCTGATTCCGCTCTCGCAAGCCATTCTGCTCGGCTCGTATCCGAAAGAGAAATCGTCGATGGCGCTCTCGCTCTGGGCGATGACCGCGACCGTCGGCCCGATCGCCGGTCCCGCGCTCGGCGGCTGGATCACGGATAGTTATTCTTGGTCGTGGATCTTCTATATCAACATCCCGGTCGGCATTTTCGCGGCGGGCGTGACGTGGATCATCTACCGCAACCGCGAGTCGCCGAGCCGCAAGGCGCCTATCGATATCGTCGGGCTCGGGCTGCTGATCGCGTGGGTCGCGTCCTTGCAGATCATGCTCGACAAGGGACGCGATCTCGACTGGTTCCAGTCGCCGGTCATCGTCATTCTCGCGATAACGGCAGCCATTTCATTCGCGTTTTTCGTCGTGTGGGAGCTGACCGCGGAGAATCCGGTCGTCGATTTGCGGCTCTTCGCGGGACGCAATTTTTTCGGCGGCACGGTGGCCATTTCGGTCGCTTATGGCGTGTTTTTCGGCAATCTCGTGTTGTTGCCGCAATGGATGCAGCAGTATTTGAACTACCGTTCCGTCGACGCGGGTCTCGTCACCGCGCCGCTCGGCATCTTCGCCGTGATTCTCGCGCCGGTAATGGGCAAGGTGCTGCCGCGCAGCGACGCACGCGTGATCGCGACCATGGCGTTCGTCGGCTTCGCGTTCGTATTCTGGCTGCGCTCGAAGTATGTGATCGAAATCGATACCTGGCATCTCGTGCTGCCGACGCTCCTGCAAGGCATTCCGATGGCGATGTTTTTCGTGCCGCTCACGGCCATCGTGCTGTCGGGCTTGCCGCCATCGAAAATACCGGCGGCGGCAGGCTTGTCGAATTTCGCGCGGGTGTTTTGCGGCGCGGTGGGGACATCGCTTGCGGGCAACGAATGGGATCATCGGATCGCGCTGCATCACGAGCGGCTGACGGAGCAGGCGAATATTTATAACCCGGCGTTCTTGCAGTCGCTCGGCATGTCGCAATCGACGCTGAATATCGGTGAAGCCCAGGCGCGTGGGATGTTCAACTTCACCGTCAACACTCAAGCCGCGATGATGGGGCTCGACGATATCTTCCTCATTTCAGCGGTCATCTTCATTCTGATCATTCCGCTGATCTGGATTACGAAGGTGGCGAAGGGCGGCGGCGGTGGGGCGGCGGCGGGGGCGCATTAGGCGGTGGCTCGCGGGCTGAGAAAGCCCGCGCATCGGAAAGTCAGCCGGGGTAGAACTCTGGTTCGAGTGCCTGGATCATCGGCCAAGCACACAATTCCGGAAATACGTCGATATCGATTCCCGTCTCCGCCTGCGCCAGATTTTTAGCCTTGGACCAAATAAGGTCGATCCAATCCGCGTCATCGAACTTACCTTCAAGGCTCGGTGCTTCTCGCAAAACATACATTACGTCCTTGCGCTGCGTGCGGATCGTAAATCGCGAGCTTGTGCTACGCCTCTCCGGCTGAAACCGCCACTTCAACAAATGCGCTAGCAGCACCGACATGCGGCTTGCCAGTTCTCGTTGCTCGCACTTGCCCACGTCTTCGATTTCCTCTGCGATATGCTCGATATCGATGGCCGAGAGCTTTCCTTCACGCAGCAGCGCGGCCTGTTCCTCGGCCCATGCCACCACGTCTTGCTCGTAACTCGTTCCCATCGGCTGACTCCCGTTCTTCAGCGGTTATCCGGTTCGAACCGGACATTGAAATAATAAACAATACTTGCAGCAGGCAAAGGTCGTCCATACAGCCAACGGCTCACTTCAACCCTTCAACCCCAACTCCACCCGCTCCCCCGCGCCCTTATCCTTGATCCCGTCCGCGTTCAGCTTGGGCGCGACGACAAAAATCCGGCTGCTGTCGATCTTTCCGTCGAAGTACTCCTTCACCGCCTGCGCGCGGCGCTGCGCCAGATCGCGCAACGCGCCTTCATCGACCGGTGCGTTTTCAGTCAGCGCGCTCTTCATGTCCGCGTCCGGCACCGACTTCGTCAAGCCGATGAAGTTCTTCGGCTTCTTGAAATCCGCCGACTTATAAACCTTCGTCAGATACTTGTCGTAATCCGCATCCGATACCTTCACCGACTGCCAGTCCACATTCTCGCCGCCATCCGACATGTCGCGGACCTTCGCGCGTTTGATCTGACCATCCAGCCAAGCGCTGCGTAACCCGGGTTCATCGACTTTCGGATCGACGCGCCCCGTCACATCCAGCCTGATCGACGTTTTGTCCGCGAGCGCCTTCGAAATCGTCTCCAGCTTCTTCTGCGCGGCATCGTTGAGCGTTGCCGAGCCTGCGTCGAATTCGACGTAATTCAGCTCCTCGCCACTGCCGCCGAACGCATGCGCGAGCAGCGAGAACGGCGCGGTCACCGCCTTTTGCACCAGATTCAATATGGCTTGCCAGACGAGCCCGCCAATAGAAAACTCCGGATTCGAAAGCGATCCCGAAATGGGAATGTTCACGTCGATCTCGCCGCGCGAATTCTTCAGCAACGACACGGCGAGCCGCACCGGCAGCTTCGTCGCCGTCGAGTTGTCGACGTGATCGCCGAACGTCAACTGGTCGATGAACAGGTGATTGTTCGCCGTGAGCTTGTCGTCGCCGAGCATGTAATGCAGATCGACGTTGAGCTTGCCCTTCGTGATCGGATAGCCCGCATACTTCGACGAATACGGCGTGAGGTTGGTGAGCTCTACGTCGTGCGCGCTCGCGGTCAAGTCGAGGGCGGGCTTTTCGATGAGCGGATTCACCTGTCCCTTGATCGAAACCGGTCCGTTCGCGGCGAGCTTGGCGGCGACATCGACGGGCGCGGGCGTCGTCGAATGCGTGCCGAATGCGCCGATGGTCCCGTTGATCGACACGAGATTCGCCGTGAAGTTGGGCTTGATGAAGTTGTCGGTGTAGGTGACACGGCCGTTCTGCAATACGAGCTGGCCGAAGCGCATGTTCACCGGAGGACCGGAGGCCGCCGCCGTCTTGACCGGCGCACTCGCCGCGACCGCCGCGGATGCCGCCGCCGATGCCTCGGGCTTCGACTGATCGCGCGTCACCGATTGCCGCGGGCCGTTGTCGCTTGCCACGACGCTCTTCAGGTTCAGCTTGCCTTGCGCGTCGAGCAACACGCGGCCGTAGAAGTTCGCGAAGGTCACGCGCGCCGCGTCAACGTCCGTGCCGCGCTCGCCATAATTCACCTTTACGTTGGTGAGGCCGAGCAGTTTCCAGCCGGCGAAACGGTCGGACGTCGCTTTGTCCTGCATGCGCACGTCTGTCAGCGAAACATCGCCCTTGTAGGAAGCCGCGAGCGTCTTGCCACTGCCCGACAAGCTGACATCGCCATTGGCGTTGAGGAACGCGCTTGCGATATCGACGTTGAGCTTGTCGCCGAAATACGGTTCGAAGGCGGCGGCATCGACCTGATCGCCCTTCACATGCAGCGCGAGCTTGAGCGGTGTGACCGTGACCGCGCCATTTATATCGAGCGCGCCACGCCCGTTGAGCGTGAGCTTGCCGGTAACATCGAGCGGTTTCGAGAGATCGTCGCCGAACTGCTTCACGGCTACCGACATCGGCGCAATGCGCAGCTTCACGGGCGTCGTGGGCGTCAAGTCGGTGACATTAGCCGAGGCGTTATCGAGCGCGATCTGGCCAATTTGATAGCGCCACGCCGGTCCCGCTTCCTGCGCCTTCTGAATCTTGCGCGTGGCGCTCGGCTCCGGCGCAACCTCATGCGCTCCAGCGAGCGCGGCCAGGTCGATACTGCCGTCCTTGCGGCGCGTGGCATCGAGCGAAAGTCCCTTCAACTGCACGCTGTCGAGCGCGACCTGACGCGCGGGCACATCCACCTTGACGATCTTCGCGAGCGCGGCATCGAGCTTGATGGGCGCGGCGGCATCCGCGCCATTCGATGCATTCGGCACGAGCGTGAGCGCGTCGAGTTTCACATCGCCCGCGCCGACCTGCACGTTTGCTTCCGGCTTCGACCAATCGACCGACACCGGCAGATTCGCGCCGAGCGTGCCGCTCGTCACGCGCGCCGCCAGCGAATTCGCGATATAAGGCTGCAACGGCGGCAGCGCCAATGCTTCGAGCGCCAACTTGACGTCGGCGGTCTTGGCGGCCAGCGCGACGTTGCCGGACGCACCGAGCGAACCGCCGTGACCGAACGCCGTCTTGAGCGTGTAGCGCGCGGGCGTCTTGTCGAGCGTCGAAAAACCATCGAGCGTGACGGCAAGACCTGTCAGCGTTTCCTGCACGCGCTGCTTCATCAACTGGTCATCGAACGCGATCTTGCCGTCGTCGATGGCAACGTGCTTGATAGCCAGATCGAGCGGCGGCGTGTCCTTCGCTTCGGGCTTCTTCACCTCGGCCTTCGCGGGCGGCGGCGCGAGTTTCTGCACGTTGAGCGTGCCGGACGGATCGCGCGCGAGCCGTACATCCGGGCCCGCAAGCGTCACTTCGTCGAGATGATAGATATCGCGCAACGGCTCGGCGTTGGCAATCTTCACATGCAACGCGCGCGCGGCGACGAGCGGTGCGTTCGCTTTATCGGTGACGGCGAGATCGGCCAGATCCGCAGTGCCGTCGATACGAATGGTCGGTGCATCGCCGGCAATGGCAAAGCGCACGTTGAGGTCGGTCGTGAGCTTGCCGCTCTTCACCGCGACGGGCACGGAAGCCGGGGCGTAAGACGCCATCTGCGGCACGTCGAGCCCGTCGAGCGTGAGCGCGATCTCCGACTCGCGCGACTCCGAAAACGGCTTCGTGCGGCCCTTCACGACGAGCGGCGAGCCGTCGATGTGCGCCTGTAATAACGGCGTCACGAAAATATCGGTGGCCGAGGGCAGCGTCGCGATGAAAGGGATACCGAGCGCAAACTGGTCGATGGTGTGCTTCGCCTTCAGGAGCCGGTCGTCGAACACGATCCGGCCGTTCTCCACGCGAATGTTCGACACGGAGAAGCGCGCCGGCTTGTCCGATGGCGGCGACGAAGGCTTCGAGAATTTCTCGATCAGATCGGAGACATTGAAATGCTCGCCGTCGAAACGCACGATGCTGATGCGCGGCGAATCGATCTTCAGTTCATTGACGACGGGCGCGAGCCGGAAGATGGACGACCACGACGTGCGCACGACGAGCCGCGACACATCGACGAAACCGGCCGCCGCGCCGGGCGCTTTCGCGAGATTCGCGGGCGCTTCGCCGATATGCACGTCATCGGCTTCGAAATCGAGCGAATAGGGATTGAGCCAAATGCGCCGGATGGTGACCGGCCGGTCGAGTTGCTTGCCAAGCTGTTGCTCGGCGATATGACGAATGACCGGCGGCGCGACGAAGAAGCCGAGAAGGCCAATGACCACCACGAAGACGATCAGGCCAATCGCGATTCGCCGCGTACGCCGTGCATGCACGACGCCGCGCAGGGTTTGCCCGGCCGAGGCCAGTGAAGACTTGGTGACGCTTGCCATTCGATGCGCGCTGCGACGCGCGGCGGCGCATCGCCCTGTCAGGTAGAGAATGCTTCGAGTATACGACGAGGCATCGCGCAAACGTTCATCAAATGCTTCACTGCCGTTCGACGGCCGGCGGCGTCCACGTGCCGTCGCTTGCCTGCGGTTTGGGCGCGTAGAGGCGCATCGTCAGCTGAAAGTCGCCGTCGGGCGCGGGCAGCCAGTTCGATGCGCGCGCACGCGGCGGTGCTTCGGCCGATACGGTGACATCGACCGAACCGTCGCGGTTTTTCTTGAGGCGGTCGCGGTCGCTTAGCGACAGACGCGGCAGCTTGCCGTTGGCGAACGCGCCATCTTTCGTGTAGGCCGCGAGCGTCCAGAAACCGCGCACCGGCGGCAACTGGTTCGGCGCGAAGTGCAGCACGTAGGTGTTCGCGCCGTTGAGCGGATGGCCGTCGCTGTCCACGCGCGCAACCGGCTTCGCTTCGCCCGCCTTCGTCCCCGAAAACGGCTGATGGCGCGCGAGATAAGCCCGCAGAATGTAATCCGTGCCGTAGTTGCCGACGTCGTCGCCGAACCACGTCCAGCCGTTCTTCGTGATCGCGTTCGATGGCGCCGTCGCGAGATGCGCGCGGCCATCCGCGACACCGGACGCCAGAAGCGGCGCGTCGGCCTTCTTGAACTGCACCGGTTCGCCCGGCTTCACGCCGAGATCGGCGAGGCGGGACATCGCGGGCGCATCGTCGGCGGCGGGCGGATTGTCGTCGAGCGAGCGGGCAAGGCGCGCGAAAAACGCGTTGGCGTCGAGCGCTTCGGCCTGCGCGCCGGGCGATGCCGTCGGCGCCGCGCTCGGCAAAGGCGGCACGCTAGGCGTCTGGCCCGTGGCATTGCCCGGCCACGCGCCCGTCACGGTCGAAGTAGGATCGGCGAGCGAGCCCTTGGTGGGCGTAAGCGTATCGATGCGCATCGACGTCTGCAGCTTTCTGACTTCGCGCACGTCGCGCGTGCCGTTCACCCGCACGCGCACCGAAAGCCAGACGTAGCGCGTGCGCGTTTCGACGCGCGTCGCACCGGCGGGCAGCGTGCCCGTAAAGCCGGCGGGCACGAAGGCGATGAGCTGCGCCTTCGGAAACGGCGTCGTGTCGGCGCTCGAATACAGCGCGTTGCTCCATGCATCGAACGCGCGGGTATCGAGATAGCGTGCGCGCGGCGCGGCGGGCACGGTCACGATCACGGGATCGGCGGAGACATCGAGCCATGCGGAGGAATCGAGCGTATCGACGCTCGGCCAGCCGGTCGCGCCCGCGGGCGGCAACGCGATGGCGTGGCGGAACGTGTTGAGCGGCGCCTGACCCGGCCGCGCCGCCCCGCTTGCACGTTCCCGCGCGATGTCCGACGCGACGAGCGGAAAGCCGAACGTGTAGGCATCGACGACCTGGTTTTTTACCCAGCCGCCCGTATTTGCCGCCTCGGGCGTCGCGGTTCCCGCGCAGCCGGCGAGCAAGGCCGCGGCAGAAAGGCTCGTGCTGACCCATAAAGCGGCGTTGAGCGGAAGCGTCCAGCGTCGGTGCTTATTCATTCGAATGGAAATCCGGTTTTATTTCGATGGGTTCGCAGACGAGCAGCCCGCCGCCGTCCTGATCCCCGAGGTAGCGCGCCGAAAATTCGATCTCGAAATTGGGGTTTTAACGTATCCGCTGATGATAGGCAAGACAACACGCATAAAAGGCGCTACTCGTCGCGCAAATACGTCTGACCACTCGTCGAGACTCGCTTCACGGCATCGCGTAACATGAATGTTTTAGAACCTTTCGAACGAGTCCGACGCATGTATATTCCCGCCCATTTCGAGGAAAACCGCCCGGAAGCCCTGCGCGCGCTGATTGCCGCGCATCCTTTTGGCGCATTGGTCACGCATGGCCCGAATGGGCTTGACGCCAATCACATTCCTTTCGAACTCGATCCCGCCATCGGCGAACACGGCACCTTGCGCGCGCACGTGGCACGTGCAAATCCCGTGTGGCGCGAAGTCGGGGCGCGCGAGGACGTGCTGGTGATCTTTCAGGGCGCGGAAGGTTATATCTCGCCGACTTTCTATCCGAGCAAGCAGGAAACCCACCGTCAAGTGCCGACGTGGAATTACCTCGTCGTGCATGCGCATGGCCGAATCACCGTGCGTGACGACGAAGCCTACGTGCGCGGCGTCGTTGCGAAACTCACGCGCAAGATGGAAGCGGGCGAAGCAATGCCGTGGAAAATGGGCGACGCGCCGCGCGATTTCATCGATCAATTGCTGGGCGCGATCGTCGGCATCGAAATCGAGGTGACGCGGCTGGTCGGCAAGGCAAAGCTTTCGCAGAACAAGGCTGAAGCAGACCGCATCGGCGCGGTCGAGGGCTTGCGTCAGCGCGGCGGCGAGGAAGCCGGCGCGCTCGCCGACGCCATGTTCGGCTCGATCGAACCGCCTCGCGACTGAAATGCGCTCTTGACCTTCCAATCGTTGGAAGGTCGATACTGGCTTCATGCGTGGCCAGAAGGAGCGTTTCATCATGTCATCGGCACCAGTCAATCAAACCAGAACCGCGGTATTCGCCGTGAGCGGCATGACGTGCGCGTCGTGCGTCGTGCGCGTCGAGAAAATGCTCGGACGCGTGCCGGGCGTGGAATCGGTCGCCGTGAATCTCGCGACCGAAAAAGCCACCGTCCATACGAACGATGCCGTCACCGACCAACAACTGGTCGCGGCCATTACGAAAGCCGGTTATGAAGCGGCGAAGGTCGAGCCAGACGCGCCGACTGTCGATGCGAAAACGCCGCAAGCGCTCGATGCCGAACTCGTCGCGGTGGTCGCGAGCGCGCTCGTCACGCTGCCCTTGCTTGCGCCGATGTTCGGCGCAGCGCTCTCGCCGTGGCTGCAACTGGCGCTCGCGAGCATCGTCCAGTTTGGCTTCGGCGCGCGTTTCTACGTCGGCGGTTATCGCGCGCTGCGGGCGTTCGCGGGCAACATGGATTTGCTCGTGGCGCTGGGGACATCGGCGGCGTGGGCGCTGAGTGTCTATCAGATGTTCGCGCACGGCGGCATGCCGATGCATCTGTTCTTCGAGGCATCGGCGGTCGTCATCACGCTGGTGCGCTTTGGCAAATGGCTGGAGACGCGCGCCAAACGCCAGACCACCGACGCCATCCGCGCCCTGAACGCGCTGCGTCCGACCACGGCGCGCGTGCGCGATCGCGCCAATCCTTCGCATGAAAGCGAGATTGCGCTCGCCGATGTGCGCGTGGGCGACATCGCCATCGTGCGGCCGGGCGAGCGCGTGCCGGTGGATGGCATCGTGCGCGAGGGACGCACGCATGTCGACGAATCGCTGATCACGGGCGAGAGTCTGCCGGTTGCGAAAGAGCCGGGCGCGCGCGCGACGGGCGGATCGATCAACGGCGAAGGCGTGATCGCGATCGAAACGACGGCCATCGGCGCGGAAACGACGCTCGCGCGGATCATCCGGCTGGTCGAATCGGCGCAAGCGGAAAAAGCGCCGATCCAGCGCCTGGTCGATCGCGTGTCCGCCGTTTTCGTGCCGGCAATTTTGGTAATTGCGCTCATCACGCTGGCGGGCTGGCTTCTGCATGGCGCGGATGCCGAGACCGCCTGGCTCAACGCCGTCGCCGTGCTCGTGATCGCCTGCCCGTGCGCGCTCGGCCTCGCCACGCCGACCGCCATCATGGCCGGCACGGGCGTCGCGGCGCGTCACGGCATCCTGATCAAGGACGCGGAGGCGTTGGAACAGGCGCATGCCATTAGCGTCGTTGCATTCGATAAGACCGGCACGCTGACGGCCGGCCAACCGAGTCTCGTCGCGTTCGAAGCCGCGCCGGGATTCGAGCGCGCGGAAGCACTCGCGCTGGCGGCGGCGGTGCAAAGAATGAGCGAGCATCCATT
Source organism: Caballeronia sp. GAFFF2 (assembly GCF_023631485.1). NCBI lineage: Bacteria > Pseudomonadati > Pseudomonadota > Betaproteobacteria > Burkholderiales > Burkholderiaceae > Caballeronia > Caballeronia sp. GAFFF2. The sequence goes on along the minus strand of NZ_JALQDA010000024.1, from coordinate 108,509 downwards.
GGCGAAAGCGGTAGTCGGTTTCGCCGATAGCACGCCGGACATTGCGCGATACGAGGCGACGTCGGCGAAAGCAATTGCCGGACGCGGCGCGGAGGCTTTCATCGGCGCGCGCAACGTGGCGATAGGCAGTGCGCGCTGGGTCGAGGAATTGCATGCGGCCTTGCCCGAAGCGCTTGCCGTCGAGGCGCGCAATCTCGAAGCGCAGGGCAACACGGTGTCATGGCTGCTGGACCGCGCTGACGGCAAGGCGACCGTCCTCGCCCTGCTCGCGTTCGGCGACACGATCAAGCCGACGGCGCGCGCCGCCATCGAAAGACTCGCGCAACTGGGCGTGAAGGCCGCGCTCGTTACGGGCGATAACGCGGGTAGCGCGCAGGCGGTTGCGCGCGCGCTGGGCATTCCGTCGGCGCTGGTTTTCTCGCAGACCTTGCCCGCGGACAAGGCGCGCGTGATCGCGGAATTGAAGGCATCGAACCACGGCATCGTGGCGATGGCGGGCGACGGCATCAACGACGCGCCCGCGCTCGTCGCCGCCGACGTCGGCATCGCGATGGGCAGCGGCACGGACGTGGCGATCGAAGCGGCGGGCATCACGCTCATGCGTGGCGACCCGGCGCTCGTGGCGGATGCCATCGACATTTCGCGCCGGACGTATCGCAAGATTCAGCAGAATCTTTTCTGGGCGTTTGTGTACAACCTGATCGGCATTCCGCTTGCCGCATTCGGCATGCTCGACCCGATGTTCGCCGGCGCGGCGATGGCGTTTTCGAGCGTGAGCGTGGTGGCGAACGCGTTGTTGTTGCGGCGCTGGCGTGCTCAGGCGGGAACCGAGGTGCCAGCGGAACGCGCGGGCAAACCAATCACCCGCCCCGCATAACGCGCATCGCACGGGGCAATCACCGCGTGCATATCGATACTTCGCGCCACGTCTTCATCGAACGAAGCCGACTTCGGCGCGCCGCTCGAATCGATGTGCATCATCATCTGCTCGCACGCCGATACCGGCTCCGCCTCGTCCGCTTCGAACATCTCCAGATAAAGATGCACGCGCTTCTTGTCGCGCGCGACAACCCACGCGTCCACTCGCACCGCCGCGCCTTCCTTGATCTCGCGCAGATAGCTCACATGGGCTTCGAGCGTGTAGAGCGTGCGCTGCCGCGCGCGTCTGCCCGCGTCGTCCAGACCGATGCCGTCCATGAACGCATCGGTCGCGAGGCTATAGATCAGCATGTAGTACGCGTCACGCAGATGGCCGTTGTAATCGACCCATTCGGCCTTCACGGTGTCGCGATAAATCGTGCTCATGAATCTCGCCCCGTTAGTCTTCGATACCGTGCCGTGCCTTCGCCTGCGCAATCGCCTCGATCACGCTCGTGATGCAGTCGTCGCGATACCGCTCCAGTTCCTTGATGCCGCGTCCGTTCGTCTGCCGCGACGTGCCGTCCACCACGCGGTCGATGAGTTCATCGGTGAGCGTCGGCGCGACGAGCTTCGTCCACGGCAATTCGAGCGCGGGGCCGAATTGCTGCATGAAGTGTCGCATGCCCGCCTCGCCGCCCGCCAACGTATAGGTCAGGAACGTGCCCATGAACGACCAGCGAATGCCCGCGCCGTACCGAATTGCATCGTCGATCTCGCCGGTCGTCGCCACGCCTTCGTTCACCAAATGCAACGCCTCGCGCCACAACGCTTCGAGCAATCTGTCCGCGATAAAGCCCGGCACTTCCTTCTTTACGCGAAGCGGCCTCATGCCGATGGATGCGTAGAAGCTCATCGCGGTATCGATCGCGTCGCCGGAAGTCAACTCGCCGCCAAGCACTTCGACGAGCGGCAGAAGATAAACCGGATTGAACGGATGCCCGACCACGCAGCGCTCGGGATGCACGGCGCGTGTGTAAAAATCGCTGGGCAGAAGGCCCGAAGTGGATGACGCGATAATCGCATCGGCCTTCGCCGCGCGGCTCACGCGTTCGTGCAGCGCGAGCTTCAGTTCCTCGCGTTCGGGCGCGCTCTCCTGAATGAAATCCGCATCGGCGACGCACTCCTCGACAGTTTCCACCACGCGCAGGCGATCCTGCGACGCGCCTTTCGCCAGTCCCACGCGTTCCAGCGCCGGCCACGCATTGGCGACGTTCGCGCGTAACTGCGCTTGAGCGCCAGGCGCCGGGTCCCACGCGGTGACATCTAGCCCATGCGCAAGCGCGCGCGCCACCCAGCCGCTGCCGATCACACCCGCGCCGAGCGCGGCGAATTGCCTGACTTGCATATCGTCCATCCGAATGTAGTGATCCTGAACCTATGCCAACTGCCCGAGCGCGCGACGCTCCAGCAAGCGTTCGCCGCGCGCCGGCAAACCGAGCTTGCGACGCCCTTCCGCCGGCGTGAGCGCGCGTCCGCCAAGACGTTCGATGATCTCCACCGCGCGCTGCACGAGCGAACCGTTGCTCGCATGCACGCCGCGATCGAGCCACAGATTGTCTTCGAGACCCACGCGCACATGACCGCCGAGTAGCATGGCTTGCGCGACCATCGGCATCTGCATGCGGCCGATACCGAAGCCCGCCCAATGCGCGCCAGGCGGCAGGTTATCGACCATGGCCTTCATGGTGCCCGTGTCGGGCGGCGCGCCCCAAGGAATGCCCATGCAAAGCTGAAAAAGCGGCGGCGCATCGAGCAGGCCTTCCTTCAGCAACTGATTCGCGAACCAGAGATGACCGGTATCGAAAATCTCGAGTTCCGGCTTCACGCCAAGCTGCTGGATTCGCTTTGCCCCGGCTCGGAGTTGCGCGGGCGTCGAGACGTAGATGTAGTCGCCATCGCCGAAATTGAGGGTGCCGCAATCGAGCGTGCAGATTTCCGGCAGCAGTTCCTCGACATGCGCAAGACGCGTGAGACCGCCGACGAGATCGGTGCCCTTGCCGAAGCGCATCGGCTCTTCGCCCGCGCCGATTTCCAGATCGCCGCCCATGCCCGCCGTCAAGTTGATGATGACATCGACATCCGATGAACGAATGCGATCCACCACTTCGCGATACAGCGCCGGGTCGCGGCTGCCGCGCCCGGTTTGCGGATCGCGCACATGGCAATGCGCCACGGTCGCGCCCGCACGCGCGGCCTCGATAGCCGCTTCGGCAATCTGCCTGGGCGTGACGGGTATTGCCGGATGTCTGGCCGTTGTGTCGCCTGCTCCCGTTACCGCGCAGGTCACGATCACGTCATGGTTCATGGTGGCGCTTGTCCTTATTCAGTTCAAAGTCCGAGGTATTGCTTCACCGCTGGCAGACCATCCTTGCCATCGACGGTCTTCACGCCCGCAAGCCATGAATCGAGCACCTGCGGATTCTTCTTGAGATACGCCTTTGCCGCTTCGGCGGGGCGTTCCTTGTTCATCACCGGTTCCATGAGACGGTTTTCGAGATCGGTATTGAACTTGAGGTTCGATACGAACTTGCCGGCGTTCGGGCAGCGTGTGAGGAAGTCGGTATTCGTGAGCGTGTAGACGCGCGCTTCGCCATAGTTGGGGCCGAAGACTTCATCGCCGCCAGCGAGATAGTCGATCTTCATCTGAATGTTCATGGGATGAGGCTCCCAGCCAAGAAACACGACCGGCTTCTTGTCGCGAATGGCGCGTTCCACCGTCACCAGCATGCCCGCCTCGCTCGATTGCACGAGCTTGAATCCGCCGAGCCCGAACTGATTCGTGTCGATCATCTTCTGAATCTTGGCGTTTGCGCTGCTGCCCGGTTCGATGCCGTAGATCTTGCCGTCGAGCTCATCGCGATGCTTGGCGATATCCGCGAACGACTTGATGCCCGCGTCATACGCATAGCTCGGCACGGCAAGCGTGGCCTTCGCGCCAGAGAGATTCGGCGGATCGAGCTTCTGAATGCTCTTCGATTCGAGGAACGGCTCGACCGCCTTTTCCTGCACCGGCCACCAGTAGCCGAGCGACACGTCGATCTGCTTGCTCTTCAGACCCGCGAGCGAAATGGGCACGGAGGCGACCGTGGTCTTCGGCGCATAACCGAGCCCTTCGAAGACGACGGAAGCGAGCGCGGTCGTCGACGTGATGTCGGTCCAGCCGATATCCACGAAGCGCACGTTGCGGCAGCTCGCATCATCGGCGGCAAGCGCGAAGGCGCCGTGAGTCAGTGCGGTCGCGGCACAGGCGCCAGTCAGGAGCAGTTTCGAAACCAGGCGATGTCTCATGGCGTGCTGTTCCGGTGAGGGTTCATTGGATGCCGGTTCGTCGTGCCGGCGTGCATCAAAAGTAACGCCGCATAAAGGCGAACGAACGACCGCTTGCGACCGCGACTTGACCGCATGCGACGTGCTAGAAGAAAGGCCTGCGAATACGGGCCACGCCGGATTGCGCGGGCTTTTTGTGCTTGCTAGCGTGGAGCGTTCATCCAAAGCGCCACACGCCATTCGATGCCCGTTCCCCAAGACTTCCACTTCCTGCTGCTGCCCGAGTTCTCGTCCATTGGCTTCATGTCGGCGATCGAGCCCTTGCGGGTTGCAAATCGCTTCAGCGGCGAGTTGTATCGCTGGCATATCCTGTCGCCCGATGGCGGGCCGGTGGTCGCGAGCAACGGCATCTCGCTGAATGCGGAAAGCGCGTTCGACAGCGTGACACATGCGGATACCGTGTTCGTCGTATCGGGATTCGAGCCGCTCGCGCGCTATACACGCGGCATCGGCGAGTGGTTGAAGCGGCTGGATCGCGCGGGCGCGACGCTTGGCGGCATCGATACGGGCAGCTTCATACTCGCCGAAGCCGGCCTGCTCGCGGACAAGCGCGCGACGTTGCACTGGGAAGCGGCGGCGGCCTTCGCCGAGCGCTATCCCGCGATAGAAACGAGCCAGGAGTTGTTCGAGATCGATACGCGGCGCATTACGTGCGCGGGCGGCACTGCGTCCATCGACCTCATGCTGGACCTGATCGCGCGCGATCATGGCGCGGAACTCGCGGCGCAAGTGTCGGAGCAGTTCGTGCTGGGGCGCATCAGGCAGCGCTCGGACCATCAGCGCATGAAGATCGCGGCGCGCTATGGCATTCACAATCGCAAGTTGATTCAGGTGATCGGCGTGATGGAGCAGCATATGGAAGAGCCGCTCTCGCCCGATGAGCTCGCGCAATCCATCGGCGTCACGCGACGTCAGCTCGAACGCCTGTTCTGCACCGCGCTAAAGGACACGCCGACGCATTTTTATCTCGGGCTGCGTCTCACGCGCGCACGCGAACTACTGCAGCAAACCGATATGTCGATACTCGCCGTGTGTGTCGCGTGCGGATTCGAATCGCCGTCGCACTTTTCGCGGACGTATCGCGCGCGCTTCAATGCGAGTCCGCGGCAGGACCGCAGCGCGTTGCGCGCCGTGCCTGCCGCCGCATGATCTTCGTCTCGCTAGAACGAGTGCCGCATGCCGATGCGCACATCCGACTGCGTATTCGAAGTCGACGGCGTGAAGCTATAACCGATGACGGCATCGATCGGACCCGACGCACGCAGATAATCGCCGGATACATAGACGTCGGTACGCTTCGAAAGCAGATAGTGCAGTCCGAGCGAACCCTGGTTCCAGTGATTGCCTTCGAAGCGCGTGTGCTGATAACCGCCGTAAAGCGCGAGATCCGGCCTGAACGAATACGACGCGCCGCCTTCGTAGACTTGCATATGCGAGGTCACGCCGAGGCCCTTGATGGTCGTGTACGTGAAGTTGCCCGAGAGCATCAGGTCGCCGAGCGTCCACGCGCCGCCGACTGCAAAGGCGCCTTGTTTATCGACGGGAAACGAATTCGTGCTGTAGAGGTCCGTGACTGCGCCCGTGGCCGGATCGACCGATACCGTCGGCTGGCCCAAGAACGTGCGCGCGCCGATCATCGCGTAGGGATCGAACGCGTAAATGCCGAACGGGTTGTTCAATTGCGTATAAGCCGCGCCCACGTTGAAGGTGTTGGCCGCATAGTGCGCGCCCACGCTCCACGCGCTGTTGCGATGAAAGTCGCCCGCGTTATTGCCGAACGAATACATGCCGCCGAAGGTGAAGCCCGCGATATTGTTCGAGAGGAACTTGACCGAGTTCGGCAAGCGGTCGCCGTTCATCCGGTCGAAGTCGCCCTGGTGGATGGCATAGCCGCTTCCCCATGCCGAGATGTTGTAGAGGTAGACCATCTCCTCGGTCATATCGAGCTGATTACCGAACGAGATTTGCCCCCACGGGTTCTTGAGGCCCACATAGGCTTGCCGTCCAAACTCCGCGCCGCCGAATGCATAGCGCCCGGTCCCGAGGCGGAAGCCCGATTCCAGCGCGAAGATCGCCTGCAGTCCGCCGCCCAAATCTTCCGCGCCACGAAAGCCGATGCGGTTGCCGTAGGACACGCCATCGTCGAACTTCACGACATGCGAGCCACCGGTGTTGTTCACATAGGTGATGCCTGCGTCGAGAATGCCGTAGAGCGTCACGCTGCTCTGCGCGTGCGATAGGGCCGGCGCGCCTGCCGCGCTCGCCGCGAGCGCGAGTCCCGCAAGACTGGAACGACGGCCGCGGGCGAGTCTCGAAACGCTTCGTGCGGCATGTCCTCTTCTCATCTGCTGCTCCTCTTCTTGTGGGTTGTCGTGTCGTTGAAGGTTGCTGATCGTTCGTCGTGTCCTGCTGAAAGTGCTAAAGACTGCCGCTGAAACGCTGCATTTCGATGCATCGGCGTGCGTGCGCCAACGTCGTAAAAGTAAGGCCACATATAAGCCACGGCTCGACCCGGTGCGACGCAAACATGTCCAGTTGCGACTCGCGCTCATTTGCAGCCCTTCTATTTCGGACATGCCCGATATCGGATTCCTCTGCTCCTACCCATACTTCTGAATCTGTAAAAAAGCGCTACATCGCAACATCTGCATCAACCACTGATCGAACATGACCACTCGCTGCCTGAGCATCTTCCACGTCGACGCCCCTCACGTTCTTGCCAATCACAAGCACTACAGCTCTCGCATGGGCTATGAGCACACCGCTGTTTCCATGGCGGGTATGCAGGGCAAAGCCCAACGAACGCTTCTCAAGTACGAACTCGTGCTGCATCACTTGCGGCAGATGCCTGAAATGGCTTTGCTCGTCTGCTTCAGCGAAGACTGCCTCGTGCTGAACATGTATCCCGTCGAACCCATGGCCGAAGGAAGGCAACATCTGCTTCCTTCGCTCAACGGCAACACGGGCAGTCATCAGGCCGCCGTGCAGGTCTGGCGTAACACGAAGGACATTCGCAACTTCATCGTTCGTTGCATCGGCGAATGCAAGATCGGCGGCGCAACCGATGACGAAGAAACCTTGCTCGCCCCGCTCGACGTCATCGAACCGATGGGCGAGCGCGGTGGTGTCACGTGCGCCATGTTCTGCAATCCACGCTTCACGCCTGTCTGGGCTACGTATTCGAATCTGTGGACCATCGTGATGGACGAAGAGAAGATGTACGGCTACATTCATCCGAGCTTTCGCAACGCGCTCGCCGAGCACATCAACGATTGCCAGCAAAAAGGCGCCCGCCTGCTCGATTTTTCAGCCCATGCGAATGTGCCCGCCGAACCCTTCAGCGTCTACAACCCCGGCCAGCCCATCGCGCTCGTGACCTACTACACGGCTAACGTGCGCGAGTACGGCGCAATCGCCGAATTGAACTTCAAGCGTTATTGCGAGCGTCACGGCTACACGCTCTACGTCTATCGCGATACGCCCGCCGAGGTGGAACCAGGCACGACGGGCACCTGGCTCAAGCCGTGGTTCCTGCGCAAATATCTGCCGCATCACGAATGGGTCATGTGGGTCGATGCCGACATTCTTTTCGTCGATCAATCCAAGCCGCTAGAACCGCTCTTCGCGAATCGCGATCTTCTCGCCGCGCACGACATCGGTCCTTGGATCATCAATGCAGGCGTGCTCGGTTTCAAACGCACGGACCACAATGTCGAGTTCGTCGAAGAGATCTATCGCGCCGTGAGCGCCGCGCCCGACAAGTCGAGCACGTATGCGAACGGCGGCGATCAGACGATCATTGCAAACCTCTTGCGCGAACGTCTCGACTGGGCGCTCGAGGACGGACTGGACTGCATCGGCATCAATACGCCGTGGTATTTTCAGCAGCCTTCCAGCCTGATGGTCCACTTCCTCGCCATCCAGTCGCCCATGCGCGCCATGCTGATGTCGCAGCAGGAACGCGTCAGCTTGCAACTCAACTGATCGTTTTCGATCACTTCACCCCGAGCGCGGTCTGAACGGCTTCCAGGCCGTTCCCGCCGCTCGCAGTCGTCACACCATCGAGCCACGTCTTCAGCAGTTCCGGATGCCGTTTCAATGCGTCCGTGGCGGCTGTATCGACGCGCGTCTTCTTCTCCAGCACGTCGGTTATCACGCCGTTTTCCAGATCTACGTTGAACGCCATCTGCTTGAACAGGCGGCCGACGTTCGGGCATTGCTGCTCGTAGCCGTTACGAGCCACCGTGTTGACCGTCGCGCCGCCGAAGTTCGGGCCGAAGTATCGATCCCCGCCATCGAGGTAGGCGAGCTTGAACTTGGTGTTCATGAGATGCGGCTCCCAGCCCAGAAACACGATCCACTTCTTGTCCCGCACCGCGCGATCCACTTGCGTGAGCATGCCCGTCTCGCTCGATTCCACGAGCTTCCATCCGCCCAGCCCAAAGGCTTTGTCGTCGATCATGCGTTTGATGTTCTGATTCGCGGGCGCGCCCGGCTCGATACCGTAGACGCGGTCATCGAACTTGTCGGCGTTCTTCGCGAGATCGGCGAACGAATGCACGCCGGCTGCGGCGACATAGTCGGGCACGGCCAACGTGAACTTCGCGTTGGATAGATTGGCGCGCAACACCTGCACCGATTTGTCGTCGATGAACGGCTTCACGAGCGGCGCCTGCGCCGGCATCCAGTTGCCAAGGAACACGTCGATCTGGCCGTTCTTGAGGCCTTGATACGTGATCGGCACAGACAGGTTCGCCACGTTCTGCCTGTAGCCGAGCGCTTTCAGAATGACGCCGCTCATCGCATTGGTGGCGTCGATGTCGGTCCATCCCGGACCTGCCATGCGCACCTGCGTGCAGGTCGAGGGATCGGCGGCGAATGTGGGCGAGACCACGGCGACGAGCGCGGCAACAATGAGCGCATGAAACAAGGGCTTTTTCATGGGGCGTTCCTGTCGTTGGAGTTGCTGGTGACTAGCGCGGGACTAGCGCTCGACCGCTGGAAAGCGCGCCATGGCTTCGAGCGTATCGAGGTCAATGTGATTGCGCATGTAGCGCTGGCTCGCATCGACATGCGGCTGCCAGTCCCACGACTGGATCGCACCTTGCGTGGTCGCGGCGAAATGGAAATGGCGGCGGCGCTGACTCTTGAGCACATCGCGATGCAGCGCTTCCAGGTCCCAGCGTCGCGCGATCTCATCGCGGAACGCGGTGACCTGCGACGCGTGCCGCGCATCGCTCGCGAGGTTATTGCGTTCGAGGGGATCGGCGGCGACATCGTAGAGTTGATCGGGATCGACACTCGTATGGATGAACTTGTAGCGCCCCCGCCGGATCATCACGATAGGCGCGATTGCACCTTCCGCGAGGAACTCGCCGATGGCTTCGTCATGGCCGTCCGCGCCCGCGAGATGTGGCACGAGGCTTTGCCCGTCGATGCTATCCGGCCACGCTGAAGGCGCATCGCCGCGCGCAAGTTCGACGAGCGTGGGCAACACATCGAGATGCGATACCGAAGCGCTCACGCGATGCGCATCGAAACGCTTCGGCGCATGCACGATCAAGGGCACACGGCAGCCGCCCTCGAAAAACGTCATCTTGTACCAGAGGCCGCGCTCGCCGAGCATCTCGCCGTGATCCGACGTCACGACGATGGTTGTGTCATTTGCGAGACCCGCCTGTTCCAGCGCTTCGAGTATCGATGCGAATTGATCGTCCACGTACGACACCGCGCCGTAATACGCACGGCGAGCATTGCGAATCTGTCTCTCGGTTGGCGGCGTGCGATCCGTCTCGCAGACATGACGCAGGCGCTGCGAATGCGGATCGCTGGCTTCGAGCGAATCGCGATACGAAGGCATGTCGATGTCGTCATCGCCATACAGGTCCCAGTATTTTTTCGGAATGGCATACGGGTCATGCGGATGCGTCAGCGACGCGACCATCATGAACGGTCGTACGTCTTTGCCCGCATTGCGCTCGCGCGCGATATCGAACAGCTTCTGACGCGTGGTGAAGGTCACTTCGTCGTCGAAGTCGAGTTGATTCGTGCGCACGCACGGACCTGCGTCGATCACGGAACTCATGTTGTGATACCACGAGGGACGCGCCTCGAAATTCTCCCAGTCGGGCGTCCAGCCGAAATCGGCGGGATAGATGTCGGTCGTCAGCCGCTCTTCGAACCCGTGCAACTGGTCCGCGCCGCAGAAATGCATCTTGCCGGAAAGAATCGTGCGATATCCCTCGGCGCGCAAGTAGTGCGCGAACGTGAGCGTCTCCGAAGGGAACTCGGCCGCGTTGTCATAAGCGCCGATTTGCGAAGGCAGCTTACCCGCGAGCAGCGAAAAGCGTGACGGCGCGCAGAGCGGACTCGCGCAGTAGGCCGATTCGAACACCACGCCTTCACGCGCGAGCGCGTCGATGCACGGCGTCTTCGTCACTCCGTTGCCGTATGCCGCAAGCACGAACGGCGTGAGCTGATCGGCCATGAGAATAAGGATATTTTGTTTTGTCTCAAGCATGAATGCATACCTCGAATAGAATCGACAGCGGACACGCGCATGGCGATGCAGGTTCGCTTCATGTGACTATTGCCGTTCAAATGGCCGCTGTGAAGAGAGCAAATCGTTATGCGCCCATAAGGGGGATTTATGCCGCGCCAGGACCGTCTACCGCCCATGCAGGCGCTCTCGATGTTCGAGTCCGCCGCGCGTCTCGCGAGCTTCACTGCCGCCGCGCGTGAACTCGGCTCGACACAGCCCGCCGTGAGCCAGCGCGTGGTGCAACTCGAAGAAGCGCTCGGCGTGCCGCTTTTCGAGCGCGGGCACCGGGGCGTCACCTTGACTGAAGACGGCGCGCGTCTCTTCGAAGCGGTCCGTCAAGGCCTCGATATCATCCGCACGGCTACCGGCGAGATTCGCGCGCGTAACGCTCAGCGCACGCTCACGCTGTTGACCGATTTCGGCTTCGCGACTTACTGGCTCATGCCGCGCCTGCCGCAATTCAAGGCGCTGATGCCCGATGTCGATGTGAAGATCGTCACCTCGCAAAATGTATCGGATGCCGACGGCGAACCGGCGGACGTGGTGATCGCATTCGGCAGCTCGCGCGCGCAGTGGAGTTCGCCGCACGCCATCCGGCTCTTTCCTGAAAGCGTCGTGCCGGTATGCAGCCCGGCGCTCGTGGCACGCAACAAGCCGTCGAGGGCGGCCGATCTGCTCGACTTGCCGCTCTTGCATTTGCAGGCTACGTTGCCCGAACGCTGGCTTTCATGGGCCGGCTGGTTCGAGGCGCATGGGCTGAGCGCGCCGCCGGCGCAAGGCGGCTTCACCTTCAACAGTTACGCGCTCGTCACGCATGCGGCCGTGATGGGCCAGGGTGTCGCGCTTGGCTGGGCGCCGCTCGTCGATGACCTCATCGCCAAAGGTCATCTCATCGCGCTCGACGATACCCCGCTCGTCACCGATCGCGGCTACGTGCTCGTCACGCAACGCGAGCCGTCTGCCGTCGTGCGCGCGTTCAGCAACTGGCTGCTCGATGAATGCGACGTGATCGCCTGACGCTTGCATACCAGCGCGACGGCGCTTCGCTTCTATCCGTCGTGCCCGTGCATTTGCTCTACTAGCGATAACGTTCGCCGCACGAGCGGCGTGGCGACCTTTATCGAATGTGGAGCGTGCATGTCCGCTGAAACCCGTCCCAATCAACTGGTGCTGACCGTTGCGTGTCCGAGCGCGGCGGGGCAAGTCGCCGCCATCGTCGGCTTTCTCGAACGCCATCATGGTTATATCGACGAACTCACCGTGTTCGACGACGACCTGAGCGAACGCTTCTTCGTGCGCTGCGTGTTTCATGGCGCAAGCCGAGACGACACGCTCGATCTGCCGATGCTGCAGCGCGAGTTTGAACCCATCGCCCAACGCTTCTCGATGAACTGGTCGATGCACGATCTCAACGCGCGGCCCAAGGTGCTCATCATGGTGTCGAAGCTCGAACACTGCCTCGCGGACCTGCTGTTCCGCTGGCGCATGGGCGAACTGAAGATGGATATCGTCGGCATTGCGTCGAATCATCCGGACCTGGCGCCGCTTGCAGAACAACACGGTCTGCGCTTTCATCATCTGCCGATCGCGGCCGATACCAAGGCGCAGCAGGAAGCGCGTCTGCTCGATCTCTTCGAGACATCCGGTGCGGAACTGATGATTCTCGCGCGCTACATGCAGATTCTTTCCGGCGATACGAGCCGCAAACTCAAGGGCCGCGCGATCAACATCCACCATTCGTTCTTGCCTGGCTTCAAGGGCGCGAAGCCCTATCACCAGGCGCATACGCGCGGCGTAAAACTGATTGGCGCCACTGCGCACTTCGTCACCGACGATCTCGACGAAGGCCCGATCATCGAACAGGAAGTGGAGCGCGTGGATCACTCCTATAGCCCCGAGCGCCTGCTTGCAACGGGACGCGATGTCGAATGCATCACGCTTGCGCGCGCCATCAAGGCGTTCACGGAACGGCGCGTGTTCATCAACGGCGAACGCACTGTCGTTCTACGGTAAGCACAAAAAAGGGGTGCCGCGGATTCGCGGCACCCCTTCTTGATCCAGGCGCTGAGACTTACTTCACCCAGCTGTCCACGCGATCGCCATGCGCGCCGATCCATGCATCGGCGGCGGCTTGCGGCTTCTCACCGTTTTGCGTCGCGAGCATCACGCTGTCGATTTCACCCGGCTTCCACTGGAATTTCTTCAGGAAGGCCACGACCGGCGGAGCCTTCTTTTCGAGTTCCGGATTCACCACGCTATCGACGTGTTCCGCTTCGCCGAAGACCTTCTTCGGATCTTCGAGGAATTTCAGCTTGTACTTCGCGAACATCCAGTGCGGCTTCCAGCCGGTCACGATGATCGGCTTCTTCGCCGCTTCCGAACGCGCAAGTTCAGCGGTCATCGCGCTGCCCGAACTCGGCATCAGCCTGTAGTCGAGGTTATAAGCCTTGATGGCTTCGCTCGTCTTTTGCATCACGCCCGCGCCCGCATCGATACCGACGATGCGCGAATCGAATTCGGCCTTCTTCGCTTCGAGGTCGGTCAGGCTGTTGGCATCGACGTTTTCAGGAACGATCAGACCAATCTTCGCATCATTGAAGTTGGGTCCGAGGTCGACGACCTTCGTCTTGAAGTTGTTCCAATACGCACCGTGCGTCACCGGCAGCCACGCGGACAGCGTCGCATCCAGATCGCCGCGCGCCACGCCCTGCCACATTACGCCTGCCGCCACCGGCACGAGTTGCACCTGATAGCCCAGCTTCTTTTCGATGATGCGCGCCGCCACGTTCGACGTCGCCACGCTGTCGTCCCAGCCTTCGACGTAGCCAATCTTGATGGTCGGTTTATCTTCGGCGTTTGCGCCCATGCTCGTGGCCAGTGCCGCAGCCATGGCGCTCAGCACGAACAGTCTTCTCATCGCTTTCATTTGATTTCCCCTTTGCGGCCCCACGCCGTAGCGTCCAGAATCACCAGCCAGAATTGGCCAGTAACGCACTTTTCCGACACTCAGTTGTCCAGAAGCGACGCCGAGTTTTATTTGTCCACCACGAGGTCGCTCAAAGGCTTGCTGCAGCACAACAGCACCATGCCCTGATCGATTTCGCGCTGACGAATGCCGCCTGCGTGCTTCATGCTCACTTCGCCCGATACGAGCTTGACCTTGCATGTGCCGCACATGCCTTGCGTGCACGATGAGGGTAAACGCACCCCGGCTTTCTTCGCGGCATCGAGCACGTTCTCGTTGCTACCGCATTCGATGTCGCGCCGGATCTTGGCGAAGCTGACTTTGTATGTCGTATCGACAGGCGCCGCTGGTCGAGGCGCAAAGCCGACTGCCTCTTCACGCGCTTCCACGAAATCGGTCTGTGTGGCGATGGCGTCGGCCACGTGCGCGGTCGTCAACTGCGATGCGACCTCCGCAATGGTCTCGAACGAGAAGCTCTCTTCGTGATAATGCTTGCGATCGAAACCGCCTTCGTCGAGAAGATCGCGGACCGCCTTCATATAAGGCGCGGGACCGCACGTGAAGATCTCGCGTTCTAGATAGTCCGGTGCAATCAGCTTCAGAAGCGGCAAGCTGAGAAAGCCCGTCACACCGGCCCAGTTCGTGCGCGTGCCCACGCGCTCGCAAACGAAGGCCGTGCGAAAGTTCGTCTGATTCGATGCAATGAGATCCAGCTCGCGCGAGAAGATGATGTCGTCGGGTGTGCGCGCGCTGTGCACGAAAACGATATCCGCGTCCTCGCCGAGTTCGTGATGCGCGCGGCTCATCGACATGAGCGGCGTGATACCCGACCCCGCCGAAAGAAACAGGAACTTGCGCGCCGGATGCCGCGCACAGGTGAACTCGCCCGAAGGTCCGAGCACACGCACGCGCGATCCCGCAATTACGTTGTCATGCAGCCAGTTCGAAACCTTTCCGCCCGGTACACGCTTGACCGTGATCGAAATGGTGTGCGGCCGCGTGGGCGAAGAGGAAATCGTATAGCAGCGATTGATCTGCTCGCCGTCGATATCGAGTTCCAGTGTAATGAACTGCCCCGGTTCGAACACGAAGCTGCGTTCGCTCGGCGCCTTGAAGAAAAAACTCTTCACGTCGTGCGTTTCCTGCCGGACGTGACAGCAGACGAGTGTGTCGTCGGTATCGCTATTCCAGCGCGCGGGCAGCGCCCCCCAGAACCGCGGCTGGGTGACACGGCTTGCAGTCGGCTCGAACGTGGCCTGATCGCGCATCATGTTTTGCCTCTCGAACGCGCTTAGCGCATGAAGGAAACGACTTTCTCGCCATGCGTGACCACGTCCTTGTCGGGCGTGTTCGCATAGTTATCGAGGCGGCCGATATACCACTCGCAGAACTTCTCCACGAGCCCTTCGGTGAACGGCGAATACGGGCCCGGCTCGTAAGCGCTGCTCGTTGCACCCAGCTGCGAATACTCGACCAACGTGCGGTCCTGTTCGTTCGTTGCGCGCCACACGGCGGTGAGATTGTCGACGTCGTAATCGATACCTTCGCGCGCGTCCTTATGCACGAGCCACTTGGTGCGCACGAGCGTTTCGCCCGCGGACAGCGGAATCACGCTGAACGTGACGATGTGATCGCTCATGAAGTGATGCCACGAATTCGGTTGCGTCCAGAACGACAAGCCGCCCAGGTCCGCGCGCTCGAAGCCGCCAAGCAGCTTCTTCGATGCCACCTTCGCGTCGAGCGTCTGCGATTCGCCATCGCGGTCGAGTGGCAGACGTTGCGTGCGAAAACCGGTGACGAGATCCGCCAGACGTTCGATCTCGGCGGAAGGCAGGTTCATCGCTTCCCATTGCTTCGTGCGTTCGCTCACCGTGCGTTCGAACGCGGCCATGCCGTCCTCGTTCGCAGGGGTGCGTTGATAACCGAAGCCGTATTCATAGAGCGAAATGGTCAACTCGGGATGGTTTGCCACGCAGTGATAGCACTCGCGGTTGTTCTCCATCGTGAGCTTCCAGTTGCCCTTTTCCACGATGTCGATGCTCGCCGCGATCTTGCAATCGGCGAGACCGTGCGGCAAAAGATACGGCTCCATCGACTCGCGCAGCACGGAGAAATCGGCGGGCGGTTCATCGGCGAGACAGATGAAGATCAGGCCCGCGAGGTTCTGCACATGAACCTTCTTGAGGCTATGTTTGCAGCGGTCGAACTGTTCGCCCATGTGTTCGGCGAACATGAGGTCGCCGTTGAGGTTATAGGTCCAGCTGTGATACGGGCACACGATATTGCCGAGCGAGCCTTTCTCCTGATTGCAAAGACGCGCGCCGCGATGACGGCAGACGTTGTGGAACGCGCGAATCTGCATGTCGTCGTCGCGCACGATCAGGATCGAATCGTTGCCGATATCGACGGTCGTATAGTCGCCCGGCTCCGGCACGTCCGGCTCGATCGCAACCTGAATCCAGTGCTGCCGGAAAATCGCGTCCAGGTCGAGCGCGTGAATCTCGTCGCTCGTGTAGAACGGCGCTTCGAGCGTGTGGCCCTTTTTGCGGCGTTCGATCATTGCGCGAACGTCTGCCGAAACTTTCATCGTGTGCTCCGTTGTGCGTCACGTCTGGTGCCCCGCCAACACCCCTGAAATGCGGGCTTGCTGCGCTTTGAACTTAATAATCCACCAGTTGATGCTCGCGCAAATACGCCAGGATCACTTGTGCTTTTTCGACGGAACTCCCTTCAATTACGACGCTTCCGCCACGGCTTTCGGTCGTGGTCGCGGAAAGCATGCGGGCATGGCCGGTGCGCTTTTCGGGCGCGGCGAGGCGCTTGGGCTTCGCGCTCACGGGGCCGACGCTCCATGCGCTCGCTTCCGGATCGACAGGCGCGGCCGCTGCAACCGGTGCGACGCGTCCTTCGCGCATACGCGCATACGCGTAGCGCGGTGTCGCGTTGGCGAGCGGATGCACGGCGATGAGCGCGGGCAACTGCACGCGCACACGACGACGCAAGCCCTTCGGCATGAACTGGCGCACTTCGACGCCTTCGTTCGTCACGTCGATATCGACAGCCGAGCCGACTAGCGCGACGTTCAACGCATCGGCAAGCCGATACGGCAACGTGCCGCTATCGAACGCGCCTTCGGCACGCGTGCCGGTCAAGACGAGTCGATAACCCGCGAGACGTTGCGCGAGTGCCGCGCAGGCATCGCCCGGTGTGTTGAGCACTTCGACGCGCGGCGCGCCCAGTGCGAGATATTCGGCAAGCGCGGGATTGGCGGGGTCGCCTGCATGCAGCACATCGAGTTGCGCGCCGTGTTCCTTTGCAATGTCGATACCGAGGGCGAGCGCGGCCGCGTCGTTGCGGCTATAACGCGCCGTGCCGCTAATAGGATGCCGGCCAGTAGAAACGAGAACGGCTATTTTCATGCGTACGCTCCTTCGGCAAGCGTCGCCGTCTGCAGGATCGGGCTGCCATTGGTACGCGATGCACGCGCGGCCGACGCCGCGTCCGTCAGCGCCTTGATGGTCTCTTGCGTATCCGCGACGATGGTCAGATCCGCACGCTTGGCAATGGGCGCGCTCGCATCGAGATTGACCGCGATGACATGCCGGCAATCCTTGATGCCTTGCAGGTGCTGCACCGCGCCCGAGATGCCGAACGCGATATACACGCTAGCTTCCACCGTCTTGCCCGTGGCGCCGATCTGCTTGTCGCGCGAGAACTTGCCGTCGTCGACAGCCACCCGGCTCGCGCCGATAGCCGCGCCCAAGGTGCTTGCCAACGCTTCGAATGCGGGCACGTCCGTCACGCCGTTGCCCGCCGAGATGATGAAGTCCGCTTCTTCGAGCGCGACTTGGGCCGCGTCCATTTCCTCGATGCCGAGATCGACATACGCGCTCGGCATCGTCGCGGGCACGACGTCTTCGCTATTCACGCGCGCGCCTGCGCCGACGTAAGGCAGCTTGGCATCGACCGCATTCGGTGCGAGCAAGATCACATCGGGTAGCGCACGCAATGCCACCGCGCGGCCAGCATGTGCATACGCAGCGACGTGCTGAAGGTCGAGTTCCACCACGTGTGTGGCGATACTCGCACCGGCGCGCGCCGCGTAACGCCGGCCGAGATCGCCGTCGCCGGTTGCGTTGTCGGGCATGAAGACATGCACGGGCGTGAACGCCGCGACGCAGGCAGCGAGCGCGCGCAGTTCTTCATCCGGTGCGAAATGGCGGCGATCGAAGCCGGGCAGCTCGATATAACGATCCGCGCCGAGCGACGCCGCATCGTCACTGAACGCGCCGAACGCGATCAACACGACTTCGGTTTCATCGTCCGCGAGCAAGGCGGCGGCGGCCAGTGCCTGACGGCCGTGATCGTCGAGCGCGCCGCGATCCGTATGCGCCGCCACCAGCACCGCGCGACGCGACGCTTTCGCCGTGCGGCGCGGCTTCGCTGCATCATGGTGTGTTGCTACGAAGTCAAGCAGCGCGCCGCTGCCGATCTCGCCGAGCGTGATGCGCTTGAGCCCCGCGCTCGTGACGATAAACGGCCTGCGCGGATCGATTCGTTTGATGTTGTCGTTCATCGTGTTACTCCAGCGCCGCGGCGACCAGCTCCGCCACGTCGAGCACTTCGGGACGCGCGCCGACCACGCCTTCGAGCATCGCGGTGCAATTCGGGCAACCCACGGCGACCACTTCCGCGCCTATCGTGCGGGCATCGGCAATGCGGATATCGGGAATGCGCTGCTTGCCGGGAATGTCGGTCAGGGGCGCGCCGCCGCCACCGCCGCAGCACCGTCCGCGCATGCCGTTACGCTCCATTTCCACCACCTTGACGCCGATGGACTTCAGCAGCTTGCGCGGCGCTTCGGTCTCGCCGTTATAGCGGCCGAGATAGCACGGATCGTGATACGTGATCTTCTTGTCGGCGAGCACGGTCGCGGCCTTCGGCGAGAGCTTGCCGTTCGCGACGAGTTCAGCCATCAACGCCGTGTGATGCTGCACTTCATAGAAGCCGCCAAGCGCGCGATACTCGTTGCGCAAGCTATGCAGCACATGCGGGTCCGCCGTCACGATGCGCCGGAACGAATACTGCGAAAGTGTGCCTATGAGCTTCTTCGCACATGCCTGAAAGGTGGCTTCGTCGCCGAGACGACGCGCCGTATCGCCGGTGTCCGTTTCAACGCCGCCGAGCACCGCGTAATCCAAGCCTGCCTTGTTCAGCACCTTCGCCAACGCACGCAGCGTGCGTTGATAACGCATGTCGAACGCGCCTTCGCCCGCGATCAACAAGACATCGACGGGACGACCCGGTTGCGCGACCTGCACTTGCAGATCCACCGACCAGTCGTAACGCGCGCCGATGTCAAACCCGTTCGCGCTGCCCGTTTCACGCAGATTCGCAAGCGTGATCGGACCCTTCCCCGGGACGTTGCCTTCCACGAGCGTCTGATTGCGGCGCATATCGACGATGGCATCGACGTGTTCGATCAGCATCGGGCACTCTTGCACGCAGGCGCGGCACGTGGTGCAGGACCAGATGGTATCGGCTTCGATCATCGTGGAGATGAGCGGCTTGCCCGGTGCGCCCGAATGCCTGCCGACCGGAATGCCGGGGGTCGGGCTGCCGGCGTAGAGCGCATCCGAACCGCCGACCATGCCGACGACGAGATCCTGAATCAGCTTCTTCGGATTGAGCGGTTGTCCCGATGCGAACGCGGGGCACGCCGCTTCGCATTTGCCGCATTGCACGCAGGCATCGAAACTCAGCAACTGGTTCCAGCGAAACTCGATGGGCTTGCTCACGCCATATTCCTGCGCATCGAGTACGGGCACTTTGAGCGCGGTGGGCGGCACGACATCGTGCTCGTTTTTCGCTGCAAAGCGCTCCTGACGCGGATGAAACGCGAGATGCAGCAAGCCCGCCATCGCATGCTTCATCGGGCCGCCTTGCGCTGCGCCGAAGGTCATCGTGTATGCGCCCGCCGCGATCAGCAATGCAACGATGATCGCGAGTGCACCCGACATCCACGAAGCCGGCAACAGCATGAACAATGCAAGACCAAGCGCGAATGAACCGAGCAGCAAAGGCAGGCTGTCCCACGGTCCGCGTGACAAACGCGCGGGCACTTCCTTCGCGCCGTGTCTGCGACGGTACACGAACACCGCGCCCACCAGCATGACGATAGCCGCGAGGAAGATCAGCTTGTCGAGCCACGGCGAATAGATGGCGAGGCCGTAGTTGAGGAATACGAGCGCCATCGCGAGAATGGCGCCGCCAGCGGTTGCAACGTGCGTCTTCGCGATATACGGATCACGCGCGACCACATGATGCAAATCCACGAAGTAACGCTTCGGGATGGTCAGCAGGTTAGCCCAGCCATAAGCACCGGCAGTCGTGGCGCGTCCTTCTCGCCAATAGGCCGCGCGCTTCATCACGGCGAAGGCGAGACCCGCCACCGATACCCACAGCAAGACGGTGATGACAAACACGGGGTTCATCGTCTAAAGCCCTCGTCAGAAGTCTTTGCAAAGACGCAGCGCGTCGTAGATCGCGCCGTGGATGTTGTGCATGGAGATGCAGTCGCCGACGCGGAACAAGAGAAAACGCCCGTTTCCAAGCTCTTCCGAAAGACACGGCTGCGCTTCCGATGCAAAGAGCTTGTGCACATCCACCTGGCCGCGATTGAGCGATTCGGGTTTCAGCTTCCAGTACAGGGAATCGTTGGGCGTGCTGCCGTTCTCGATCACGACCTGATCCACCGCGCGCTCTTCCTGTTCTTCCGTGTACTCGTTGCGGATCACGGCAATCTTCTTCCCGTCTTCCTCGTACACCTTGTCGAGCCAGTAGTTCGGCGTATGGATCACGCCTTGCGCATAAAGCCTTCTATAAAAGATGGGGAACGTGGTGCCGCCGACGTCATCGGCGACCTTCACGTCCGGCGTCACGATCTCGACATTGCCGCCACGGCTCGAGATGAAGTCCGCGACGCCCGCGCCCGCATGCGTGCTCACGCCGTCATAAACGAGCACGTTCTTGCCCGGCTCGACCTTGCCCGAGAGAATGTCCCAGGCGCTCACCGCGAGACCTCGTTCGACGCCCCATGAAGGCACTTGATCCGTGAACGACGAGCCGCCCGTCGCGAGCACGACGATGTCCGGCTTCTCGGCCATGATGGCCTTGTCGTCGGCGGCGACACCGAGACGACGATCCACGCCGAGCCGCTTCGTTTCCATGTCGAACCAGCGCACGATGCCCGCCATCTGCTCGCGCTGCGGTGCCTTCGCGGCAAGCATGATCTGACCGCCGACGTAATCGTTCTTCTCGAACAGCACGACATCGTGACCGCGCGACTTCGCCACGCGCGCCGCTTCGAGTCCCGCGGGCCCTGCGCCGACCACCACGACTTTGCGCTTCGGCCCGCGCGTCTTTTCGATGACATGCGGCATGGTCGCTTCACGCGATGTCGCCGCGTTCTGCACGCACAACACATCGAGTCCGTTGTACTGCCGGTCGATGCAGTAGTTCGCGCCGACGCACTGCTTGATCTCGTCCTCGCGGCCGTCGCGAATCTTGATCACCATATGCGGGTCCGCAATCTGCGCACGCGTCATGCCGACCAGATCGACCATGCCGTTGGCGAGCAGACGTTCCGCCTGACCCGCATCGCGAATGCTTTGCGCATGCATGATCGGCAGCTTCACGACCGACTTGATGCCCGCCGCGAGATGCACGAAAGGCTCGGGTGGCAGCGCCATCGGCGGCATGCAGTTGGCGAGCGTGTTATGCGTATCCGCGCCCGAACCGATCACGCCGATGTAATCGATGAGGCCCGCTTCAGCCATCGCTTGAGCGATCTCTTTCAATTGTTCGTGATCGAGACCGTCTTCATGGAATTCGTCGCCGCACATGCGCAAGCCAATTGCGAAGTCGGCGCCCACGGCTTCGCGCACGGCCTGCAGCACTTCCTTACCGAAGCGCAGACGGTTTTCGAGCGAACCGCCCCATTCGTCCGTGCGAAAGTTAGTGCGCGGACTCCAGAACTGATCGATCAAATGCTGATGCGCCGCCGAGATCTCGACGCCATCCATGCCCGCATCCTTCACGCGCTTCGCGGCCGCCGCGAAATCCTGAATGATGCGCTTGATCTCTTCCACTTCGATGATCTTCGCGTTGCCGCGATGCACTGGCTCCCGCACGCCCGAAGGCGACATCAGATGCGGCCAGCTCTCGCCGTGCCACGCCGAACGTCGGCCCATGTGCGTTGCCTGGATCATGATCTTCGCGCCATGCCGATGCATCGCTTCGGCCAGCCGCGAGAGCGGGTCGATGACCTTGTCGGTCGACAGGTTCACCGACTTCCACCAGCCTTGCGGGCTGTCGATCGACACCGGGCTCGAACCTCCGCAAACGGCTAGCGCCACGCCGCCCTTCGCCTTCTCTTCGTAATAGCGGATATACCGGTCGCCGGGCAGACCGCCTGGCTCGGCATAGACCTCGGCATGCGCGGTACTGACGATACGGTTACGCAAGGTCAGTTTGTTCAGCGTGAGTGGCTTGAAAAGGTTCGGGTAACGCATTGCGGGCGACCTCGGAAAGGTTTTGCTTTGAAGCCTTTATTTCGATGCGAGCGGCGACACTTCGAACACACAATGCTCGCAGCCTTCCGCGGCGCATTGCGTTTCGACCGAGTGCGAACGCGGCCCCTTCTTCGTGCTGTCGGGTGCGGTGTCGTTGACCCAGTCCAGCGCGCCGGCGAACCATCCGGCGAACATGTAGCAGAGCTTGCCGTGCTTGCCCGGTTGCGCGAGCACGAAGGACGAGTGACGCAGATGCACGCGCGCCATGGCGCTCTGCGGGTCGGATTCGACGATATCGAAGAGACCCCAGCCGCGTTGCGACAGGCGCTTCAGGTAATGCTCGAACACCGCCATGCCCGCTATGCCGTGCTTGTCCGCCTCCTTGTCGCACCAGTGATAAGCGGACTTGTAGCCCGCCTCGTAGAGAATCGCGGCGTAAGCTTCGCGGCCGAGCGCTTCTTCCACGGCCACGTGGTTGTTGGTGAAGAAGTGGCGCGGCACATACAGCATGGGCAGCGCGTCGGTAGTCCAGACGCCCGTTTCTTGATCGACGTCGATAGGCAGTTGCGGTTGCATCGCGGGTTCCCTGTTCTTGTTGGAGTCAGACGTTCCAGACTTCGCCGAAGAAGCGCATCCAGTTCTCGCCCATCACCTTCTTGATACGCGTCTCGCCCCAGCCCGCTTTTTCCATCGCGGCCGTGAGGTTCGGGAACTCGCCGATCGTGCGAATGCCTTCCGGATTCACGACCTTGCCGAAGTTCGTCAGACGGCGATAACGGCCCTTGTCGTGCGTGATCCAGTCGAAGAACTCGGTGCTGTAGCCTTGCGTGAAGTCCGTGCCGATGCCCACCTTGTCTTCGCCGATCACGTTGATCACGTAGTCGATGGCTTCGAGATAATCGTCGACGGTCGCGTCCGGGCCTTTCTTCAGGAACGGCGAGAACATGGTCACGCCGACGAAGCCGTTGGCGTCCGCGATCTCTCTCAGCTGATCGTCGGTCTTGTTGCGCGGATGGTCCTTGAGTCCCGAGGGACAGCAGTGCGAGTACGTGACAGGCTTCTTCGAGCAGGCGATGGCATCGGAAGAAGTCTTCGCGCCCACGTGGGAAAGATCGACCATGATGCCGACGCGATTCATCTCGTGGATCACTTCCTTGCCATAACCCGAGAGTCCGCCGTCCGGTTCATAGCAGCCCGTGCCGACCAGGTTCTGCGTGTTGTAGCAGAGTTGCACCACGTTCACGCCGAGCTCCTTGAACACTTCGATATAGCCGAGGTTGTCCTCGAACGCATACGAGTTCTGGAAGCCGAAGATGATGCCTGTCTTGTTTTCCTTCTTCGCGCGCAGAATGTCGTCGGTCGTGCGCACGAGCGTGAGAATCTCGCTGTACTCGCGAATCTGTTGCTTCATCTCGGCGATGTTGTCGATCGTCTTCTGGAAGTCTTCCCAGACCGAAACCGTGCAGTTCACCGCGGTGACGTTACCTTTGCGCATGTCCTCGAACACGGAGCGCTCGAACTTGGAGATGTTCAGGCCGTCGATGATGATGCTGTTGTCGTGCAGAGTGCTCATCGTTGATAACTCCGTGTGCTTAGTAGATGGGGAAGCGTTCGCACAGCGCGAAGATCTCGCGGCGCACGCGTTGTTCGGTTTGCGGATCGCCTTCCGGATGCTCGCGCAGCGATTCGAAGACTTCGAGAATCAGGCGGCCGGTTTCGCGGAACTCGTTGACGCCGAAGCCGCGCGTCGTGCCTGCCGGCGTGCCTAAGCGAATGCCCGAGGTGACGGTCGGCTTTTCGGTATCGAAGGGAATGCCGTTCTTGTTGCAGGTGATGCCCGCGCGTTCCAGCGCGTGCTCGACCTGATTGCCCTTGAGGCCTTTCGGGCGCAAATCGACGAGCAGCAGATGGTTGTCCGTGCCGCCGGTGACGAGATCGACACCACCTTCCTTGAGCACTTCGCCGAGCGCTTGCGCATTTGCGAGCACGTTGTCGATATACGTCTTGAAGTCCGGCCGCAGCGCTTCGCCGAAGGCCACCGCCTTGCCTGCTATCACATGCATCAGCGGGCCGCCTTGCAGGCCGGGGAACACGGCCGAGTTGATCTTCTTGGCGATGTCTTCGTCGTTCGTGAGGATGAAACCGCCGCGCGGACCGCGTAAGGTCTTGTGCGTGGTGGACGTGACCACGTGCGCATGATCCACGGGGTTATCGTGACGCCCCGCCGCGATGATGCCCGCGATATGCGCCATATCGACCATGAGCTTCGCATCGACGCTATCGGCGATCTTGCGCAGACGCGCGAAGTCCAGTTTGCGCGGATACGCCGAGAATCCCGCGATCAGCAATGACGGCTTGTGTTGCTTCGCGAGTTCCTCGATCTGCTCGTAATCGATCAGCATGGTGTCGCGGTTCACACCGTATTGCACCGCGTTGAACCACTTGCCCGAAAGCGCGGGCTTCGCGCCATGCGTGAGGTGACCGCCCGCATCGAGCGACATGCCGAGAATGGTGTCGCCGGGTTTGGCGAGCGCAAGCATCACGGCGCCGTTGGCCTGCGCGCCCGAATGCGGCTGCACGTTGGCGAACTTCGCGTTGAAGAGCTGCTTGATGCGATCGATGGCGAGCGCCTCGACTTCATCGACGAATTCACAGCCGCCGTAATAGCGCTTGCCCGGATACCCTTCCGCGTACTTGTTCGTGAGCACCGAGCCTTGCGCTTCCAGTACGGCGCGCGACACGATGTTTTCCGACGCGATCAGTTCGATTTGCGATTGCTGGCGCTCCAGTTCTTTCAGGATCGCGCCGCGCACCGAAGCGTCGCTGGATGCAAGCGGGGCTTCGAAGAAGGGATTCGAGTTCGACATTGGCAGGTCCGTGGGTCAAGTGTGACGGCCGTTCGACGGCGGTGCGGGTGGCTCTTCGGATGCTTTTCCGTTTTCCGTCGCGGCCGTAATCGTTGCGTCTATTCTTGACTTTCGTCCTGCCGGTCAATTTACGAATTTAGACGTGTTCTTGGCCTTTTCCGACATGCGCGTCTTTTTTCGACAAGTGGCGCGATGGATTTCGGTGTAGCGATTTATTCGGTGCGCCGCTGCACTGTCGCGGAACGCCCGTGCGCATCGACGGTGCGCGCCCTTGCTCGTGGAGGGTCGGCGAGGAAATCGCGTCTATATGAAGCATGCACGATGCCTCGCGAGGCTCAGGGTTTAGCCTGATGGCATGGTAGTTGCAAACGAAACCAAAATGCAAAAAGTGGCAAAGCGCCGCATCTGACGGCGTCAAACAATAGATTCGAAGGAATCATTCCTCACATGTCCCCCGATCGCACGGCGTCGCTGTCGCACTTCGCTTTCATGCCGCTTCCCAACTTCACCATGATCGCTTTCACCAACGCGATCGAAGTCCTGCGCATGGCGAACTATCTGACGGGGCAGCCGTTGTATCGCTGGTCGATCGTGAGTCCCGATGGCGGTCCCGTCACCGCGAGCAACGGCTTGTCCGTCGATACAGGTCCGGTGGAATGCGTGGGACAACCCGATATCGTGTTCGTGGTCGGCGGCATCGATGTGCAGCGCGCGACCACGCCCGCACATCTCGCCGCGCTGCGCCGCTTCGCCCGCATGGGCAGCGTGCTCGGCAGCCTCTGCACCGGCACTTATGCACTGGCTCGTGCGGGCTTACTCGCGGGCTATGCGTGCGCGATCCACTGGGAGAACATGTCGGCGCTCAAGGAAGAGTTTCCCGACACGCGCTTCCTGAAGGAACTGTTCGTGATCGACCGCGATCGCGTCACGTGTACCGGCGGCGTCGCGCCGCTCGACATGATGCTCAATCTCATCGCATCCCGCGTGGGTACGGCGCGCGTGACACAGATCGCCGAGCAATTCATCGTCGAACATGTACGCGATACGAGCGCGCAGCAGCGCATGCCGCTCGTGGCACGACTCGGATCGGCCAACAAGTCGCTCTTCGAAGTGATCTCGCTCATGGAGAACAACATCGAGGAGCCGCTGTCGCGCGAGGAACTGGCGCGCCTTGCCGGCATGTCGCAACGGCAATTGCAGCGGCTCTTTCGCGAGCATCTCGGCATGACGCCGACGCACTACTATCTCACGCTGCGTCTGCGGCGCGCGCGCGAACTGCTGCTGCAAACCGATATGTCGATCATGCATATCACCATGGCTTGCGGCTTCCAGTCGGCGTGCCACTTCTCGAAGAGTTATCGCGATGCCTTCGGAACCGCGCCCACGCGCGAACGCCGCAAGCAAGCGCCTTCACTTGCGGCGGTTGCACCTTCGGCGCTGGTTGCCTGATATCGGTTCGAACAAAAAGAGCCGTTGGCTTGCAACAGCCAACGGCTCTCTTCATTCCAGGCCGATTACGCCGCTTTCAACAATCCGTGCGGATCGAGCACGAACTTCCTCGGCGCGCCGCCATCGAACTTTCTGTAGCCTTCGGGCGCTTCATCGAGCGAAATCACGGACACGTTGACGATATCCGCAATCGGCAAACGATCCCACAAGATGGCCTGCATCAGATTGCGGTTGTACTTCATCACCGGCGTCTGTCCCGTGTGGAACGAATGCGACTTCGCCCAGCCAAGGCCGAAGCGAATGCTGAGACTGCCCTTGCGCGCGGCGGCATCGGCGGCGCCGGGGTCATCGGTGACATAGAGGCCGGGAATGCCAATGGCGCCCGCTGCCTTCGTGATCTCCATCAGCGAATTGAGCACGGTGGCCGGCGCTTCCTCGCCGCTGCCGCTGCCGTGACCGTGTGCCTCGAAGCCCACGCAATCGACCGCGCAATCCACTTCCGGCTTACCGAGAATCTGCTCGATCTGCTCGCCGAGCGTCGCGTCCTTCGAGAGATCGATGGTCTCGAAACCCATCTTGCGCGCGTGCGCCAGGCGCTCTTCGTTCATGTCGCCGACGATGGTGCACGCCGCGCCCAAGATGCGCGCCGATGCCGCCGCCGCCATTCCAACCGGTCCCGCGCCCGCGATATAGACCGTCGCACCCGGCTTCACGCCCGCCATCACCGCGCCGTGATAACCCGTCGGCAAGATGTCGGAGAGACACGTGAGGTCGCGTATCTTCGACATGGCCTGTGCCTTGTCCGGAAACTTCAGCAGATTGAAATCGGCATACGGAACCATCACGTATTCCGCTTGGCCGCCTATCCAGCCACCCATATCGACATAACCATACGCGCCGCCAGCACGCGACGGGTTTACGTTCAGACACACGCCCGTATGTTGCGCCTTGCAGGTCGGGCAGCGCCCGCATGCCACGTTGAACGGCACCGAAACGAGATCGCCAATGGCAAGCGTCTCCACATCGCGGCCGATTTCGATCACTTCGCCCGTGATCTCGTGCCCGAGCACGAGGCCGACTTCCGCCGTCGTGCGGCCGCGCACCATATGCTGATCCGAGCCGCAGATATTGGTACTGACTACGCGAAGAATGACGCCGTGGCCGATGTCGCGCCCGCGTGGATCGACCATCTTCGGATAGTCGATGGACTGCACTTCCACCTTGCCCTGCCCCAGATATACGACGCCGCGATTGCTGCTCATTGATCGTCTCCATGTCTCGTGGACGGCTCGCGCGATGCACCGTCACGGTTCATCGCGCCCGTTCGTCGAGCGTAGCGCCGCTAGTCGCGCACGACCGATCTCCAATGCGACGCGGGTTTGACTGAAACCGACATGACGTTCTTCGGCGGTTTTTATTGATTGACCGTTCAATATAAAAACGCCTAACATCGAATCGAACTGACAGCAGAAGCGACCAATGCCCAAACTCGGAATGCGCGAGATTCGTCGCGCGCAACTCATCGACGCGACCTTGCAGACCATCGACGAAGCGGGCCTCGGCGGTGCGACGCTCGCCTCGGTGGCGCAGCGCGCGAGTACATCGACGGGAATCGTCAGTCACTATTTCGGCGACAAGGACGGGCTGCTCGAAGCCACCATGCGTCATGTGCTGCGCAATCTCTGGCAGGCCACGTCGCGTCGCCGCAAGGCCGCGAAAGCCGAGCCGCGTGCGAAGTTGCGCGCAGTGGTCGCCGCGAATTTCGATGTCGAACAGGTGAACGGCCCCGCCATGAAGACATGGCTCGCGTTCTGGTCCGAGAGCATGCACAAGCCCGAGTTGCGGCGTTTGCAGCGTGTCAACACGCGGCGACTCTATTCGAATCTATGCGCGGACTTCTCGCGCGCCTTGACGAAGCCTGCCGCGCGCCGTGCGGCCAGCGGTCTTGCCGCGCTTATCGACGGTCTCTGGCTGCGCGGCGCGCTTGCAGGCGAACCGTTCGATACGAAGTCGGCGTTGCGCCTCGCTTACGACTACATCGACCTGGTGCTCGAAGCGCGCGGCTAAAACTTTCCATCCTCAAAGGAGCACGACATGGAAGAGCAACGCCTTTACATCGGCGGCGCATACGTCGATGCCACGAGCGGCGAAACCTTCGTCACGCTCGATCCCGCCACCGGTGAATCCATCGCGCACGTCCAGCAGGCGTCGCAAGCGGATGTCGATCGCGCCGTGCACGCAGCACACGACGGGCAACGCGAATGGGCCGCCATGACCGCGATGCAGCGCTCCCGCATCCTGCGACGCACCGTCGACCTGCTACGCGCGCGCAACGACGAACTCGCCGCGCTCGAAACGCGAGACACCGGCAAGCCGATTGCGGAGACGCGCGCCGTGGATATCGTCACCGGCGCGGATGTGATCGAGTATTACGCGGGACTCGCGACGGCCATCGAAGGCACGCAAATACCGCTGCGCGAATCGTCGTTCGTCTATACGCGACGCGAGCCGCTTGGCGTGTGCGCGGGCATCGGCGCATGGAATTATCCGATACAGATAGCTTGCTGGAAGTCTGCGCCCGCGCTCGCGGCCGGCAACGCGATGATCTTCAAGCCAAGCGAGATCACGCCACTCACCGCGCTGAAGCTCGCGGAGATTTATACCGAAGCGGGCGTGCCCGCCGGAGTCTTCAACGTGGTTCAAGGCGATGGCCGCGTGGGCGCCATGCTCGCGGAACATGCGGGTATCGAGAAGATATCGTTCACGGGCGGGGTGCAAACCGGCAAGAAGGTCATGGCGCATGCGGGCGGCTCGACGCTCAAGGAAGTGACGATGGAACTGGGTGGCAAGTCGCCGCTCATCGTATTTCACGACGCCAATCTCGAACGCGCCGCCGACATTGCCATGAGCGCGAACTTCTTTAGCTCGGGACAGGTATGCACGAACGGAACGCGCGTGTTCGTCAAGCGCGGCGTGATCGAACGCTTCGAAGCGCTGGTGCTGGAGCGCGTAAAGCGTATTCGCATTGGCGCGCCGGATGATCCGCTCACCAACTTCGGCCCGCTTGCAAGCGCGGCGCAACTGCATAAAGTGCTCGGCTTTATCGAAAGCGGCAAGCGCGAAGGCGCGCGACTCATCGCCGGCGGCGCGCGCATGAGCGATGGTGCATTCGCGCGCGGCCAGTATGTCGCACCGACCGTGTTTGCCGATTGCCGCGACGACATGCGTATCGTGCGCGAGGAAATCTTCGGACCGGTGATGAGCATTCTTGCCTTCGACGACGAAGACGAAGTCATCGCGCGCGCAAACGATACCGAATACGGACTTGCGGCGGGCGTGGTCACGGAGAACATATCGCGTGCGCATCGCGTGATTCATCGGTTGCAAGCGGGTATCTGCTGGATCAACACATGGGGCGAATCGCCCGCGGAAATGCCCGTGGGCGGCTACAAGCAATCGGGCGTGGGGCGCGAAAACGGCATCGTGACGCTCAATGCCTACACGCGCATCAAGTCCGTGCAGGTCGAGCTCGGGCCTTATCAGCCCGTGTTTTAAGGAGCTTTCGATGAGCGCGATGGAATACGACTACATCATCGTGGGCGCGGGATCGGCGGGCAACGTGCTTGCCTCGCGTCTTACCGAAGACGAGGACGTGACGGTGCTGCTGCTCGAAGCGGGCGGCCCGGATTATCGCTTCGACTTTCGCACGCAGATGCCGGCGGCGCTTGCGTATCCGCTGCAAGGGCGGCGCTACAACTGGGCGTATGAAACCGAGCCCGAACCGCATATGAACGATCGTCGCATGGAATGCGGACGCGGCAAGGGACTCGGCGGATCGTCGCTCATCAACGGCATGTGCTACATACGCGGCAATGCGCTCGACTACGACAACTGGGCCATGCGGCCGGGTCTTGCAAACTGGAGCTATCTCGACTGTCTGCCGTATTTCCGCAAAGCGGAGACACGCGATATCGGTGCGAACGATTATCACGGTGGCGACGGTCCCGTTCATGTCACGACCAGCAAACCCGGCAACAATCCACTCTTCGCGGCGATGGTCGAAGCAGGCGTGCAGGCGGGTTATCCGCGTACGGACGATCTCAACGGCTATCGGCAAGAAGGCTTTGGACCGATGGATCGTACCGTCACGCCGAACGGAAGGCGCGCGAGCACGGCGCGTGGTTATCTGGATCACGCGAAGCATCGCGGCAATCTCACGATAGTTACGCATGCAACTACTGACCGTGTGTTGTTCGCTGGCAAGCGCGCGACTGGCGTGGCTTATCTGCATGGCGTGCAACGCGTGCGCGCGCATGCGCGGCGTGAAGTGCTCATATGCAGCGGCGCCATTGCTTCGCCGCAATTGCTGCAGCGTTCCGGTGTCGGACGTTCGAGCTGGCTCAGGGAACTCGAGATTCCCGTGGTGCACGATCTGCCGGGAGTCGGTGAGAATCTGCAAGATCACCTCGAGATGTACATGCAATACGAATGCAAGGAGCCGGTCTCGCTTTATCCCGCGCTGCAACTGCGTAATCAGCCTGCTATCGGGCTCGAATGGCTTCTGAAGGGCACGGGCATAGGCGCGAGCAATCAGTTCGAGGCGGGCGGTTTCATCCGCACGCGCGATGACGATCCGTGGCCGAACATCCAGTATCACTTTCTGCCGGTGGCGATCAATTACAACGGTTCGAATGCCATCGAGTTGCATGGGTTTCAGGCGCATGTCGGGTCGATGCGATCGCCCAGCCGTGGACGCGTCAAGCTCACGTCACGCGACCCGCACGCGCATCCGGGCATCCTCTTTAACTACATGGCCGATCCGCTCGACTGGCGCGAGTTCCGCGATGCGCTTCGCATCACGCGCGAAATCATGCAGCAGCCGGCGCTCAGCAAGTATCGCGGACGCGAGTTGAATCCCGGCGCAAAGCGCATGAGCGACCGGGATCTGGATGCCTTCATCCGCGCGAAAGCGGAGACCGCATATCACCCGTCGTGCTCGTGCAAGATGGGTTACGACGATATGGCCGTGGTCGATGCCGAAGGACGCGTGCACGGCATGGAAGGCTTGCGCGTAGTGGATGCGTCGATCATGCCGCAGATCACGACGGGCAATCTCAACGCGCCGACCATCATGCTCGCGGAAAAGATCGCGGATCGCATTCGCGGGCGCGAAGCCTTGCCACGCGTCGAGACGCCGTACTTCGTGGCGAACGGCAAGCGCGCGCGCGACAGCGGCTGGTTGCAGAAGGAACTGGTCGAGCGTGCGAAAAGTGACGTGACGAGCGACTCCGCCACCTCGCGCATCTGAGCATTTCCAGAGAAACCTCCTCCGAGCCGAACTCTTCGGCTCGATAACCGGCGGCGACCTTTGCATCCGACGCATGGTTTTCCCTAGTGCCTCGTCTTCATCTCAATTATTACGATCGCAGCCCATTCGTATTCCGAAGCGTTCCCGTCGCCGTACCGAATGGAAATAAATGTGACGGCTAAAGCGAAGGGCGTCGCGGCGAACAAGGCCGCTGGCGCGTGCGAATACACAGCGACCACGAAACGTTGCGAATCGCCGTCGAACGAGCAGGTAACATGCCGCGCTCGCAGAACGAAGTGCGCATCAGCGTGCCCGCTTCCGACGCGCGCCGTGCTTCATGCACGAATGGCACGGTGATCAGTGAGCGCACCGAACAGGGTTGGCTACATCTGACCTTGAACATCAACATTTGATCAACACTTTTAAACTGAAGGACCGAAGTAGCAATGCAAGTCTCAAAGCTTCAACCCACGCGCGCGCTTGCCATCGCGTGTCTGCCGCTCGCAGCGGCGGTCGTGTCCGCATCGGCGGCAGCGCAGAGCAGCGTCACGTTGTACGGCGTAGTCGATAACGCCTTCGCCTATGCCAGCAATCAGCGCGGCTCGTCGAACGTGTATATGTCGCAAGGCAGTTTGCAGGCGAGTAAGTTTGGCCTGCTGGGCGCGGAAGATCTCGGCGGCGGCACAAAAGCCGTGTTTCGTCTGGAGAGCGGCTTCAATTCCCTGAACGGCGCAGCGGCAAGCTCCGCGGGCATGTTCAATCGACAAGCCTATGCCGGTCTCTCCAACGACCGTTACGGCACGCTGACGCTCGGGCGGCAATACACGCCCTACTTCAATCTCGTCGGCGCGCTCGGTCCGACCAGCGCGCTCACGGGCGCGACCGGCGCACATCCCGGCGATGTCGATGCGCTCGACACCACACTGCGCTTCAATAACTCGGTCTCGTATGTCTCGCCGAACATCGCGGGTCTGACGCTCGCCGCACAAGCCGGGCTCGGCGGCGAAGCCGGCAGCATTGCGAGCGGCTCCAACCTCAGCGCGGCGTTGCGCTACGACTTCAAGCCCGTCTCGATCGCAGCGGGTTATGTGCACCTCAAAGACGTCGCGACGAGCAGCGCCATCGGCAGCTTCGCCAACAATTCGCCGGTCAACAACGGCTACGCCACGTCGGGCGGCGTGCAGATGATCGCCGCTGCCGCGCGCTACACGCTCAAGGACCTGATGGTGGGTCTGAACTATTCGAACGTGCAATACGCACCGGGCGCGCACTCATTGTTCTCGGACGAAGCCGTGTTCAACTCGTACGGCGCGATTGCGTCGTATCGTTTCACGCCTGCTTTCGCCGCAGCGGCGGGCTACAGCTACACACGGGCCAGCAAGTCGAACGGCGTGAATGACCCGGCGCGTTATCAACAGATTTCGCTGGAGCAGACTTATGCTTTGTCCGCGCGCACCACGTTCTACGCGTTGCAGGCTTATCAGCACGCGAGCGGTCAGTCTTTGATCGCGAATGGCGCGGGCCGTGTGAGAATTTCGGATGCAGTCGCGGTGGTCGGCGATTCGCAGAACACCACGCCGTCGTCCGGGCCGTCGCAGTTCATCGCGATGATCGGCATGCGGCACGCGTTCTGACGCTTACTTCAGCGCATCAACGCAAGGTCCAGTTTCGGGCAAAGGCTTCGAAACTGGCGACTTGCGCGGACTGCCACGCAGCGTCGCGGCCGAGTTCCTGAGCCATGATGCGCGCCACTTCGGGCGCCGCCGCACGTGCTGCGGCGGCATCCAAAAAGAGCGCGCGATTACGGCGCGCAAGCACGTCTTCGACCGAACGCGCCAGCTCCGCGCGCACCGCGAAACGCGTTTGCGCTTCGGTCAGGCCGCCTGCTTCGACGAGCAACGTGTCCGCGCCCGGCAATCGTTCGATGATCCCCGCATCCGAACCGTAGTACCCGCTTTGCACGCCCGTTGCGCCATGCAAGGGCAACGAGCGCGTGCGGCATGGCGCAGCCGCCAACAGACCGTTTGCAATGGCCAGATCGACCACTTGTTCCGCCATCAGTCGATACGTCGTCCACTTGCCGCCCGTCACCGTGATCATTCCGGTGGAACTCGATTCGATCGTATGCTCGCGCGACAGCGCCGCCGTCGACGCGCCGCTATCGCCCTTCACGAGCGGACGCAGGCCGGCCCACACGCTCAAGACATCGTCGCGCGTCGGTTTGAGCGAGAGATAATCTGCCGCCGAACTCAGGATGAAGTCGATCTCCGCGTCGCTTGCACGCGGTTCGAGCGGCACGTCGCTCTGCGGTGTATCCGTCGTGCCGACGATAGTCTGCCCATGCCACGGCACCACGAACAGCACACGGCCGTCTTTCGTCTTCGGCACGAGAATGGCGTTATCGCTTTTGAGGAAGCGGCCGGGCAACGTGAGATGCACGCCCTGACTCGGCGCCACGATGGGACGCGCGCGGGGATCGTCCATTGCGCGAATGGCATCCACCCAGACGCCGGTTGCGTTGACCACGCAGCGGGCGCGCACTGAGAAGGCATCGCCCGTTTCGGTGTCTTCGAAGGCAATCCGATGCGTCCTGTCCGCGCGATCCACCTCGATACCGCGCACTGCCGCATTGTTGAGCGCGATGCCGCCGAGATCGAAAACCGTGCGCGCGAGTGCAATGGCGAGGCGCGCGTCGTCGAACTGGCCGTCATAGTAGAGCGTGCCGCCACGGAGCGCGCGGCCCTGCAGATTGCCGGCGAGCATGGGCGCCTTGTCGTGCGTTTCGCGCAGACCGAGACCACGACTCGGCGCGAGATTCAATGCGCCCGCAAGCCAGTCGTAGACCTTCAAGCCGGCGCCGTAGAACAGCTTGTCGGTTAAGCGGTAAGCGGGCACGACGAAACCCAGCGCGTTCACCAGATGCGGCGCATTGCGTGCAAGCAGCCCTCGTTCATGCAAAGCCTCGCGCACGAGCGGGATGTTGCCTTGCGCGAGATAACGCACGCCGCCGTGCACGAGCTTGGTCGCCTTACTCGACGTGCCCTTCGCGAAGTCCCGCGCTTCGAGCAGCAAGGTGCGATAGCCGCGCGACGCGGCATCGACAGCCGTGCCTAGACCGCTCGCGCCGCCGCCGATCACCACGATATCCCAGCACGCGGTCCGGTCGATTTCGCGCAGGAGCGTCGCGCGATCGGGCGGCGTGATCGCCTGCATGTCAGGCTGCGCGGGATGCTTGTTCATCGGGGAAATCCCGCGCGCGTGGCCGATCGAACAACATGGCGCGGGACTGGTTGCCGCTTGGGTCCGGGCAAGAATAAACGTGTCATACGCTGGCTTTGTCCCGTCTCTCGCCGATTTTCGTTTTGAAGTGAGATGTTCGTTTTTTTACATCGTACCATCGGCCTTCGGGATCATCGGTGTGGGCCACGCCGCGATCCCTCACTCCCGAGCCGAAACCAGCACGCCGCTCCCTTCCACCACCTCTGCCTCCGAAACCAGCGTCTCCAGCGCGAGCCCGCGCGTCTCGATCCCAAGAATCCAAACCGCCGACGCCGCCACCACAAAACAGGCGGCGCCCAGCGAAAAGACTCCGCCCTGTCCGAAGACCGGCAACACGACGCCAACGACATAAGGCCCGATCAACGACCCGACACGCCCGATCGCCGATGCAAACCCCGACCCCGTCGCGCGCGCGCCGGTCCCATACAACTCGGGCGTATAGGTATAAAGCACGGCCCACATCGCGAAGAGGAAGAACTGCATGGCAAGTCCCGCGCAGATCAGGAGCGTCGGCGTTTCGGCATGCAACGCGGTTTGGCCATACAAGTACGCCATCAACCCGCTACCCAAAAGCGATGCGATGCAAGTCGGCTTGCGTCCCCACCGTTCCACGAGCCACGCCGCACACAAGAAACCCGGCACGCCGCCAAGCGAGATCAGCACCGTATAAAGCACGGACTTCGTGACGGCAAAACCGGCCTGTTGCATCAACGCGCCGAGCCACGACGTCAATCCATAGAAGCCAAGCAACGCAAAGAACCAAAGCGCCCAAACCATGATCGTGCGACGCCTGTATGCCGCACTCCAGATCTCACGAAACGCTCCAGATCCCTTCCTGACAGGCGGTTCCGCCAGCATCGAAGGCGCAGGCAACGCACGCAAGCCGCTAGCCCTCATGACCTTCGCCTCGACTTCATCGAGCACGCGATCCGCTTCTTCGATACGTCCGTGATGTTCGAGCCATCGCGGCGACTCGGGCACCACGCGCCGCACGATCAGCACGAACACCGCGGGTATCGCAAGCAACGCAAACTCGGTGCGCCAGCCAAACTGCGGCAACACGAAGTACGACACCACGCCCGACGCGATGAATCCCAGCGGCCAGAAGCCATCCATCAACGCAATCAGTCTGCCGCGTGAAGCCGTCGGCACGAACTCGGAGAGCAACGTCTGCGCGATAGGAAACTCCATTCCCATGCCGATACCAAGCAGCACGCGATAGAAGATCAACGCATCGACGGAATGCGCCGTCGAGCACAGGTACGACGCCAGTCCCCACAGCACCATGCTCCACTGGAACACGGGCCGGCGTCCGAAGCGGTCCGCAAGCAAGCCCGCGACGGCCGCGCCGAGCACCATGCCGAAGAAGCTTGCGCTTGCAACGAGGCCCGCAGTCGCGGTCGACAAACCGAACTCCGTCTTGATCGAACCGAGCACGAAGGTCATCGTGCCGAGGTCCACCGAATCGAAGAAAAACGCAACGGCAATGATGATGAAAATGGTGCGGTGATACCCGGAGAACGGCAGGCGTTCTAGCCGTGCAGCAGCGCTCGCGCGCGATTGCGTGGCGGTGGACATGTCATCCCTCTCTCGATGCGGCGCTAACCGCGTGGACGTGGCGTACAGAAGTCAAAGCGTTTTCAGTAGACGCCGACATAATTCCGCAACATAGAAGATTCGCGTCATCGGGATGGAACGTACGCGTCATGCGTCATAGCGTGCGCGCGCCGCCGCGGCAACGCGCATGAGCGCATCCACGCTGAGCCTTGCAGCGATGTTCTTCACGTACTCGTGGTGACGCGCATCGAGCGGCGCGTCGAGATACTGCGCATGCAGATAGCGAATCAACGCAATCCGCCGATGCTTCAACGCAATGCTGCGTTCGAGAAGCGCGAGCGCCGCGTTCGCATCGCGCTCCTTGACCGCGCGCTCGGAAAGCAACGCCGCCGTGTCGCGCGATGAAGTCATCGTCGTGAAGGTCAGGAAGCTTGAAGCGCGGCTGCGTTCTGTGCGCGCCACGCGTCGAAATCGGCACGACGCCAGTCGAGTTCCAACGCAAGACGGCGCGTGCCTTCACGAATCTTGGGCTTATGCAACGCGAGCGTGAGACCGTCGAGCGCGGGCCATTCATCGAAGGAGAACGCGGCGATTTCCATCGCGAGCGTTTCGAGCAAACGCGTATGCGGCTTCGTTTCGAGAAACGCACTCACGCGATCGCACCACGCTTCGTAATCGATAAGACCATCCGTCGATTCATGGGGCGTGCTTCGATAACGCAGGCTTGCATCGATAGCAACCGGCTGCGGCGCACGATGCTCATGTTCGTACAAGCCGACGCGCGTCGTCACCATCAGTTCATCGACGACGACGCGCCAGCCCTGTCCGCCCATGGCAAGCGGTTCGAACGGCTTCATGCGAGCAAGGGCTCGGCGGCATCGAGCATGATCTTCACGAAGTAGTCCGCGAAGCTGCGGCGGATGATCAGTTCGAAGCGGTCACCGCCCAACGGCACGAGCGTGAGCGAAGCCTTGAAGTAATGACTCTGCGCGCACTGGCCTTCGCCGAATACTTTCGGATGCAGGTCGAGCGGGCATCCGCGTGAAAGGACATCGCGCGTGCGCGGCCCATCGATTTCGAGCACCGTATAGCCGCTGCCGATATCCACCGCTGCCGCGAACGCGCCCTTGAACGCGTCGCGCAACTTCGCTTCGAGCGGCGCGGGGCGTGCGGCATCGTGCGCGGTCAGTGAGCGCACGAGCCATTCATCGGGGCCGAGCCACAGCATGTCGTAGCCATTGCCGCGCGCGGTGGTGTTCGGTTTGTCGGGCGGCGCGCAGCCAATCACGCTTTGCACGGCCTGCACGAAGGCCGCATCGCGCGTATCGCCACGCACGTTGACGAGTTGGAGAAACGGCCGCTCGGAAAGACGAAACGCTTTCGGCGAGCCCGCCTGATGCGCCTTCAGCAACGCATCCGCGCCGACGAGCGGTGACTCCTGCCACACCCCTTGTCCAACCGTGACGCGATCGACGACCGTCGAGGAACCTCTGGTTTCATTCCACATGCTGACGTGCTCCTTCGCTGTCGTAGAACACCGAACTGGTGATTTTTGCGTTGATCTGCTTGCCGCTCGAAAGCGGAATGGTGACCGCCTCGCCGATCTTGTCAAGACCGCCCTTCACCACGGCAAGCGCAATCGAGCGCTTCAAAATAGGGCTGAAATAGCTCGATGTGACATGACCGAGCATTGGCGCCGAGTCGCCCTGGAACGAACCCGCGACGATCTGCGAGCCTTCCGGAATGACAAACGAAGGATCGTCCGAGAGCAGACCGACGAACTGCTTGCGTCCCGGCTTGGCGGTGTCCGAACGCGTGAGCGAACGCTTGCCGATGAAGTCCTTCGACTTCGCGACTAGCCCGCCCATGCCGAGGTCGTAAGGCGTCATCGAGCCGTCCGTATCCTGGCCCACGATGATGTAGCCCTTCTCCGCACGCAACACGTGCATGGTTTCGGTGCCGTAGGGCGTGATGTCGAATTCCGCGCCCGCTTCCATGATGGCTTCCCACACCGCGCGTCCGACATTGGCCGGCACGTTCACTTCATACGCGAGTTCGCCCGAGAAGCTGATGCGCATCACGCGCGCCGATGCACCCGCCACCGTGCCCTCGCGATAGCTCATGAACGGGAACGCGGCATTCGCGAAGTCGATGTCGTGACACACCTTTTGCAGCACCTTGCGGCTGTTCGGTCCCACGACCGCGAACGTGGCCCAGTGATCCGTCACGGAGGCAAGCCGCACGCGCATGTCGGGCCATTCGGTTTGCAGCCAGCGTTCGAGCCACGTGAGTACGCGCGCCGCGCCGCCCGTGGTGGTCGTCATCATGTAATGCTGGTCGGCAAGGCGCACGGTCACGCCGTCGTCGAAGATCATGCCGTTTTCGTCGAGCATGAGACCGTAGCGGCACTTGCCGACTTCGAGCTTGCTCCACGGATTCGTATAGACCCAGTTCAGCAACTGAGCCGCATCCGGGCCTTGAATGTCGATCTTGCCGAGCGTCGATGCATCGAGAATGCCGACGCTTTCGCGCACTGCGAGCGATTCGCGCGCGACTGCCGCGTGCATGTCCTCGCCCGCCTTCGGGTAGTACCAGGGACGCTTCCAGTTGCCGACATCCTCGAACGCGGCGCCGTTCTGAACGTGCCATTCGTGAACCGCCGTCTTGCGCACCGGATCGAGAAACTCGCCCAGTTCGCGGCCCGCGAACGTGCCGAAGGAAACCGGCGTGTAGTTCGGGCGGAAGGTCGTCGTGCCGGTCTCGGGAATCGTCTTGTTCAGAGCTTGCGCGAGAATCGCCATGCCGTTGATGTTGCCGAGCTTGCCTTGATCGGTGCCGAAGCCCATCGCCGTATAACGCTTCACGTGCTCGACCGATTCGAAGCCTTCACGCGCCGCGAGAAAGATGTCGGCAGCAGAGACGTCGTTCTGGAAGTCGATGAACTGCTTGGGGCCGCGCGTCGCGAGTTCGCGTCCACCGACGAGCCACAACGGCAACAACGGCGCTTCCGTGATCTCGGCCACTTGCACCGGATTCGGCCGCGCGACGATAAGCCCTGCCGCGCGCGCTGCGTCGGCGCCCGCATCGAGTGCGAAGCGGATGCCGCGCGCCAGCGAGAACTCGCCCGCGCACGCGCCCACGCTGCTTTCCAGTTGCATGGCCTTGCCGGGGACGAAGCAGGCTTTATCCTCGTGCCAGTGCGCCTTGCCGCCCGATTGCGCGAAGAGATGCAACACGGGACTCCAGCCGCCCGACATCGCCACGAGGTCGCATTGCAGGTCGGACTGCTTCGCGCCGACTTGCCCCTTCGCATAAGCTGCGACTTCCACTGACGACACGCGCAGCTTGCCGTGCGCCGCCGTGATGACCGCATCGTTGATGACGCGCACGCCATAGCGACGCGCGGCAGCAGGCAACGCGCCTTTCGTTTCCGCCGGCCGCGGATCGACGACCGTGACGTCCGCGCCGGCCGCCTTCAGATCGAGCGCGCACTGATACGCGTCATCGTTGTTGGTGAACACGACCGCGCGACGTCCCGGCAACACCGCATAGCGATGCAGATACGTCGATATGGCGGAAGCCATCATCACGCCCGGCAAATCGTTGTTGCCGAACACGACAGGCCGCTCGTGCGCGCCCGTCGCGAGAATCACGCGCTTGGCGCGCACCTTCCACAGCAGTTCACGCGTGCCCTTGCGCAACGACACCGGCAGATGCTCGGTCAGACGCTGCGTGATGGTCACGAGGTTGTGATCCTGATAGCCGAACGCCGTGCTGCGCGAAAGTACCTTCACGTCGGGCATTTTGCGCAGTTCGGCTTCGATCTTCTGCACCCATTGCAGCGCGGGCTTGCCATCGATCTCCGCGCGGCACGAGAGCAACGAGCCGCCGAGTTCGCTTTGATCGTCGACGAGAATCACGCGCGCGCCCGACAAACCCGCCGCATGCGCCGCCGCGAGTCCCGAAGGACCGCCGCCGACCACGAGCACGTCGCAATGCGCGAAGCACTTGTCGTAACGATCCGCGTCGCGTTGCTCGGGCGCCTTGCCGAGACCCGCTGCATCGCGAATCACATCTTCGTACTTCGGCCAGAATTTGCGCGGCCACATGAAGGTCTTGTAGTAGAAGCCCGCTGGAATGAAGCGCGCGATCTTCTGATTCACGGCCATGCGATCGTTCTCGATGCTCGGCTTCGCATTCACACTCGTCGCGACGAGTCCCTGATATAGCTCGATTTCGGTGGCACGCGCATTGGGCACCGTGTACGCGCCGGTTTCCAACTGCACGACGGCATTCGGCTCTTCCACACCTGCCGTGACGATGCCGCGGGGCCGGTGATACTTCCAGCTACGCGCAACGAAATGCTGGCCGTTGGCGAGCAGCGCGGAGGCAAGCGTATCGCCTTGAAAACCTTGATACGTCTTGCCGTTGAAGGTGAACGTCAACGCAATCGCGCGGTTGATGCGTCCACCCGCGCCGAGTCGGTCTTTCTGGCTCATTTCGACGTGCCTCCGTTATTCGTGTCCATCACGGCAAGCGGACGGTCGAACGTCTCGTAGCCCTGAATCTCGTATGAAACCGTATCGCGCTGCGCCTTGAACCAGCGACGGCAGCCTTGCGCATGCATCCATTGTTCGCGATGCTTGCCGCGCGAGTTCTTGCGCATGAAGAGGTAATCGCCCCATTCCTTGTCGGTGAGCTTGTCCGTTTCGAGCGGGCGCGCGATATCCGCTTCGCCGCCGCAGGAAAATTCGCTTTCGGCGCGCGGGCCGCACCAGGGGCATTCGATCAGCAACATGTTCCTAACTCCCTAAAGTGCGATTAGTGCGCCACGGCAGCCGCGCCGTGTTCGTCGATCAGATGACCCGTATAGAAGCGCTCCAGCGAGAACGGCGCATTCAGCGCATGCGGCTCGTCTTTCGCGATGGTGTGCGCGTACGCCCAGCCCGAGCCCGGCGTCGCCTTGAAGCCGCCCGTGCCCCAGCCGCAATTGAAATAGAGGCCTTTCACATCCGTCTTGCTGATGATCGGGCAAGCATCCGGCGAGACATCGACAATGCCGCCCCACTGGCGATTCATGCGCACGCGCGAGAACACCGGGAACATTTCGACGATAGCCTCTAGCGTGCCTTCGATAATCTGAAAACTGCCGCGCTGCCCGAAGCCCGTGTATTGATCGACGCCCGCGCCGATCACGAGATCGCCCTTGTCGGACTGGCTGATGTAAGCGTGCACCGCGTTCGACATTACGACCGTGTTGACTACCGGCTTGATGGGCTCGGACACGAGCGCCTGCAGCGGATGGCTTTCGAGCGGCAGACGCACGCCGGCCATATCCGCAAGCGATGTCGTATTGCCCGCCGCGACCACCGCGACCTTCTTCGCCTTGATGAAACCCTTGGTGGTATCGACGCCCGTGACTTGGCTGCCGTCGCGCCGAATTCCCGTGACCTGACAGTTCTGGATGATGTCCACGCCCGCCTGATCCGCGCCCCGCGCGAACCCCCACGCCACGGCATCGTGACGCGCGACGCCGCCGCGCCGTTGAATCGACGCACCCAACACCGGATAGCGGCTATTGAGATTGATAGTCGGTTCGATTTCCTTGATCTGCGCGGACGTGAGGAACTCGGCATCGACGCCATTGAGACGGTTGGCGTTCACGCGGCGTTCGGTATCGCGCACGTCCTGCAGCGTATGCGCGAGATTCATCACGCCGCGCTGGCTGAACATGACGTTGTAGTTGAGGTCTTGCGAAAGGCCTTCCCACAGCTTCATTGCCTTTTCGTATAAAGCCGCAGATTCGTCCCACAGATAGTTCGAGCGCACGATCGTCGTGTTGCGCGCGGTATTGCCGCCGCCTATCCATCCCTTCTCCAGGATCGCGACATTCGTGATGCCGTGTTCCTTCGCCAGGTAATACGCCGTCGCAAGACCATGCCCGCCGCCGCCGACGATCACCACGTCGTATTCGCGCTTGGGCTCGGGGCTTCGCCACTGGCGCTCCCAGTTCTCGTGATACGACATGCCGTTGCGCAAGAGGCTGAAGATCGAATAGCGGGTCATGGTGTTTCCTTTCCTTCGTGACGTACTGAATTCAGCATTCGATGACGTTGACGGCCAGTCCGCCGCGCGACGTCTCCTTGTATTTCGTTTTCATATCGGCGCCGGTTTCGCGCATGGTCTTGATGACCGAATCGAGCGAGACGTAATGCTGGCCGTCGCCCTTCATCGCCATGCGCGCGGCATTGATGGCCTTGATCGCGCCCA
Source organism: Caballeronia sp. GAFFF2 (assembly GCF_023631485.1). Classification (NCBI taxonomy): domain Bacteria; kingdom Pseudomonadati; phylum Pseudomonadota; class Betaproteobacteria; order Burkholderiales; family Burkholderiaceae; genus Caballeronia; species Caballeronia sp. GAFFF2. Next base: position 65,452 of record NZ_JALQDA010000024.1, on the reverse strand, counting down.
TCGCGTTGCGCTCGATGCAGGGAATCTGCACGAGGCCGCCCACCGGGTCGCAGGTCATGCCAAGGTTATGTTCCATGCCGATTTCGGCGGCGTTCTCGACTTGCGCGGGCGTGCCGCCCATGACCGATGCCAGCGCGGCGGCGGCCATCGAGCAGGCCACGCCCACTTCGCCCTGGCAGCCCACTTCGGCACCCGAGATCGAAGCCGTTTCCTTGTAGATGATGCCGATGGCGGCTGCCGTAAGAAGGAAGCGCACGATGCCATCGTCGTTCGAGCCGTGCATGAACTTCACGTAGTAGTGCAGCACGGCGGGGATCACGCCCGCTGCGCCATTGGTCGGCGCGGTGACGACGCGGCCGCCCGCCGCGTTCTCTTCGTTGACGGCCATTGCATAGAGGTTGACCCAGTCGAGCATCGAAAGCGGATCGCGCAACGACTCTTCGGAACGAAAGCGCAGTTGCGACGAAAGATCCGCCGCGCGACGCTTGACGTGCATCGATCCCGGCAACTCGCCGCGCTCCTTGCAGCCGCGCTCGACGCATGCCGCCATCACGCGCCACACGGCGAGCATGCCCTCGCGCACTTCCTGTTCGCTGCGATTCGCGCATTCGTTTTGCAACGTGATCTCGGCGATAGACAGACCAGTCTCCTTGCACACGCGCATGAGATCGTCGCCGGTGCGAAACGGATACGGCACGCTGCCGCCCGCGCGCAGTCCGTTGACGCGATCGCCTTCGCGATTCACGACGAAACCGCCGCCGACCGAGAAGTATTCTTTCTCGACGAGCAGCTGGCCGTTCTCGTCGAACGCCTGAAAGCGCATGCCGTTCGGATGCACGATGCTCGATCCCGGCGCACCCGGCATCAGCTTGCGATAAAAGCCTATGTGTTCGCGCTCTTCGAATGCGACCGCATGCTTGCCGAGCAACATCAGGCGCTTCGTCTCGCGAATTTCTTTGAGGCGCGGCGCGATCAGGTCGGGATCGATCAGATCGGGCAGATTGCCTTCCAGGCCGAGCAGCACGGCCTTGTCGGTGCCGTGGCCCTTGCCGGTGGCGCCGAGCGAGCCGAACAGTTCAGCGCGCACCCGCGTGACGAAGCCAAGCAGATTCGCGTCCTCGATGTGCGAGGCGAAGCGGCACGCCGCGATCATCGGCCCGACGGTATGCGAGCTGGAAGGACCGATGCCGATCTTGAACAGATCGAAAACGCTGACGTTCATGTGCATTCCTGGTTGGATCATGGGCCGCTTGCCCACTTTTCGCGACTGTGCTCATTGCACCAAACCGCAAATCCGTCCGATAGAACAAAAGCGGCATCGAAATGGGATGGCGGCGTCAGCGCGCGGGAACGCTCGCCCCAATGACGGATTTACCAAGGTTCATGACGTTTGATCGAAAGTCGCCGCATGAGTCCGCCACGCGAACGCGGCGGTAGCAGAGCATTTCGAGGTTGGCGCGTTTTTGCGCAGCTTCGTTGCAGATCGCGGGATTTTTGAGACTGATCCTACGGGCCGAAAGAGGACGTCTCGGTATATTCCCTAAGTCCGTGAGCGGCCACCCTTCAAGGCTTGACGCGTCGCTCGTTTCTCTGTTGTTCCTTCGTCTTCTGTATCCATGCAAAGCTCTGCTCTTCCCGATCAGTTCTTCAAATCCTGGACTCTTGCTTTCATTGTCGGCGCCGCGGTGGTCGGCTTGCTTCAGGCCATCGACATCATTTCTCCCGAACACGTTCTCACGCGCGAAGCGCCCACCTGGGCCGCGTTGATGATCGCGTGTTGCGTCGATCCCGCCTTGCGTTACTTCGGCGTATTGAAGGCCGAAGTCGAACAGCGCTGGGCCGACTACACCGTCGCAAGCCTGCTCGGTCGAACCACCGGCGCGCTCGTCGGCTCGGCGTTCGCCTGGGCCATCGCCGTGCTGGGCAACTAATCTTCCTTCAGGGCCGCCGTATTGCGGCCCTTCTCATTTCTGACCATGCGCCCGTGCTCCACGCACGAGTGATATGCTCGCGGCATACTTACAGGCCGCCGCACTTCACGCGCATGAACCCCGCAGAATCGCTTCCGCCGCTTTCCATCGACGGTCAATCCAAATCGCGTATTCGCTTCGGCATCGTGCTATTGCCGAACTTCACGCTTACCGCGTTCTCCGGTTTCGTCGATCTCCTGCGCCTTTCCGCCGATGAAGGCGATTTCAGCCGCCCCGTGCGCTGTTCGTGGAGCGTGATTGGCGAGACGCTCGCACCCGTGCGCGCAAGCTGCGGCATCCAGATCACGCCGTGGGAGACTTTCGATCAGGCCGAGCACTTCGATTACGTCGTCGTGGTCGGCGGTCTCTTGCACTCGGGGCCCTCCGCAAGCGATGCCACCTTGCAGTTCATCCGCCGCGCCGCCGCGCTCGATGCAACCATCGTCGGCATGTGCACGGGCGTTTTCTCGCTGATGCGTGCGGGCGTGCTGGAAGGGCATCGAATCTGCGTGAGCTGGTTTCACTACTGGGATTTCGTCGAACGCTTTCCGCACGTGGATGAGCAGGCGCTCGTGGCGGACCGGCTCTTCGTGATCGACAGGCGGCGCATTACGTGTTCGGGCGGACGCGCATCCATCGATGTCGCGGCGGCCATCCTGCTGCGTCACTTCGAGACCGCGACGGTGCAAAAGGCATTGCGCATTCTCCTCGTCGACGACATGCAGAAGGGCAACGCGCCTCAGCCGCATCCGCCGGGACTTGCGCCGGCGACGCATCCCAAGGTCAAGCGCGCCATTCTGCTGATGGAACAGCACGTGGGACGCTCGCTCACGCTCGACGAACTCGCGCACAAGCTGGACCTTTCCACGCGTCAACTCGAACGTCTGTTCAAGGCGGAAACCGGCAAGGCGCCGCAAGCCTACGCAAAGCAAGTGCGTTTGCGCACGGCGGCGTGGCTGCTCACGAGTTCGGACAAGACGGTAGCGGATATTGCATCGAGTTGCGGCTTTTCCGATGCCTCGCATCTCGGCCGCGAATTCCGCAAGCAATACGGTCTTCCGCCGATGATGTATCGTGAACAAGGCGGCTCTGGCAACGCCGAAGAAGAGAATCAGACGCTGGACTACGACGAGACTTTCCCGGGCCGCGCACAGGCGATCTAACACGATCTATCCACGTTATCCGCGGCTTACAACCCAAGGAGGAACGGCATGGAGAACCACGGTTATTCGAAGGAAGAATGGGCGCTGCGTTGCGATCTGGCGGCGCTCTACCGCGTGATTGCGCATTTTCGCTGGACCGACATGATCTTCACGCACATCAGTGCGCGCGTGCCGGGGCCGGAGCATCACTTCCTCATCAACAAATACGGCGTGCTCTTCGACGAGATGCGCGCGTCGGACCTCGTGTTGATCGATAGCGAAGGACGCGCGGTGGATCCGGCGGCGCGGGATTATCCGGAGCGGTTTCTCGTCAATCCGGCGGGCTTCACCATTCACTCGGCCATTCATATGGCGCGTCACGATGTCGTGTGCGTCGTGCATACGCATACGGCGGCGGGCGCGGCGGTATCGGCGCAGAAACAAGGGCTTTTGCCGATCAGCCAGCATGCGCTCAAGTACTACGGGCACATTGCTTACCATGACTATGAAGGCATTGCGCTCGATCTCGCGGAACGTGACCGGCTCGTCAACGATCTCGGCCTGCATAACGCGATGATCTTGCGCAATCACGGGCTGCTCACTTGCGGCCCGTCGATTCCCTCGGCGTTTCAAGAGATGTATTTCCTCGAACGCGCCTGCGAGATTCAACTGCGTGCGCTCGCGGGCGGCGGCGAGCTGAATCTGCCTTCGCAGAAGGTTTGCGAAACGACTGCCGCGCAGTATCGCAGGGACGAGTCGGAAGGGATCATCGCGCTGCAATGGCAAGCCGCCTTGCGCATGATCGAGGGCGGCAAGACGGACTATCGCACCTGACCTTCAGTTGCCGGCGACATAAGCCTTCACCGCCGGCAACCCGTCCTTGCCATCGAAGGTTTTGACACCTGCGAGCCATTTATCGAGCACCGCGGGATTCTGCTTCAACCACTCGCGCGCGGCCTTGTTGGCGTCGGTTTTATTCATGATCGGCAGCATGACGTGATTCTCAATGTCCGTCGTGAACCGCAGGTTCGATACGAACTTCGCGACATTCGGGCAACGTGTGTCGTAATCGGTCGGCGTCACGGTCAGCACGCGCGCTTCACCGTAGTTGGGGCCGAAGACATCGTCGCCGCCCGAGAGATAATCGATCTTCATCTGCACGTTCATGGGATGCGGTTCCCAGCCCAGAAACACTATCGGCTTCTTGTCGCGAATGGCGCGATTCACTTCGACAAGCATCCCCGCCTCGCTCGATTCAACCAGCTTGAACTTTCCGAGCCCGTACTGATTGCTGTCGATCATCTTCTTGATGAGCGCGTTACCGTCGTTGCCCGGCTCGATACCATAGATCTTGCCGTCGAGCTTGTCGTAGTTCTTCGCGATATCGCTGAACGTCTTGATGCCGCCGTTGTACGCGTATTCCGGCACCGCGAGCGTGTACTTTGCACCGATGAGATTCGGCGTCGGCAGCACCTTCACCTGATTCGCTTTCTTGAACGAATCGATCATCGGATCCATGGTCGGCGACCAGTAGCCGAGGAACACGTCGATCTGCTTGCTCTTCACGCCAGCGAAGGTGATCGGCACCGATGCGATCGTTTTCGTCGGGCTATAACCAAGTCCCTGCAGGACCGTCGATGCAAGCCCGGTGGTCGCGGCAATGTCGGTCCATCCGACATCGGCGAAACGCACGTTCTTACATGCAGCGGGTTCGGCCGCATTCGCAGCGCAAGTTACCGCGAAAGCAAACGATGCGATCCACGAACGATTCATGCCTTATCTCCCGTTGCTATTTTCAATTGACGATGAGAGGCTCACGCGCGGTCCATGAAGAACGCGCGAAGCCAGAACGATGTCGATTAGGTCAAGCAGACAGACGCCGCTCCACACTCGGCGCGTGCCCGAATTGCGCGCGATACGCCTTGCTGAAATGACAAGGCGAATGGAATCCGCAGATGCTGGTGACGCGCGCAATCGATGCATCCGTGTTGCGCAACAACTCGCGTGCGCGCCGCAAGCGAAGCGTCAAGTAGTAATGCGTCGGCGATACATTGAGGAACATCTTGAACATGCGTTGCAAGTGTCGTTGCGACAGATGCACGAGCCGCGCGAGTTCTTCGAGCGAAAGCGGCTCTTCGATATTCGCTTCCATCAGGCGCACCACTTCGACGAGTTCGGCACGCGAGAAGCCGACGCGCGCATCGACGGGAATGTGCTGATAGTCCGTCGAAGAGCGAATGCGTTCGACGATGAACTGCTCCGACACTTGCGACGCATGCGCCTGGCCAAGCCGCAAGCTCACGAGATTGAGCATGAGATCGAGCGGCGCCGTGCCACCCGTGCAAGTCATGCGGTCGCGGTCGATCACGAAGAGCTCATCGGCAAAACGCACATGCGGGAAGCGCTTGTTGAGCGGCGACATGTCTTCCCAGTGCACGGTGCAGCGATAGCCGTCGAGCAGCTTGGCCGCGAGCAACGCATAAGGCCCGGTGCAAATGCCGCCGAGCGGAACGCCCGCTTCGTGCACGCGCTGCAATAGCTCGATGATCGTATCGTCCACGTGATCCGTCACGTGCCAGCCCGCGCAGACGATGAGCACATCGGGCATGCCGGCTTCGTCGAGCGTCGTGGTCGGCTTCACGGTGATGCCATTGCTTGCTCGAGCAGGCTCGCCATCCGGTGTGATGACCGACCACGTGTAGTGCTGCGCGCGGCCGACGTAGTTGGCCATGCGCAGCACTTCGACCGCGCTCGTGAACGCGATCATCGAGAAATTCGGCAGCGTGAGGAAGCCGAAGTGCGCGAGGTTGGACAACGGCGATTCCGAGGCAGCCGGAACGAGCGCGTCGCGTTTCATGAGCGCATCAGCCTTGTTGCGCGGCCGGTGCGCGGCGCACCTTCATGACGCTGCGAATGCCCGAAAGAAGCGGGGCGCGCGCCATGCCGGGCGAACGGCCGAAGCTCTCGGTGATACGGTCCAGAATGATCGCCAGCAACACGACGGACAAGCCGCTCTCGAAGCCGAGGCCGATATCCAGACGCTGAATGCTCGCGAGCACGTCGTTGCCGAGACCACCCGCACCCACCATCGACGCGATGATGACCATCGACAGCGCCATCATGATCGTCTGGTTCACGCCGGTCATGATCGAAGGCAGCGCGTTGGGAATCTGCACCTTGTAGAGCAGTTGCCACGGCGTGCAGCCGAACGCCTGACCCGCTTCCACGATCTCGCGGTTCACGTGCTTGATACCGAGCGACGTAAGACGGACGGCGGGCGGCATCGCGAAGATCACGGTCGAAAGAATGCCGGGCACGCGGCCGAGGCCGAACAGCATCGCGGCGGGAATGAGATACACGAAGGCGGGCATCGTCTGCATCAAGTCGAGCACGGGACGAACGGCCATCTCCACGACCTTGCTCTTCGCCGTCCAGATACCGAGCGGTATCCCGAGCAACAGGCTGATGAAGGTCGACGAGAGCGTGAGACCGAGCGTGATGACCATCTGATCCCAGAAGCCGGTCGCGTAGATCAGCAACAGCGAGAGCAACGTGAAGGCGGCAAAGCGCCAGCCCACGCGCCACAAGCCGATGCCGACGAAGATGGCCATGAGCGCCCACATCGGGACGGCCTGCAGGCTGTGTTCGATGAAAGCGGCGAAGCTCTCGATGACCTTGCCGATTGAATCGAACGTCTTGGCGTCGTGGTCGAGCAGGTAATGGACGCCGTGATCGACCCAGCTACCGAGCGGAATGATTTCAGACATGGGAACCTCGATGGCGGGTTAAGACCTTCAGGACGTTCGACTTGTTGACCGAACCGCAATAGAAACCCTCGGCGTCGACCACCGGCAGCGGCGCGGGACTCGCGACCACGCGGTGCACGACGTCATCGAGCGTCATGTTGCGCTCGATACACTCGATGTGATTGATCTGCGGCACTGGATTGCCGTTCGAATCGCGGCCGACGAAACCGCGAATGCGCCGCTCGCCGTCAAGCACGAACGCATAGTCCGCGCTGCCGTTGAGCGTCTCCGCCACACTCGATGCGTCGATCTGCGGCGAGTGCTTCATGAGCGGCACGACATCGGTCTGCATGAGGTCGCCGGCGGTCAGATAGCGGCTGGTATCGATGCCGTCGAAGAACGCTTGCACGTAGTCGTCGGCGGGGTTCTGGATGATTTCCTGCGGCGTGCCGATCTGCACCACGCGGCCGCCTTCCATGATCGCGATGCGCGTGCCGATACGCATGGCTTCTTCGAGATCGTGCGAGACGAAGAGAATCGTGCGCTGCTGCTCGCGTTGCAAGTCGAGCAGGACGTTCTGCATTTCCTTGCGTTTGAGCGGATCGAGCGCGGAGAACGCTTCGTCCATGATCATCAGCGAGGGATTCACCGCCAGCGCCCGCGCAAGCCCCACGCGCTGCTGCATCCCGCCCGATAGTTGCGCTGGCAACTTCTGCGCGAACGATGCAAGGCCGACTTGTTCGAGCACGGTCATCGCGCGCTTCTCGCGTTCCTTCTTGCCGACGCCCGCGACTTCCAGACCGAACGCGGCGTTCGAAAGCACGGTGCGCTGCGGCATCAGCGCGAAGGACTGAAACACCATGCTCATGTCCTTGCGGCGCAGCGCCGTGAGTTCCGAGCGCGGCACGGCAGCCACGTCGCGGCCATCGATCAGCACCTTGCCGGCGGTGGGATCGACGAGACGGTTGATCAAACGGATCAGCGTCGATTTGCCGGAACCGGAAAGGCCCATGAGCACGAAGATCTCGCCTTCCTTGACGTCGAAGGAAACGTTATGTACGCCGACGATCTGCCCGGTGCGCGCAAAGACTTCTTCTTTCGTCGCGCCGCCGGCGAGCATGTCGATCGCCTGCTTGGGGCTGTTGCCGAACACCTTGCATAGCCCTTCGACTACTACCTTTGGGGAATTCATCGAAATCTCCATAGCGTGGCGGACGTGCGTCCGCGCTGTGCATACATAGTTGCCAGAAAAAAGTATCGCTAGCCGACTATTTGCGACAACTGCATGTCGAAATACGACAATGGAATAAGGAGGATTCTGGACGGGCGCGGGTAAGCCCTTGTGACGCAAGGATTTTTTGGCGTCGAATGGCCAAGATTCGGCGAATTGCGCGTGTCGCGCAAGAACAAGTGTTCGCGCGTTTGCAATGCAGATGCGGGGAAGAAGGATGATCGTGCGGCCAAATTGCTCGGTCGGGGCGATCTTAAAGGCGGAAAGTCAGCGAGAATCCGCTAGAAAAACTACAAACTTAAGACTAATCGGCGGGCGGGGTCTACGGCGTCAGGCCGTCTCGCATTGCTATTTGTGGTTGTCCCGCACCGCCATTAGTTACGCATTACAGACGAACGCCGAAAGCGGTACCGCGTGACTTGCGTTGACGCTCGGATTCACGGAAACGCGCTTGATACGAGTAGTCGCTGTCCATCGGCAGGTGCGGCGATTCGAACAGCGAGGCGAATTTTTGCAGCAAGGCGAAGAGGTAGCTCATGTCAAACTCCGGTTGGTGATAAGAGGGTTTTCCCTTAGGACCGATTATAGGGTTTGCACTTAGCCATTCCTAGTGCAATGCAACATTTACAGCCGAACAATTTGGTAGTTTTTCTACATTCTTCCGTGTAACTGTTCCTCGCGAAAACGGGGACAGCTCGGAGGCGGCCTTCCAGCAAGCACGCAGAGAGTGGCGGAAAAAATTACGCGACAGTCCGTCTTGAGACCGAATGTCGCGTCAAAGTAACAGTTTTTGGCGGGAATCAGCGCGTGTGACGTTGCGAGTGGACCGTAGGCGCCATCGTTCTATTCGTAGGGCCGTTAATGGCGGCGGTTTCGGAATGCGCATCGAAGAGAGAAGCAAGTGTCGCCTGCTGATTGAGCATGAGTTGCTCCATGCGCTCCTGCTGCAACGTGGTGTCGCGACCCATACGCATCAGCACGACCGTTTGCACGACGCCGGTCGCCACCGTCAGCAGCGTGACGCACACGATGATCGTCAGCAGCGTCTTCATGCGGCGGGCGTGCGCGGCAGTCGATCCGCGCTGCTCCGAGATCACGGCGCGTAACGCGTCGATGGTGTCGGTGAACGCCGTCACGCGTGCGCGATCCAGCACCGGGTCGAAGGACGCGTCCTCGTGCGCAATGCGTGCATCAACGAGCGCGGCGCTCAATGAGCCTGCGACGATATCCGCGGAATGCGAGTCGATCGATGCGGCAAGTTCGCCTGGCGCATGAGTTGGCGGCGCGGCGTCGGTTTCATCGCCTTCGGCCACGACGAGAAGCTCGTCCTGAACCGATGCCGGATGCGGCGCGGCTTCCGAACGCGGCGCCGTCCGCTTGTTCACGGCCAATGCGCCATTCGATTGCACCGCCGCCAAAAACACGTCCGGCAGTTCGAAGCCTTCGAACGTGCCCTGGCGAATGTCGGTGTTCAGCGCCTGAAGGTTGGCGCGCTCGGCGTCTTCGGCGAAGAGATCGAGCGTCTCGCCCGCGCAGCGCTGCGTTGCGCTCAACTGGGCAAGACGCTGCGCCGAACGCACGGCGCGCGCGAGTTTCTTTTCGGTGTCGGCGCTGTCGGCCGAAGACGCCTCGGCGGTACGGCCACGGCGCGGTCGCGTGAGAGGAGCGACGGCGTCGGCGGGTGTATCGAAGGTATTGCGGTGACGCTTAACAGCAGGATCTGGCATAGGTCGAAAGGCGGTGACCGGGACAACCGGCGCGAAACGCGCACATGCGGTTCGGCAATGATTTTCGAGAGGCGGCATTGTCGCACGGCGCGGCGGCTTATCCCACATCGTGTTCGTGCATCTCTTGCGTCGCGCGGGCGATGCCGTCAGCTTCCATCCTCTTCGTGGAATTCCCGCACCACGCTCAGATGCTTGAGCCGCTCGCAAATCGACCGATATTCCTGCGTCGAAAGCCGTGAAAGCACGACCTGCACTTCATCGAGTTCCGGCGATTCGTCGCTTTGCTGCACGACGAACTGCTTCACGCGCACGCTGCCTGGCCCGAGCGCTTCGTGCAGGCCGTGAAAGGACAGCGAGCCGCGATCGACCAGCATCGTCAATTGCCGCTGCTGCTTGACGCTGATGAAGCGCCGCTCCAGCGGTTTGAGTCCCGCCAGAATGACGAGGATGATGGCCGTCGCCGCGATCGATGCCGTGTACAGCCCGCCGCCTACCGCCAGCCCGATGGCGGCGACCGACCACAAGCTCGCGGCGGTGGTCAGCCCGCGCACGATCTCGCCGCGCAGCAGAATGGATCCCGCGCCGAGAAAGCCGATGCCGGACACGACCTGCGCCGCGATCCGCGATGGATCGAGCACGACGTGGTCCGCCTTGAGCGCCTCTTCGAAACCGTAGGCAGACACGATCATGATGAGCGCAGAGCCAACGCACACCAGCATGTGCGTGCGCAAGCCCGCCGCCCATGAAAGCCGTTCGCGCTCGAAACCGATCACGCTGCCGAGCGCCGCGGCCATGATGAGTCGTGAAACGAGTTCTACGTTGCCCAACATCTTTGACCTCCTGTCGTCGTGGCCGGTCTCCTGCCGGAGCGCTTTTGCTATGCTTATCCGGCTGTGCCGAGCCGTTTTCAAAGGGCTCATCTCTTCCGAACCATCAGGCTGGAACTTGTCTTATGCAGCAACAGCACTCAAACGGCACTTCATTGCGCGAACACTACACGAGCATCGTGCTGCCCATTTGGCGCGGTCCCGGCTTCAACACAGCGCTTCACCTGCCATTCGAAGCCGTTACGCCCGACGATCACGCGCCGTTGCCACCCAAGCGTTATCGCGCGATGGCATGCGCCCGTCAGTTGTTCGCTTTCACGGATGCAGGCGATCTCGCGCACGCGTCGGTGCTGTTCGAATCGTTGCGACACTATTTTCAGGACAAGCAAAACGGCGGATGGTTCTATAGCGTCGATGCAAACGGCGCGCCCCACGAGCGCCAGAAGGACCTTTATACGCACGCGTTCGTGGTTTATGCGTGCGCGCATTTCGCGCAAAAGAGCGGATCGGCGGACGCATTCGCCTTGCTCGATGAAACCGCGCGGCTTATCGAAACGAAGTTCGCGGGTAGCGATGGCGGCTTGCTGAACGCCGCGTACAGCGAAGACTTCGGCGCGATGCTCGAAGGTCCGCTGCAAAATCCGCTCATGCATTTGAGCGAAGCGTGGCTCGCCGCGCGCGATGCCACGGGCAACATCGCTTTCGACGAGCGGCTCGCCGTGCTGGCGCAATCGGTCGCGCGCACGTTCGTGCACGAGGCGACCGGCAGTATCGCCGAATTGCCGATTGGCGCGCCGGGCAATCGCCTAGAGCCGGGACATCAATTCGAGTGGTATTTCCTGGCAATCGGCAGCGGCCATCCCGCATTCGAGGCGGCGGGACTGAACGCGCGGCTCGAACAGGCGTTCGACTTCGCGCGGAAACATGGCGTCGACAAGTCGACTGGCGGCGTGAGCGCCGCGCTGGACGAAGCGGGACGCGTGATCGATGGCACGCAGCGCATCTGGGCGCAAACCGAATATCTACGCGCGCTGGCAACGCGCGGCGAAGCCGTCGGCGAACAGATCGAACGCTTCGGCGCGCGGTTCCTACATGCGCGCGGGTGGATCGAGTGCCGCTCGGCTGACGGCGCGATCACAAGGTCGGAGATGCCTTCGACCACGCCGTATCATTTGGCGACGGCATACGCGGCGTTGCCGGATTGAGCGGTTGGATCGCCTTCGCATCACGGCATTGCTTACGGCTGCAATCGATAGCCGCCCTGCGCATTCGACGAGCGAAAGCGTCAGGGCCGTGAAAATTCAGGCGCCCGACAGACGCCGAAGTCATCCACTCGTCAAGCCACCTGAAACACCGAAACCGCATCCTTCAACTGCCGCGTCTGTTCATGGAGCGACTGCGCGGCAGCCGCGGCCTGCTCCACGAGCGCGGCGTTCTGCTGTGTCATCTCGTCCATTTGCGTCACGGCCTGGTTCACCTGCTCGATTCCCACGCTCTGCTCCAGCGACGACGCGCTGATTTCCGCCATCATCTGCGTGACGCGTGAAATCGAGGTCGATACCTCGCGCATCGCCGTGCCCGCGCGTTCGACCAGCGTCGAGCCGTCGCTGACCTGCGCGACCGATTCGCCGATCAGTTCCTTGATTTCCTTCGCCGATTGCGCCGAGCGTTGCGCGAGGCCGCGCACTTCGCCCGCGACGACTGCAAACCCGCGCCCTTGCTCACCGGCGCGCGCCGCTTCGACGGCCGCGTTCAGCGCGAGGATGTTGGTCTGAAACGCGATGCCGTCGATGACCGAGATGATTTCCGCGATCTTGTCCGAGCTTTTCGCGATGCCGCGCATCTTCTCCACGACGTCATCCACCACGCCGGAACCGCGCGAAGTCGCTTCGAGCGCCACGCCCGCCAGCGTGTTGGCCTCGCGCGCGTGCTCGGCGTTCTGACGCACCGTCGCCGTCAATTCTTCCATGCTCGACGCCGTTTCCTCGAGCGATGCCGCCTGATTCTCCGTGCGCGCGGACAGATCGGCGTTGCCGCTCGCGATTTCATCGGCGCCCAAGTTGATCGAATCGGACGTCTCGCGCACCGTCTTTACCGTCGTGGCGACGCTTGCCTGCATCATCGCGAGTCCCGCGAAGAGCCTGCCGATTTCATTGCTGCCGCGTTCCGCGATACGTTCGTCGAGGCGGCCTTGCGCAATGCGCTCGAAATGGCGTCCCGCTTCTTCCAGCGGCGCGATCACGCCACGGCGCAGCGCAAAATGCACCGCCGCGACACCCGCGACCAGCGCCACGAAGATGGCGATGCCGACCGCGCGGAACCAGGCGTAGCGCGTATCGATCGATTCGAGATACGCACTGCTCGCCGCATTGCCGAAGTTGACGAAGTTCTGCTGTTCGGCGAGATAGCGATCCTGAAAGCCCTGTGTCGGCTGATCGAGGAACGCCTGAATGTTGCCCGCATCCAGATACTGGACGAGCTCGCCGAGCGCCTTCGAATACTCTGCGTATTTGGCCTGAAGCGCGGCCATGCGCTCCTTGTTCTCATCGCCGGTCTTCGGCGCGTCGAGGAAGGCCGCGAACGACTTGTCCGCCTGCGCGATCTGCTCACGCGCGTGCTGCACGATCTCGACCGGCTCCGTGCCGCCGCGCACCATGCGCGTGCCGGCGCGAGACAGGTTGATGCGCGCATCCATCAGATGCTGCGTGGTCTTATTGACCGCGTTGACTTGCTTGAGCGCGATATCGGACAGGTTGCCCACATCGTCATGCGTGCGCGAAAGCGACCAGAAGCCAAGCCCTTCGGTGACCAGTTGGAATAGGCAAAACACCACCAGCACGGCGAGCAAACCGGATGAAACCTTGATCTTTGCAAACATTTCTCAAGAACCCGAACTAACGAATGAGCCGTATGACTACGGCGGAAGTCCGGGTTTACGGCAATGAAGCGCGCCAGCTTGAATTGTTTTGCGTCGATGCCGCTTTGCGCGAGCGGGATGATCGGCGCGCTTGCCGAAACGGCGGGCGCGCGCATGCTGCGTTCGCACGATTTTTGTCGAACGTCCTTGCAGTGCGAAGAAACCCTACCTATTGTCTTTGCAGGACGGCGCCGAACCCACCCCAAGGAGTGTCCGAATGGCCGAATTAGTCGATATCGCGCGCGGTGCGCTGAATGCGCAACCGTTTAGCGCCTTGCTCGGAACGAAACTGATGCAGGTCGATGCAGCGAGTCTCACGCTGTGTCTGCAGATCCGCGATGAGCTGAGGCAACAACACGGTTTCGTGCACGGCGGGGTGGTGAGTTATCTCGTGGACAACGCGCTGACGTTCGCAGGCGCGCTGAGGCTCGGTCCGAAGGTCGTCACCGGCGAATACAAGATCAACTATCTGCGCCCGGCGGTTTCCGGCACGCTAATGGCGCGGGCGCGCGTGGTGCATGCCGGCATGACGCAGGCAACCTGCCAGTGCGATGTCTTCGTCACCGACGGCAACGCCGAAACGCTCGTCGCGGTGGCGCAAGGCACGATCACGCGCATCAGCGAAAGCGCGGCCGAAGCGCTCTATAACGCCTGAATTCAACCTTCCGTCCTGAAGACGAAAAACCTCGCCGCAGCGAGGTTTTTTGCTTTCACGGCGCGAAGCTATTACGCGTCGACCGTCTTCTGCTGCTGCTCGCCGAGACCTTCGATACCAAGGCGAATGGTCTGCCCAGACTTCAGGTACACCGCGCTGGGCTTCACGCCCATGCCGACGCCCGGCGGCGTGCCGGTCGAGATGACATCGCCGGGCTGCAGGCTCATCGTCTTCGACAGATATGCGACCAGTTGCGCGACGGTGAAGACCATGGTCTTCGTGTTGCCGTTCTGGTAACGATGACCGTCCACTTCGAGCCAGAGATCGAGCTTCTGCGGATCGGCGACTTCGTCTTTCGTCACGAGCCACGGGCCGAGCGGCCCGAACGTGTCGAAGCCCTTGCCCTTGTCCCATTGCGTGCCGTGTTCGAGCTGCCATTCGCGCTCGGAGACGTCGTTGATCACGCAGTAACCGGCCACGTAGTCGAGCGCGTTGGCTTCATCGACATACTTGGCTTCCTTGCCGATCACCACGCCGAGTTCGACTTCCCAGTCGGTCTTCTTCGAATTGCGCGGAATTTCCACGTCGTCGTTCGGGCCGCAAATGGCACTCGTCCACTTGCCGAAAATGACCGGCTCGGTCGGCACGGGCAGATTCGATTCGGCAGCGTGATCCGCGTAGTTGAGGCCAATACACACGAACTTGCCCACACGTCCGACACACGGCCCGATACGCGGATTGCCATCCACCACCGGCAGCGACGCCGGGTCGGTCGCGCGCAGCTTGGCCAGGCCCGCATCGGTCAGCGTAGCGCCGGAGATGTCGTCCACGACCTTCGACAGATCGCGAATCTTGCCTTCGGCATCCAGCAAACCCGGTTTTTCCTGACCCTTGGGGCCGTAACGAAGCAGCTTCATCTGAATAGATCCTCGTGTTTCGAAATTCAAAGGTTGAAAACGCAGCGGCCGGTCCTAGTTGGACCAGCCGCCATCGATGACGTGAGCCTGACCCGTCGTGAACGACGACTCGTCCGAGGCGAGATACAGCGCGAGCGCCGCGATTTCTTCCGTACGGCCGACGCGGCCCATTGGTTGACGCGAAACGAAAGCCGCCTGAATCTGGTCGATCGTCGCGCCCTGCGCCTTGGCTTGCTCGGCGATGCGGTCCTTCAGCGACGGCGACTCCACCGTGCCCGGACAAATTGCGTTGCAGCGGATGCCGCGCGTGACGAAATCCGCCGCGACGGATTTCGTGAGCCCGATGACCGCCGCCTTCGACGCACCATACACGAAGCGATTCGGCACGCCCTTCACGCTCGACGCCGCCGACGACATATTGACGATCGAGCCGCCGCCCTTTTCCAGCATCTTCGGCAGGAACGCGCGGATCGTCCGATACATGGCCTTCGCGTTCAGATTGAAGGCGAGGTCCCAGTCCGCTTCGCTCGCTTCGAGAATCGAACCGGGATGCACATAGCCCGCGCAGTTGAAGAGCACGTCGATGGCGCCGACTTCCTTCGCGAGCGCCTCGATGGCTTGGGGGTCGAGCACGTCGAGCTTGTGAGCTTCGACCGGCTTGCCTTCGAGCCCTTCGATACGAATGTCGGTTGCGATCACGCGCGCGCCTTCCGCCGCGAAAAGCTCGGCCGTCGCGAGCCCGATTCCTTGTCCCGCCGCGGTGATCAGCGCCGTCTTGCCTGCCAGTCTTTGTACCATCTACTGCTCCAGTGGAAGTTGATTTTAAGACATGCCGGGTATATCAGCGGCTTCAGAGGCGATAGAACGCACGGGCGTTTCCGCCGAAAATCGCGTCTTCCTCGGCTTTTTCGAGATGCGAGACCAAGCGCCTCGCGGCGGCGTGCCAATCAGTGTAGCAACCGTTTAAGTTCAGTACCGGCCAATCGCTGCCCCACATGAGGCGCTCGTGTCCGAATTGGTCGATGAGATGCGCGACGTAAGGCGCGAGCGTGTCGGCGGTCCAGCTAGGCGACGCTTCTGTCGCGAGCCCCGATAGCTTGCAATAGAGGCGCTGCGGCAAGGCAGCGAGTTGCGCGATGCCATCGGCCCACGGTTGCCAGCCCGCTTCGCCATCGCGGATGGGCGGCTTCGCGCCGTGATCCACGACGATACGCAACGCCGGATAACGCCCCGCGAACTCGACGAGCGATGGCACGTGGCGCGCGAAGATGAGCGCGTCGAAAGCAAGATCGAGCTCGATCAGACGCTGGATGGCTTCCGGGCGCGGCGCGTGGTCTATCCACGTATCGTCGGGCAGGTCTTGCAGCATCGGCCGCACGGCTTTGAATTTTTTGTCGCGCGCGAATTCGTCGATGATTTCTACCGCGTCGACGGAATCGAGCGGAACCCAGCCGACGACACCCGCAATGGATTCGTCATCGCGCGCTAGATCGAGCAGATAACGCGTTTCATCGACGGTCGCCGCCGCTTGCACGACGACCGTTTGCTTGACATTCGTGATCTTGCGGAGCGGCGCCAGATCATCGGAACCGAAGACGCGATAGAGCGGCTTGAGATCGGGCGTGAGCCAACCGTAATCGCCACGCGCCGGGTCCCAATAATGTTGATGAGCGTCGATGTTCATTGCGGTGTCGGCGCCTTCTCATGCAGCAAGCCAGCCGCACGCAAAGCGTCCCACAACGCCGAAGGAACCGGTGTAGCGAATGACGCCGCATTCTCACGCACTTCCTCGGGCTTGCGCGCGCCCATCAACACCGTGGCGACGACTTTATGCGCATAAGGAAACTGCAGGGCGGCTGTCGACAGCGCGACGCCATACTCGCGACAGATGCGTTCCAGCCTCGCCACACGATCGACGATCTCTTTGGGCGCATCGCCGTAGTTGAACTTGAGATCGCCTTGCGCGTCGGCATCGAGACCGCGCGCGAGAATGCCCGAATTGAACGCGCCGCCAAGCAGGATGCTCACACCGCGCTGTTCGCACTCGGGCAAGAGATCGTCGAGCGTGTTCTGTTCGAGCAGCGTGTAGCGGCCAGCGAGCAACGCGCAGTCGATGTCGTATTCGGCCATTGCCTCGCGCACCGCCGCGCCTTCGTTCACGCCGAGGCCGACTGCTTTCACGCCGCGCGACTGCTTGAGTTCATCGAGCGCACGAAAGCCGCCTTCATCGGTGAGCTGACGCCAATAATGCGTGTTTTTTTCGCCGTGCGTGACACGGCCGATGTCGTGTATCAGTACGATATCGATGTCGATCATGCCGAGCCGCTGCTGGCTGTCTTCGAACGAGCGCAGGATGCCGTCGTAGGTGTAGTCGTAGATGGCCTGGAACGGTAGCGGCGCGGCCCAGCCTTCGCTGCCGTCGTCGGGCGCGGTGCGCGGCACGAAGCGGCGGCCCACTTTGGTCGAGAGCACGTAGTCACTTCGCGCGTGGCGTCGCAGGGCATCGCCGAGACGGTGTTCTGCCTTCGTGTGTCCGTAATGCGGTGCGGTATCGAAGAAACGGATGCCCGCTTGCCACGCCGCATCGACTGTAGCGCGCGCCTCGTCTTCCGTCAGTTCGTGATAAAGCCCGCCTAGCGGCGCCGTGCCGAGCGAAAGTGCCGTCACCTCCAGATCCGTCCGCCCGATCTTGCGTCGGCGCGTGACGGCCTCCTGCGTGTCTCCGTTCATTGTGCAACCCTCAGTCGATTGTTCAGTTCGAAACGACTTCTGCGGTGCCGCGAGACGCAACACTAACGCGTTGCGCGCCGCCAGGTAAACACGCGGGGCCGACGGGCTCGAAGGTTTTGTAAGTCAGGATGAATTCCTGATGCCCCAGCGACTCCGATTTCGACGCAGCGCCCGCCGCCACCGCCACGGTGACATCGAACACTTCGCGCCCTACTTCGTCGAGCGTCGCCCGGCCTTCCAGGATGCGGCCGGCATCCACGTCCATGTCGCCGGACAGGTTGCGATACGTCGCCGGATTTGCGCAGACCTTGATGACGGGCGATATCGCCGAGCCGACCACCGAGCCGCGCCCCGTCGTAAAGAGGATTACGTGTGAGCCGCACGCGATGAGTTCGCCGATTTCCGCGTTGTCGCTGATGTTCGGAAAGCCGAAGCGCGGCTCGCCGTCGGGCACGACATCGAGCAGATAAAGGCCGCCGGTCGGCGGGACATCGCCCGGCTTGATGATGCCGACGATAGGCGACGCGCCGCTCTTCGCATACGCGCCGAGCGACTTCTCTTCCTGCGTCGTGAGCCCGCCGTCCGCGTTGCCGACCGCGAAGGAACCGTGGCCCATCGTCGTGTAATAGCGCGCGGCTTTTTCCACGCACGCGACGATTTCATCGCCGAGTTCGGGACGCGCCGCGCGTGTCTTCATATGAAATTCGCAGCCGACGAGTTCGCCGGTTTCCTCGAAGATGCACGCCGCGCCTTCGTCGATGAAGGTGTCGAAGGCGCGGCCCACGGCCGGATTCGCCGTGATGCCGCTCGTGCCGTCCGAGCCGCCGCAGATCGTGCCGATGACGAGTTCATCGAGCGCCATCGGCACTTTCTCTTGCGCGGCGAGCGTCGCGCGCGCTTCGCGTACCCAGTCGAGACCGTGCTGAATCGTGCTGCGCGTGCCGCCGTTTTCCTGGATCGTCACGACGGCGGCGGGGCGGCCGCTCGCGCGCACGACATCGGCGAGATAGTGCTTGTTCATGCTTTCGCAGCCAAGCGACACGAACAGCACCGCGCCCACGTTCGGATGCGTGCAGATGCGCTCCAGCATCTTTTCGGCGTAGCTATTCGGATAGCAGCCGGGGAAGCCGATCAGGTGCACGGGCGGCGCTTCGTTTTGCGCGGCGTCGAATGCGTCGAACGATGGGCGGAAGTGCGTGACGATCTCGCGGGCAACGTGATGCGCGCACTCGACCATGTACGCCACCGCGACGATGTTGCGGATGCCCTTGCGGCCATCGGCTCTTGGGAAGCCCAGCAATGTTGATGTGTTCATGGCTCTCAATGCTGCACGTAGGCATGGCCGGCGTCGTGCGTGTAGGTGGGGATGTAGTCGCTCTCCAGATTGTGAGTGTGGAGATGCGCGCCGCGGGGAACGTCTGTGCTCACGTGGCCGATGATCGCGCCGTAGCGCAGGACTTTGTCGTCCTTCTTCAACGCGCGGCGGGCTATTTTGTGAGCCAGTTCTATCGTCGTTTCCAGCTTGACTGGCTCGCCTTCTATCTGAAGCGTTTCGCCTGCGATTAGGCGGGCTGCTGCTATCAGACAGTTGTCTTCTTTGCTCAAGAGGATCAGGCGGGGGTCGGTGGTTTCTGTCTCTGTGTCGGGCATCTCGTTCCTTCTGAAATCCGTGTCGTCGTGGACATTGAGCCGTATGCTCGCGGCATCTTCAGCAGCCGCCTGCTGACGTTCGTCGTCCGGGCGCTGGACGCGTCAGCCGATTTCGCGAGACGCGTGCGGCTGCGCTCCCGCTTCAGTTCTGCGCATCTCCACCCGCCAGTCTCGCCACCATCAGCGAACCCAGGATGATCGCGCCGTAAATCGCCTGAATCCAGAACGATGGCACCTGCGCCAAGGTCAGCAAGTTCTGCACGACGCCCAGCAGCAACACGCCCGATAACGCGCCGAGCATCGTGCCCTTGCCGCCATCCAACGAAATGCCGCCGATCACTGCCGCCGCGAACACCGTGAAGATCATTCCATTGCCCTGGTTCGCGTTGATCGCGCCGACGTAGCCTGTGACGATCAAACCGCCAATCGATGCCAGTACGCTGCCGAGCACGAACACGCCCCACGTGATGCGCTCCACGCGAATGCCTGCCGCGCGCGCCGCTTCGGGATTGCCGCCGATCGCGTAAAGCGCGCGGCCGAGGCGGTGGTAACGCAGCATGAACGCGGCAACGGCGAACGCGGCCGCCGCGAGCCATACCGAGATCGGCAGACCGAGCACGAGTGTCGTGGCCAGCGTGAAGAACGAAGGCGGCATGTCGAACAACGTGCCGCCCTTGGTCGCGCCGACGAGCATGCCGCGCAGCACGATCAGCATTGCGAGCGTGACGATGAACGCGTTCAGCCGCAGCCGCACGACCAGAAAGCCGTTGAAGAAGCCGATCAGCGCACCGACCACGACGATCGCCGCAAGTCCCGCTGCCGCCGGCCACTCGAAACCGAAGCCCGCCGATACCGCCGGCATCACGAGCATCGCGCCGACAGCGGGAGCAATGCCGACCGTCGATTCGAGCGATAAATCGAATTTGCCTGTCAGAACGATCAGCGATTCGGCCAGCACGACAAGCGCAAGCGCCGCCGATGCCCCAAGGATGCTGATGAGATTCGCCTGCGTGAGAAAGCTCGGGCTGACGAACGCGCCGATGGCAAGCAAGAGCGCCAGCGCGGGCAGCAATGCGAGGTCGCGAAAACGCGCCAGTTCGATGCGCGGGCGCGCCACGGCCATGCTCGCGCCGTTCATCGCCGGGTTGGGTACGTCATGCTTCATGGAGATTCACCCCTTCGACGGATGCGATGAGTTCATGGTCCTGCCATCCGGCAGGGAATTCGGCGACGATGGCGCCGCGAAACATCACCAGGACGCGGTCGCACGTGCGCAAGTCGTCCAGCTCGCCCGATACGACGAGCACCGCCTTTCCTTCCTCGCGCACGCGTTCGACGACGCCGAGCAGCGCTTCCTTCGACTTCACATCGACGCCAGCGGTGGGATCGATCAGAACGAGCACGTCCGGATCAGTGGCGAGCGCGCGCGCCATCACCACTTTTTGCTGATTGCCGCCCGACAAGCCCGACACGATATGTTCCGGGCCCTGCGTCTTGATGCCGAGCGCGGCAATCATGCGGCGTCCGAAGGCGTTCTTTTTCGCGGGCGTCGCAATACCGAAGCGGCCGAGCAATCGCGCGATCGTCATGGACGCGTTTTCCGCGACGGATTGCGACAGCACCAAGCCTTCGCGATGCCGGTCTTTCGGCACGCAGCCGACACCATGCGCCAGCGCGGCCGGCACGTCGCCCGGCGGCAGCACGCGGCCATCGACGCTGATCGTGCCCGCGCGTTGCGCCTTCAATCCGGCGATGGCTTCGGCGACGCTCGTCCGGCCGCTCGTCGTCGCGCCGGTCAGGCCGATCACTTCGCCCTTGCGAACGCTCAACGTGACGTTCTCGTAGTCGTCGCCGCGTAACGCTTCGACACGCAGCGCTTGCGGCGCACCAGCGGGCAGGGGCGCGCGCGCGGCGGCATCCGCGACGGCAAGGCCTCCCTGCTCGCCCGTCATCGCTTCGATGAGCCGGTCGCGCGGCAATGCCGAAACCGGCGCGCTGACGATATGCCGAGCGTCGCGCAGAACTGTCACTGCCTGACAGATTTCGTACACCTCTTGCAAGTGATGCGAAATGAACAGGAAAGTGACGCCTTCGCGCTGTAACTCTTCAATACGCTTGAAGAGACGCTTGATCTCCTCGCCGTCCAACTGTGCAGTCGGTTCATCGAGAATGATGAAGCGCGCACCGTACGACAACGCCCGCGCAATCTCCACCAACTGCCGCGCTTCCACTGTCAGATCGCCCGCGCGTGCGTCTTCGCGCACGTCGATCTTCCAGTGGTCGAGCAGCGCGCGGGCATCACGGCGCATGGCGCGCCAGTCGATCACGCCGCCCTTCTGATGCTGCCGATTGATGTACAGATTCTCGGCCACCGACAACTCGCGGATGATCGTCGAATGCTGATAGACGCAGGCGACGCGCTCGCGCCATGCATCGCGGTCGGCGAGCGGCGGCGCGGGCGCGTCGTTGAAGCGGATCTCGCCAGCGTCCGGCTTCTTCAGGCCGGTGATCATCGACACGAGCGTCGATTTGCCCGCGCCGTTGCGTCCGACTAGCGCATGCGACTCGCCGGGCAGCACGCGCATGCTCACATCTGCGAGTGCGGGCGTCCAGCCATAGCGCTTCGTCAGGCCAACTGTCTCAACGACGGGCGCGCTCATTTGACGGTGTTGCCCCAAAGTGTTTTGTCATCGACATTGGCTTTCGTCACGAGCGGCGCGGGCAATTGATCTTCGAGAATGCCTGGACCGCGCTGAACGATCGTGCTGCCGTGATCCGTCGGGCCCGGTTTGAAGGTTTGTCCCGCCAGAGCCGCCTTGATATAGAAGAGGCCATACTTTGCGTAGAGATCGGCGGGTTGCGAGATGGTCGCGTCGATATCGCCACGGCGGATCGCATCATATTCCTGCGGAATGCCGTCATTGCTCACGATCACGATGTGCTTCGGATCGCCCGCCTTCACCAGCAACTGCTTGCGGCGCAAGGTCTGCAACGTCGGCGACAGATAGACGCCGCCCGCCTGCATATAGATCGCCTTCACGTCGAGGTTCGCGGTGAGCAGGCTGTCGAGCGCGGTCGCGGCGGCCTCGCCCTTCCATGCGGCGGGAATCTCGAGCAGGCTCAGCGACGGGAATTTCTTCAGGCACTCGCGAAACGCTTCCGAACGATCGCGGCCATTGACCGATGCCAGATCGCCCATGATCTGCACGACCTTGCCCGACTTCACGTGCTCGCCAATGTACTCGCACGACTTCGAACCATACGCGCGGTTGTCGGCGCGCACGACCATCGCGACCTTGCCTTGCGTCGGCGCGACATCGACGGCGACGACCGGCACGTTCTTCGCCGCCGAGGCGTCGAGCGCGCGGCTGATTGCGGCCGAATCCAGCGGGCCGACCACGATGCCCTTCGCGCCCAGGTTCAGCAGGTTGTTCATGTCGGTGATCTGCTGCGCGGGATCGCCGTTCGAGTTGACGGGCGCAAGGATGTCTATGCCCATGTCCTTCGCGTACTTCGGCAGATAGTTGTTGTACGACTGCCAGAACGGCGAAGTCAGAAGCGGGAGACCGAGGCCGACCTTGCCGGCCTCGGCGGCTTGCGCGAGGCCAACTGCACCGGTGGTCGAAAGTACGGCGAGCGCCACGCCGGCTTTTACGGCCAGGCGGCGAAAGGAAGTTGAGGACGTCATGCTTGTCTCCTGATCTTGTGTTTTTTGCGACTACGGCCGTGTGGGTGACTACGGGAAACTGTCGATACGAATATTTATCAGTGAACGTATTATTCATATACGGACAATCAGAAGTCAGTTGGTGCTTTCCCTAGCGCGGGCAACGCTATTGCTGACGAAAGGCTTAAACTCGGCGCCAATTCATGAATCGACGCATACCTAACATGGACGTTGAAGTAACCGACACCGATGGCGACGCGGATCGCTATCGCGCGCCCGCGCTTGACAAGGGACTGGACATTCTCGAATTACTCTCGGAACAGAAATCGGGACTGACGCGCGCCGAGATCACGAAGATGCTCGGGCGCAATGCAAGCGAGATGTATCGGATGCTGGAACGGCTGGTCGCGCGACAATACGTCGTGCGCTCGCCCGAGGGCGACCGCTATTCGCTGAGCCTGAAGTTGTACGCGCTTGCGCACCGGCATCCGCCGATGAACCGGCTAATTGCCGAGGCTCTGCCCGTGATGCAACGTTTCGCCGATGCCGCCGAGCAGTCGGTTCACCTGGTCGTCTACGATCGCGGCAACCTGCTGGTGATCGCGCAAGTGGACGGTCCCGGCACGTGGGGAATTTCGGTCCGGTTGGGGTCACGCGTCGGCCTTATCGACACCGGCTCCGGTCGCGTGGTGCTCGCGTTTCAAACCGAGGAGCAGCGCGAGCACATGCTGGCGGAACATACAAAGGTGAAAGGCGAAGTGGCGCTCGATCGCGCAGTACTCGATGCCGACTACGAAAAGATCGGCGAGCTCGGCTATTCACAAAAGGACAGCCAGCAGACCTTCGGCGTCACCGATGTGACTTTTCCGTTGCTTGGGCCATCGGGCCAAGCCATCGCGGCGCTGACCTGCCCTTTCATGCGGCGTATCGACGAATACGTCGCGCCTTCCATCGAAGAAGTAACGGCGCTTTTGCGCGGCGCCGCGAGCGAGCTTTCGATGACGCGGGACTGAATCAAGGCTGATACACGCGTTAGAATGGCGGCCCTCCTAAAAAGCGGCAGCCGGTTCACGCGCACGCCGCGCTCTATCTTCACGGTTCATGGCAAAACTCCTTTCCGATTCAGAATTCCAGCGTTTTTCCGAACTTCAACAGAAACAGGCGAGCTTTACGATCACGCCTGACGAGGCCGACGAATTGCGCGATATCGTCGCGCGCGCACAGAAGAAGCGCGACGATCGCGCCGCTGCAATGCAAGCGCTCGAAGCGCATATCGCGCAGTTCGACATCACGCCGGACGAGCTTTTTTCCGCCGAGCAGATCGCGGAAGCGGCGCGCAATTTCGGCCTTATTCCGGCCGCGAAGAAGGAACGCACACTGCCGCCGCAACTGACGCATAACGGCAAGCCTTATCAATGGACTTCGCGTGCGCTGCCGGAAGAGATTCGTGTACCGCTCTTCGAAGCATTCTCGGCGGGACATTCCGTGAAGTCGTTCATCGCGACGCCGAAAGACTCGGCGCGCTCGGCGCTGACGATCGCGAGACTCGAAAAGGAAACGGGAAGTTCGTATCCCGATGCTTTGCTCGAAGAGTTGGCGATAACGAGAGCGCAGATCGACGAGGCGTCCGGGCGACTGGCCGGCTAATCGCGAACGGCCGGCTAGGTCGGTTTTTCACCGAGTCGCATCCGAAAACCAACGACGCTCGGATCTTCGGTTCTGATCAATTCGAAACCGGCTTTGCGCGCGAGCGCGATCATCCCCGTGTTCTCGCGCAAAGCCTCGCCCACCAGCCAGCGTGTTCCACGCTCTCGCGCATAGTCGATGATTCGCGTGAGCAGCAGCGAGCCCAAGCCCTTCCCTTTCATGTCCGAGCGCGCGGCGACGGCAAACTCCGCAGTCTCGTTGTCCGGATCGGAAATGGCGCGTGCGACGCCCAGCGTTTCCGTGGCGCCCTCCGCAATGCTCCGTGTCACGATCAACGCCATTTCGCGGTCGTAGTCGATTTGGGTCATCCGCGCGAGTTGCGAATGATCGAAACTGCGCACGGCACCGAAAAAGCGCAAGCGCAAATCTTCGGCCGTGTTCGCCGATACGAACGCGCGATGCGCATCTTCATCCTCGGGACGAATGGGCCGCACGGTAATACGCATGCCGCGCCAGTCGAGCGTCTCATCCATGCATCGCGGATACGGCACGATCGCTAGCTGCTTGCGATACGCGCCTAAGGTCAATTGCGGCTCGTGCACCGCAACCGAATCGCGCGTGACACGCAACGTCAGCCGCAGTGCGACGATCTCCTCTATATAACAAACCATTTGCGACAGCGCGGTCAGCGCGTTCAACAGCATGTCGGTGGGCAATTCGCGCGAGCGCGGCGAACGCATGACGAGATCGCGCGCAAGGACAGGGTTGAGCGGAGGCAACGCAAATTCATGAAGCGCATCGGCAAGTCCGAGCGCGCCTTCGGCCTTGAATTCGAACACCGGTCCAAAGACGCGATGGTTGAGCAGGCGCGTCTGTATCTCGACTGCATCGGCGGAAAAGGAATCGGGCGGTCCCGGCTTCACCGTGATGCCGAAGCGGGCGAGGATGCGCGCCGCACGTTCACCATTCAATTCCGCAATGCCGTTTTCCAATGCGATTCGAATTTCGTTTTGCGCGATATCGATTTCTTCTGGAATTTCCGTTGGAAGTCCGTCGGGTGTTTGCATCAACAATTCGCGTCCCTGACGAAAATCGACGAGGCGTGCAAAGCCACGCGCGAGACGCTGCGGGGTGGTGTGAACCGGGATGCCATTTGCGTGGAGTGCGTCGCGGGTGGCGGCATCCACGCAACCGAAGAAACACGCGAGCAATCCGCGATGAGCATGGCGGCGCGCGGCGATCAATGTGCGAGCGACGTCCGCGACGGGCGCGCTATGCGTCGGCGCGTGTACGACGAAGATGGTGCCGGTGTCGCGATGCGGAGCCAGCGTTTCCACCGCAATGCCGAAATCGGCGGGCGACGCATCGTCGCCGAGCAAGAGGGGATTACCGGATTCGGCTCGGGGTAACGCGAGCGAGACGGCGTCGCGTGCGGCGAGTGGCCATTGCGCCAGATCATCGCCGGCTTTGCTGAACGCATCTCTTGCCAAAGTGGCGACGCCGCGATCGCTGGTGATGACGGTTGCCACGTCGCCGGCTGCGACGCTTCCCACGCCCAGGGTTTCGATTTCGTCGAGCAGATCGTCGAGCGAATCCACGCGTACAAGTCCGGCACGGCGGAAGGCTGCACCGTATAGGCGATCGAATGGGTCGTCGTGTCCGGTTCGTAGAACGAGTACCGGCTTATTCCTCGCGGCGGCGCGCGCGGCGGAGATAAATTTGCGTGCGGCGCGGACGGTTTCGATCGCAAGAAGAATCGCTTTGGTCGATGCGTCGGTAGCGAGGAAGTCGAGGATATCGCCGGAATCGACGTCAGCTTCATCGCCCAACGCGACGATGCGTGAGAAGCCGAGGCCCCGCGCGCGGGCCCAGCCGAGCACGCCATTGGTTAGCGCATTCGAGCCGGATACCCAAGCGACGCCGCCCGATTTGACACTGCACGCTGGCGCCCCGAGGCATGCGCCGACGGCGGGAGACACTACGCCGAGACTTGCCGGTCCTACCACGCGCAGCAGGAAGGGACGCGCGGCGGCAAGGGTGCGGGCAGTCCATTCGTGGGACTCTGCATTGGAGATGAATTCGGCTCTCGCGGGGTGTCGTCTCGCTGCCTCTCCAATAACGACGACAGCTTTGGTCCCACGGTCTACGAGTTGTTCAACTAGTTGAGGCCAGGTTTTAGGGGGCGTGCATAGCACCGCAACGCTCGGCGCTTCGGGGAGGTGAGCTATGTCGGCGAAGCTCGGATGTTCGCCTATGGTTTGGTGCTTTGGATTTACTGGCCAGATTGGGCCTTTGAATCCAGCGCTGTTGGCGCGGGCCCATACCATTTCGCCGATGCTGCCCGGCCGCGTTGATGCGCCGATCACAGCAATTGACTTCGGCGCGAACAGGATGTCCAGGTTGCGAACGGTCATTACGGAGCTCCGGACTCGGTCGGCGATTGGCGGTTGAGGCAGGGTTAGGATAGGCGATTTTGGGGGTGGGGGGTGGGGGGTGCGGTGTCGTTGCGGGCTGTGCGCTTCGGGCTGTGGGCTTCGGGCTGTGGGCTTCGGGCTGTGGGCTTCGGGCTTCGGGCTTCGGGCTTCGGGCTTCGGGCTTCGGGCTTCGGGCTTCGGGCTTCGGGCTTCGGGCTTCGGGGCTTCGGGGCTTCGGGGCTTCGGGGCTTCGGGGCTTCGGGGCTTCGAGGTTGCCGTGACTTTATGCGCATAAAGCTGGTCCGGGAGCGCGGCACCGCTTAACAATTTCCAAGACACCTAAAGCCGTGACGGGGAGATATTGGTCTTACGCCTCAGCTTATTGCTGTAGAGCATGATGTGCGATTTGAAACTGCATCCATCAGGCCCACGTCCGCGCTTTCACAAAATCAACTAAAGCTCACCCCTATGCCTAATGGCTAACGACACATTTAATGTCGAATTAAAGTTGAAATTACTAAACCTCAATGTAAAATTCAACCGCCTGCAAAAACTGGAGCATTAAAGTGGCGGCGGAAATCATAGCGATCACGCAGCAGAAGGGCGGCGTTGGCAAGAGCACGATTGCAATGCATCTCGGCGCAGCTTTTCACGAAAAGAAGAAGCGCGTGCTCGTCGTCGATGCAGACGGTCAAAACACGTTAATCCACTGGTCGAGCGCTGCGTCAGACGAAGCGAGCGGCATCCCCTTTCCTGTCGTGAATCTTTCGGAAGCGGGCGGACAAATCCATCGTGAAATCAGGAAGTTCGTGAATGACTACGACATCATCGTGGTGGATTGCCCTCCGTCAATTACAGAGAAGGTGTCAGGCGTCGTTCTGCTAGCCGCGAGCGTGGCAGTGATTCCGACTTCATCATCGCCAGCCGATTATTGGTCGAGCGTTGGCCTCGTCAAATTGGTTCAGCAAGCGCAGGTGATGAACGAAGATCTGCGCGCGGTGTTTCTGCTGAACAAGACGGAAGAGAAGCGGATGCTCACGCGCGAGCTGAAGGTCGCTCTTGAAGAACTGGGCTTTCCGCTACTAAAAACCCAGATCCCAACCCGAGAGTGCTACAAGCAGGCCATGGCGCTAGGACAAACCGTTTTGCAAATGTCCGACCGCGGCTCGCGCCTCGCTGCTGCCGAGATTCGCGCGTGCGCCGATGAAATCCTCGGCATGCTCTCCTGACTTTATGCGCATAAAGGACCCTGAATGAAACCGTCCCAACTGGCAAAAGGCTTCAAGGCCCGCCCCGACACGACAAGCAGCGAGAAGCGAACCGCTCTAGATCGCCTGAACGCCATCGATGGAATCGTCGATATACAAAGCGTCGGACAGGCCGCGAATGGACGCGCGAGCACTTTCGCATCCGACGAGCAGCCCGACGCAGAGGTCAGCACCGAATCCGAGCAGTTTCGCGCCTGGCGACGTGCGAATCGCTACACGCCCGGGCAGGTCATCGAGTTGTCGCTAAAGGCGATCAAAGCGAGCCCGTTTAATCCGCGCCATTTCTACCTCAAGGCATCGATCGCCGAATTAGCCGTCAACCTTGCGAGGCAGGGACAGCAGCAGGCCATCCACGTCATCCCCGACTACGATAACGCTGGGACCTTCTTCGTAAGCGACGGTGGCCGTCGCGTCCGTGCGCTCAAGGAAGCCAACAAGGAAACCGTCAAAGCGATCGTCGTCGACCTGCCTATTGGAATTCAAAGCTACAAGCTTGGCTACGATCTAAACGTTCAGCGGGATTCGCAAACCGTCTTCGATAATGCCGTCGTCTGGCGACGCTTTCTGGACGAGCAACATTTCCAGAGCCAACGAGAATTGGCCGACCATCTTGGGCTAGACGAATCTACTATCGCAGTCGCGCTATCGGTTGCGAAGCTTCCTGAAAACGTCATGCAGGAAATGGTCGCTCGGCCTGATCGATTCGGGTCGAACATGGCCTATCAAATCACGCGCTACCACTCGGCGCGTGGCAGCGATGCCACGCTGCGCCTCATCAACAAGATCACGTCGGATGATCTGAGCACTCGACAAGTCGCGGATATCGTGAAGGGACGCGCAAGCGGACAAGAAGTGCCCAAGCCGCCCGGCCGTCAACGCTATGCCCAACGAATGGAGATTAAACTGGACGGCGTCGCGGTCGGCGATCTCAAGTCATATGGCGAGGATCGCCTTGAGTTGCGGTTGCGCGGCTTGTCACGGGATCGACGAGATGAACTGCTGCGTCAGATCGAAACCATGCTTCAGTTCAACGAAGAGAAGAAATAACAGCGTCCGCCCTCTGCCAGACGCGTTCAATTAGCGCGTGTCTGGCTAAGTGTGAAGGCGAGCAAATCCCCATCGGTCGGCTCGCCCCACGTCTTCCTAGCCAGCCAGTCGAAAAATGACGTTTCCGCCAGCTTCGAATCGAGGCCGCGCTTACGCCAATCGTCGCGCATATGCGTACCGAGTTCCGGCAACACGTCGTCTTCAAAACTCTGCCGCGCCAGCTCCCGTTCCCGCTCACCTTGCTCGTCGTAGAGCGCACGCGCTTCCTTCCTTCTATATGCCGAAAACTCGCCAAGCAGGCGTGCCTTGAGATCATCGGCGCCGGATGCCGATCCCGCTGTCGACCGCGGCGCGCCGTTGGCCGTTGCCGGCGGTAGCGCTTCGAGCGGCGGCGCGTAGCCCTTCTTGAGCGCGTCCTTGAACAGCGCTGCCGCGCTTCTGATAGGCGGAAGCGTCGTGCTGCGCAACCGTTGCTCGGTCATCTGCAACGCCGCCCGGATGCGATTTTCCTCGCTGTCGGCGTACAGCGTCTGCGCCTCTTTCAACGGAATGCCGATCTTTACCATCCTGTCGACCAGCGTGCTATCGAAGACGTTCGGATGTTCGTCGAGCGCCAGCATCGGCTGCTTGCGCTCCGTGACGCGGAACTGAATCTCGGCGACGCGCCGACCCTCTCGATGTTCCACCAGTTCAACGAAAATGTTGGTGACGGCGTTGACTTCCGCGATTGCGGGACGAAGATAGTCGCGCTTGAAATACTTGTACTCTCGCTTGGCCTCGTCTCCAGCCTCGGTATCTGGCGTGCCGGATAGAATCGGCCGCCACCACTCCCACGTTTCGCGCATCGTCAGATGGCTGGGATTGGTCAGATAACGCACGCATATTTCATAAAGCGCAAGACCCGCGCTGCTGCGCAACTGGCTTTGGAACTGCAGGCTCAGACGCGCATACTGCACCGGATCGAGCAGCTTCTTTTTGATTTTTGGAGCGAAGGAAAATTCGACCCAAACGCGGCGCGTCGTCGGGTCCTCGAGAATTTCCGCGTCGGCGATGAGCGTCGAGATGCCCCACTTGCGGCCGGGCTTTTGGCTCGACGTGCCCGTGCTCCACTCGACCTGCACCGACACCATGCGACGCAGATGCTCCTTGACCAGCGCTGTATCGTTTGAATCGAATGCGGAATTCGCGACAATGTCGGACAGCAACGCGCGGTAGGTGTCGCCAGATTCGTCCGCCTGCTGCGCCACGGCGAGCAGAACGTTGAAGAGCTTGCGAGTAAGCAGCGTGATCTTGCCGCTCTTCGGTTGAATCGCGATGGCTTCGACCGCCTTGCGTAACTCAGCCGAGCTCGGGCTGACAACATCGGTTTTCTTTGCGCGTTTGGTTGCCATGCGTCGGACAGTAACGGGATTGCCAGCAGCATACCGAGTGCGGTGATCAACGTCTACGGGGTGGCCTTCACCGTTTGGGGTGAACTACGAGAACAAACGGAAGCTCACTGCGGTGCGGTCCCGAAAACTCTCACCACTCACCTTTGAGCGTCAGGCGCCATCCCTAGAAGCCACGCGGGTAAACGGGAGCGGCGAGCGCCAGGGGGCATCACGGCATCGCGGCACAGGTCCCGAAAAATCTCACCGAAAAAAATTTTCCCCAAAAATGGCGTGTCGCGCACGCACGACGCGTTCATTTGGGATGACGATCGTCGCCAAAAGCAACAGAAAAAGGGCATATGTGGATCTCCTTAACTCGACGAACTTCAAAACGCTCCTGTAATACCTCACCTTAAGCGGAATATAGGACAAACGTGAGCAAAGCCGTCTCTAGACGCCGTCTTGGTTCATGCGTGTTGGCATCCCGAAAGGGCTCACCTTGAAGGAAAATTCGGGGCGCGTTCGGTCCTGCAAAGGCTCACTTGAAGCTCCTGAGAAAGCTCACCTTTGCGGTCTATGTCTGCTGGGGACTCGCCCTATAAGGCTCCGAAGACGGCTGGAAAGGCTTACGTGACGAATGCCCGATCCTGAATATTCTCACCCTAGAAGATATTCCTTGAGCGCTGCCTTATCGTGTCAAGGTCCCGAATACTCTCACCCTAACGCCGGCATAAACCATGCGCTTGCGCTAACTCATTGTTTAAAGAAGGTATTCTGAAGATGAGGTGTTTCAACCGAGTTCAGCGATGTCACGCTATTTCGGAGTAGGACAAAGGAAGTGTCTTCCGTCGAGCAAGCCAATGCGGGAATGAGGCTGGATTTGCCACGAATAGGCCCCCGTAAAAGCTCACCTCTCCTATTTTGGCCCGCTTCAAGGGAAGCATTGCACAAAACGTAGCGGTCTCTCTGGCCTCACATCTCCCCGTAAAACCTCACCTCCAAGGCTGCGGAGGTCCGATTTCGCTCGTTTTATGGCTGTTGGTCCTGCAAAGTCTCACCGGACAAACACTTTGGCGCCTGAAATAGCTCACCTATCGGTAAAATCGACCCGTTTTATCCGGTGACGGACACAAATCGGCCAATCCCGATAAGCCTCACCTCGGTTGATCGAGGATTTCGACCACAATCCAACCATGGCGGGAGAACTGAGGCACTAAGCCCCCGGAAAATCTCACCTACATCAAAAACGGGCTCCCTGAATCCGCTCACCAAGCCTCCCGCGAGTCCTCACGTACGGCCCTGAAGGACATCACCAGAGTGTCCCGAACAGCTTCACCTTCTATCCTGAAACATCTCACCCGACGGCCTGGAAAGCCTTATGCACTAAGGCTTTGCCAAGGCGTTAACAGGGTCAACAAGGTTTCAAAGGTGTTTACTTTTATTACTCTCAAACGAGCCCCGCGAGCATCTGGCTCTAAACAAAACGATCCGTCCCGGCTCTGTACGACGTGAAACCTCGCAAAAACCAGTCGCAGCAGAAATTAGTCAAGGATATCAACATGATAGATGGAAAAGCTAAGGATGTTTCACGCTCTGATGTCCAAAGCACTAAGATTTGCAGTACTCAGTCGGTGTCACCGCACATCGGCAACTCTTGACGCGAGCAGATCTGCTGCCGTATAACGCTCAAAACGTAAAACGTACCGTTCGATACAAATGCGCTGGAAATTGATATGAAAATGGCGACTCGCGAGTCCTTGCGCGAAGAAATAGAACAGATGAGGGCGTCAGGCGCACGCAGGCAGGACTTGTCCATGCACGTGTGTAAGCGCCTGTTTTTTGATCTTGGCGTTCGTCCGTCAGTTACGACGGTCCGAGAGTTCACGCAGACGGGTAGCGCTGGCGACATTCCCAAAGACATTGAAGCGTTCTGGTCCACCGTGCGCTCGTCGATGCGCGTACGAATCGATGCCGGCGGGCTGCCTGCAGCCTTACAGGAGCGCGCTGGCGAGCTGCTCACAGAACTATTCGTACATGCGCAAGAAGAAGCCCGCTCGAAGCTGAATGCCGAGCGCACGCAAGTCGATGCCACTGTCAGCGCGGCTCAAATGCAAGCGCGCGAGGCCGAAATCCGGAGGGAAGCGATCGAGCTAGCGCATCAGCAAGCAAAAGCGCATCTCGACACGGCGATGGCGCAAATCGCAAATCTTGAAGCCGACTTGAGAGTGGCCCGCGAGCAGCAGATCGATGCGCAGACAGGCCTGCGTGAAGTCATCGCGCGATTGGAAAAGGAAAACTCGTCCTTTTCTGATCGTCTTTCGCAAGAGCAAGCACATGGCGCGCGGCTGCGCGAACGAATCGATGCGCTTCAGGACGAATCGCGTCGAAATAGCGAGCACTACGCGCAGCAGATCAAGGATGCAGTCAAGGAAGCGGAGCGCCGGGTCAAGCCCATGCTCGTCGAACTGGATGCGTTACGCGGCATGGCGGCGACGTATCAGGCCGGCACGCGAGAGGCAGGTCAGAAAGAATTCGAATTCATTCAACAACTTAGCGCCGCGAGGGGCCGCGCGGATCGGCTGGAATCGCAGGTCCGCACACAGTCGGACGAGATCGATGCCCTGGTTCGCGAGCGAGACGCGCATCGCGTCAGAGCGGGCATGAGTGCCGAGATTGGCAAACTGCTGGCGTCGATGGCCCAGGACGGCCGACTGAACCCCGAAGAGTTGGCGGCGCTCGGCACCCAGGTCGATGCGTATTTCGTGACCCCCACCGCGTGCCCGGCCTGCGAAATCGGCGAGCCAGAACTGCAGCGTCACGAAGACGAGTTCGAGCTCTCTTGTCCGAATTGCGAGCGCACTTCGGGCGCAGCCGCGTCGAAGCTGGCCGCAATCGAAGGTTTCATCGAAGCCCCGCGATTGAAGGCTGATAGCCCGCACGCGGGTATCGAAGGTCAAAGGTGAGAGTTTTCGGGATCGATGAACCGATCTTCCATCCCGTCTTGCCCGCAAGCCTCGGCCATATCGCGCTCCCGTATTTGCTCACCCATCCAGTCCTGCCACGCCCGATGCAGGCGATGAACCGAGATCATCTGCTGGAATCCGAGCCATTGTCCAACGCGTTCAGGGTCCGTGCCGTTCTCGAAAAGTTCGGCCGCATAGGTATTGCGCAGCGTTTGCGGGCTCGCGCGCGCGGCGCGTGATTCGGCGATTCCCGCCGCTGCGACCACCGCATCGATGGCGCGCAGCATGGTCGCTTTGTGCATCGGCCGACCGGCGGGCGCGGCCGGGAAGAGCAGCGCGCCCGAGAGTCCGGCGACCTTTCGTTCGTCGATCCACCGATCCAGCACATCGACGGCAAAAGGCGCGAGCCGGGCCTGCCGGATCAGCATGGGATTCGAGGCGTCGACGGTGACATACGGCGCGCCGCGCGCATAGCAATCGATAGTGAGTTGCGCCGCCTCACCGGTCTTCACCCCTGCGCCTAGAAACACCGCGACGAGCGCTCGATCGCGAAGCTCGCGCCACCGCTGCACACTCGACAAGGCGCCAAGCGGCGCATCGAGTCGCGCGATCAGCAAGCCGCGTTCGTCATGCGTGAGAAAGCCGGTCGGCTCGTTGTCGCGTGCCTTGCGCCACGCCGCCTCGCCGTCCTGCGCGATGAATCGAGCCGGATTCGTCGACGCCGATTCGATCTCGCGCACGTGATCCAGCACGCGTTCGATCAAGCGTAGATAGCGCATGCGCTGTGGCCGCCGAATCTCGAGTTGAGAGACGAACTGCTCGATGACCGGTCGCTGCACCGTATGAAGCGTTGTGCGCCTGGCCGCGAGCCATTCAAGAAAGTTGCCCCATTGCGCCCGATAGACATCAGCCGACGATGCCCGGAACTGCTGTTGCGCGAGCCACGCATCGAAAGCAGCATGCGGGTCCGCTTGCCAGTCAGCGCGCTGTTGGTCGAAGAGATCGGTAGTGTTCGGCATGGTGTTCAAAGTGCGCTTCTAAGCGTCATGTTGCGTTGCGAACAGCGTCGGACTTCGGACTGATTCCGTCAAGGGCACTCTTCAGGATAAGTGTAGTGAAGTGTCTTGTAGCGGTGTTTGCAATCGTCGACTACTGTTTTCGATGTGACGTACTTCGAATAATAACGAGAGGTGATCCATGGGCGAAGGCTTCGCATCAGACTCGGGGCAATCGACGTCGACGTGGCAGGAACGCCGGGCTAGCGGACGTGCCGCGCGTCAGCGAACACCACGAGGCACGCAAGAGGCTGTCGGCGACATCGATCGCGATCCCATCGAGTTGCTGCTAATAAGCAGCATGGGTCGCGTCCCTGCGCTGATTCCGCTGCGATACGGCCGCATGTTGGCATCGCCCTTTGCTTTTTTTCGTGGCAGCGCGATTGTTCAGGCGCACGATCTGGCTAGTACACCTTCGAGTGGCTTGACCGTTCAAATCTGCGGTGACTGCCACCTGTCAAACTTCGGCGGGTTCGCGACGCCCGAGCGTGCGCTCGTATTCGATCTGAACGATTTCGACGAAACCGCACAAGGTCCATGGGAATGGGACGTCAAGCGACTCGTCGCGAGCGTGGCGGTCGCGGGCAGGCATCTGGGCCACGGCCGTGCGGGCTCTGAAGCACTCTGCTTCGAAGCGGCCCAGAGCTATCAGCAGCACATGCGCGAGTATGCCGAGATGGGCGTGCTGGATCTTTGGTACGAACGAATTACGTTCGACAGGATGTACGACGACGTGCAAAATGAAGACGTGAAACGTCGGATCAAGCGCGGTAGCGAACGCGCGAGCCGGCGCACGCATGAAAAGCTGCTGCCGAAGCTCGCCGATCGATCGGGCGATGCCTGGCGAATTCGCGACGCGCCGCCCGCGATCTTTCATATTCGCGGCGCAAGCACGCTCGTCGACGAAGACGACGAGTGGATGAAGCTCGAAGGCGATTCGCACACGATCCTGACTCCGCTCATACGCGATTACGTTTCGACGCTGACATCCGAGCGCGCCGCGCTTTTGTCGCAATTCGCACTTCAGGACATCGCTTTCAAAGTGGTTGGAGTGGGAAGTGTCGGAACGCGATGCTTCGTGTTGTTGCTTACCGATCATCTTGGTAAGGCGCTCTTCCTGCAGTTGAAAGAGGCATCGACGTCCGTGGTGGCGCGCTACGTCGGCGCGACGAAACATACGCACGACGGGCATCGCATCGTTCACGGGCAACGCCTGATGCAGGCGGCGAGCGATCCTTTTCTAGGCTGGGCGTCGGGCCCGGTTGGACGCCCGCTTTATGTTCGCCAACTGCGCGACATGAAAATATCCGCCGACCTCGAAACATTCAGCGGCGAGGCCTTTCGCGGATACGCGTCGCTATGCGGCTGGGCGCTCGCGCGCGCGCATGCCAAGGCAAGCGGCTGCGCGCTTGAGATATCCGGCTATCTGGGTTCGGGTGATCGCATGGCGGAAGTGCTCGTCCGATACGCGAGCTCCTATGCAGATCAAGTCGAAAAAGATTACGACGCGTTCCGCTTGGCCTGCCGCAGCGGCAGACTTATGGCGCGCACGGATGCGGACATGGCGGCGGACTTTGCCGCCTGATGACTAGCGATGTGCGGCGTGCATCGTTCCCATGTCAGTGTGCGGCGATGGCCAGTTGCGGTCGGCCTTGTCGTGCAGCGCATTCGTAGGCGTCGACGGCGAATGCGAATACTGCCGGCAAAGCGTCGGAAGAGGCGATATCGACCACGTCGTCGGTTTCGGGGAAATGGAAGTCGTCGGGGCGGGCAAAAAGTTCGCGCAACGCAGCCTCGTGCCGGCCAGCGAAGCCCAGGTCCGCCACGGCTTCCGCTTCGATGGCGTGCAGCAAACGCCAGGTCAGCGGCACGCCCAGATCGATGTATCGGCCCGCAATCTGCCGCGTAATGCGTTCCAGATCTTGTACCGCACGTGCAAACTGCTTCCTGCTGAGATGCTCGCCGTTCGACTCCATGATTCGCCCCTTCCGACTGGTCTTTGTACTGTATAAATATACAGTACTTGCCGCCATGAAAGTAGGGTCTCGCCAGTCGCCTTGCGTGTATGTGCGGTTTCGCTTATCGGCGGTTCAGTCCTGCGTGGGAGTGCGCGGCGAGTAACGTAAGGCGGCCGCGCGACGCAGACGGATGCTACGTCTTCCCAGGACACGCCAAAAATTTATGCGCATAAAGAAGTGCCATGCCACCGCCGCTGTGAGCGGAGGGAAGAGGCGGAGCATCTGCTTGCGGAAAACCGCAGACTCGCGAGTCGGGCCATTACCCATGTATAACCACGAGCAAAGCCTTTGCTTCGCCTCGCCCGACATTCCTAATGACATGACCGTCGTCGGCAGCGTAACGTGCGGTTTCCCCCGCCTTCAGTCGCTTCGCAGCACCTGATGCTTCGATTTCGATCGCGCCATTTAACACGGTCAAATGCTCCCGCGTGCCTGGCTCATGCGCGTCCGAGATGAGCGCCGCACCCGCGTGCAACGTGAGCTCGTACCATTCGAATTTTCCAGCCAGCTCAATCGGTCCCCACACGCGAAGCTGATAGCCGCCGTTATCACCATTCAATGTAGGAATCTCATGCGGACCTGCAACGCGTATTACGTCACCGGCCTTTTGCTGCGCGAATAGCTGATCGAGGCTAATGCCCAGTGCGTTCGTTAGCCGCCACGCCACGGCAATAGTTGGATTGGCCTTGTCCCGCTCGATCTCCGATAGCATCGATTTCGAAACGCCAGCGGCCCTGGATAAGTCATCGAGTGTCAATTTCCTTTCATTGCGTAGACGCTGAATCTGCTCGCCAACGCGTGGTGGCGCAGTTCCGCTGGCTGAGGAATCACCGGCCTTGCCGCTTGTGACAGAACTTGTCATGAACGCTGCATTCCTTTAGAGTGTTCGATATATTGGAAATTTGTTCGAAATACCGAACCTGTCCAATGCAATGAATGAACTATAACAGGGCTAAAGGTGTGGCCGAGCTTGGCTGGTCTGCATCTACTCTCGAACAGCCGGATACTTGAAAGATGCCGATGAAAGACCGATACCTCTCCCATTTGCAAACTACGCTTAACGAGATTCGCGCCGCCGGGTTTTACAAAAGCGAGCGGGTCATCGCTAGCCCGCAGTCCTCGGAGATCCGCCTTGCCAACGGGAGCACCGTCCTCAATTTTTGCGCGAACAATTATCTCGGTCTTGCGAACGACGCTCGCTTGGTCGATGCCGCAAAAGCCGGACTTGAAGCAGATGGCTTTGGCATGGCATCCGTTCGCTTTATTTGCGGAACACAAACGGTACACAAAGCGCTGGAACAACAAGTCGCGAAGTTCCTCCACTCCGACGACGCCATTCTTTACTCAAGCTGTTTTGACGCGAACGGCGGGCTCTTCGAGACGTTGCTGACCGAGGATGATGCAATCATCAGCGATGAGTTGAACCACGCGAGCATCATCGATGGCGTGCGTCTTTCCAAGGCAAAGCGCTTGCGCTACAAGAACAACGATCTTGCAGACCTCGAAGCGCGCTTGAAGGAAGCCGATGCAGCCGGCGCCCGCTTCAAATTGATCGCAACTGACGGCGTGTTCTCGATGGACGGCATCTTCGCCAATCTTGCTGGCATCTGCGATCTGGCTGAGCGCTATGGCGCGCTGGTGATGGTCGACGACTCGCATGCCGTTGGATTCATCGGGGAGAACGGACGCGGGACGCCCGAGTATTGCGGCGTGCTCGATCGAATCGACATCATCACGGGTACGCTCGGCAAGGCGCTCGGTGGTGCGTCAGGCGGATATGTGGCTGCGCATCAGGAGATTATTGACTTGTTGCGGCAGCGCAGCCGGCCGTATCTGTTCTCGAACACGCTTGCGCCGAGCATTGCGGCTGCGTCGCTGAAAGTGCTTGAGTTGCTGGATAGCGATGAAGGCGCCGCGCTCCGGCGACGCGTTCGCGAAAACGGCGCGCGGTTTCGGCAAGCGATGACCGCTTTAGGTTTCGATCTAGTGCCCGGCGAGCATCCGATCATTCCCGTCATGCTTGGCGATGCCCAACTTGCTTCGAAGATGGCCGACGCGCTTCTCGACGAAGGCGTTTATGTGATCGGATTTTCATACCCTGTCGTGCCAAAGGGCCGCGCGCGCATCCGCACGCAGATGAGCGCCGCCCACACCGCCGAACACATCGACCGCGCAGTCGATGCATTCGCGCGCGTGGGCCGCTCGCTTGGTGTGATCCGTTAGGACCCACGCTTCGCAGGGTCCTTTATGCGCATAAAGTCAGGACACGTCACGCGACCTTTAGATGCACGGCGCGGTCACAAGCAGCGCCGCGACACAACCGCCCGGAACACCAACAATGAAAGCACTCGCCAAACTCGAACGCGCCCCCGGTCTTACCTTGACTCACGTCAAGCGGCCGGAAGTCGGACATAACGATGTCCTCATCCGCATCCGTAAGACTGCAATCTGCGGTACGGATATCCACATCTGGAAGTGGGATGACTGGGCGCAGAGGACGATACCGGTGCCGATGCACGTCGGCCATGAATATGTCGGTGAGATCGTCGAGATGGGACAGGAAGTCCGCGGCTTTGCCCTCGGCGATCGCGTTTCCGGCGAAGGTCACATCACATGCGGATTCTGCCGCAATTGCCGCGCAGGTCGACGTCACTTGTGTCGCAACACCGTTGGCGTCGGCGTGAATCGCGAAGGCGCGTTTGCCGAATACCTCGTGATCCCTGCCTTCAACGCGTTTAAAATTCCGCCCGATATATCCGACGACCTCGCCGCGATCTTCGACCCCTTCGGCAATGCGACGCACACTGCCCTTTCGTTCAACCTTGTCGGCGAAGACGTGCTGATTACCGGCGCCGGACCCATCGGTGTAATGGCGGCCGCCATTGCGCAGCACGTCGGAGCGCGTAATGTCGTCATTACGGACGTCAACGAATATCGTCTCGAACTTGCCCGCAAGATGGGTGCAACGCGAGCGGTCAACGTTTCCAACGAAAATTTGCGCGATGTCATGCAAGAACTCGGCATGACCGAGGGGTTTGACGTCGGCCTGGAAATGTCCGGCGTACCGAGCGCTTTCACCGCCATGCTGGAAGCGATGAACCACGGCGGCAAAGTCGCTCTGCTCGGCATTCCACCCGCGCAAACTGCGATCGACTGGAATCAGGTTATCTTCAAAGGTCTTGAGCTCAAAGGCATTTACGGGCGCGAAATGTTCGAGACTTGGTACAAGATGGTCGCGATGCTGCAAAGTGGTCTGGATCTTTCGCCGATCCTCACGCACACATTCCCCGTCGACGACTACCAGCGCGCGTTTGACACCATGCTTTCGGGGAACAGCGGCAAGGTCGTGCTCGACTGGACCGCGGCGTAAGTGTCAACGCTTCACTGCTTCTCTTTTGCGAACTCGGCCTGAATGGCGACGTGAACATCGTCGCCGACTGCCGGATACCACGTCGTCAGTCCGAACTGCGCGCGGCTGAAATGACCGTCGGCCGAGAAGCCTAACGTTTCCAGCTTGGTCAGTGGATCGACCGAATGCCCGTTGAACGTGACATCGAGAGTGACGGGTCGTGTCGTTCCGCGAATCGTGAGATTGCCTGCCAATGTGCCCTTGTCGTTGCCCGTACGCGTGAAGCCGGTGCTGACGAATTCGATGTTCGGATAATGCGCGACATCGAACATGTCGGGGCCCTTCACCATCCGGTCGAGCAACGGCACATTCGTATTGACGCTCGCGGCGTCGATAGTCACATGTACCGTGCTCCCCGTCATGCCATCCGCGCTCCAGTCGAGCTGTCCGGCCGTCTTGTCGAAACGCATGACAAAGCGCGAATAATGAAGATGATCGACGTCGAAGCTCACATTCCAGTGATGCGCATCCAACTGATACATCCCGGGCGGCACGCTCGATTCATTCGCGGACACACTGTGCGTGACGACCGCAAGCGGCGTGCATCCACTCGTTGCGATCAACGCGAATAGCGCGACGCTTTGCAAGATTTTCCAAACTTTCATCGATCTGTATCTCCTCGACGCGAAAAACGAGTTTCCTCCGAAAAAGGAAAGTGCGCATTCGTCACGTGCGTGTCAGTTCATCACACGAAAATGGCACGATCAGGTAGAGTTCGCGACGACCTTCATCTCGAAAATAAGACGCCTAAATCATGCGCTCATGGCCACTCTGTTTCCGATTCGCTCGCGCCGCGTGTGCGGCGGTGCTCGCTGCCATCACGGTATCTTGGACGCCGTCGGCGCACGCCGCGCTGTGCTCTGACGGCGTTTGGATCGATGCGATGATCGGTTCGCATCACGTTCATCCCGATAAGCACTTCGAGCAGTTCAATCCCGGCATTGGCGTGGAATGCTGGGTCTCGCCGCAATGGGCAGTAACCGGCGGCTATTTCCGCAACTCGCTCTCGAAGCCTTCGTTTTACGGCGGCGGCGTCTGGGCGCCCGAGTTCCTTCACTGGGGCTTCGTGCGGCTCGCAGCCATGGGTGGCTTGATCTCCGGTTATGACTACGGCCGCTGGGGTATTGGCCACAATCACACGCTTGGCCCCGTCGCCGCGCCGCTCATCATGGTGGACTATAAGCGCGTGGGCGCGAACATCATCCTCATTCCGCCCATTCCTTCGAGCGACTTGCCGTTCACGCTCGGCTTTCAGATCAAGGTCAAGTTTTGACCGTCAAACTCGATTTTATACGGTATCCGAACTAATCAACGGCACGCTGGATTAAAGACTCGTTTCGTCGATGCCGGGTTCTTCTCCAGTTTCTCCGCCGGTCGTCGCGGACGCTTCACCAGTTCACCGCCGCAGTTCGGACACGTGCCCTTTAGCACTTGCTCGGTACAATCGCTGCAAAATGTGCATTCGAACGAGCAGATGAATGCCTCCGATGAAGCGGGCGACAAGTCCTTGTCGCAACATTCGCAACCGGGCCTTAATTCAAGCATTTTTTGCTCCTTTCTCCTCAGTGCTGCATTCATGGTCTCGAACCTGAGATCGTACCAATCCCCGCGCGTGCAGTGGACATTTACGCCAAATCCCGCTCATGCAGGCACAATACGTTGCGATGCCATCGCACATCGCCACCCGCTTCCCGACGCCTCCATGCCATCCGACATTCCCAGCCGCACCAGTACCGTCGCGCGCGTATCGAATTCGCCGCGCTATCTCTTGTTTCTCGTATGCCTGTTCGCTTCGGCAGGGCAGCTCGCAATCGACATCTATGTTCCCGCGCTGCCCGCGATGGCGCGCTTCTTCGATACCTCGCCGCAAGCGATCCAGTCGAGCGTATCCAGTTACATGGCCGCTTATGCGCTAGGCCAACTCGTTTTTGGTCCGATAGCGGACGCATACGGCCGCAAGCCGGTGCTGGCCTTCGGACTCGTCGTCTATACGGTCGGCTGTCTGCTGTCACTCGTCGCGCCGAGCCTCGAAACATTCCTGTTGGCGCGCTGTCTGCAGGGCTTCGGCATTGCGGCCACCAATCTGCTCGCCAAGGCGATCATCACCGATTCATTCAAAGGCCAGGCGCTGCTGCACGCATTCACCTACATGTCGATTGCTTGGGGACTCGCGCCGATCATTGCGCCCGTGATCGGTGCGCACTTGCAGGAGTGGTTCGGCTGGAAGGCCTGTCTCGTGTTTCTGCTCGTGTATTCGATCGTCATGTGGGTGCTCGTGTGGCGTTATCGCGAGACATTACCCAAGCCTGTTCGACTCGAATTGCGTACGCTCGTCGCGAACACGGGCAAGGTCTTGTCGAGCCCGGTTTTTCAGAGCTGCTTTCTTGCGCAAGGACTGTGCTACAGCATTCTGCTCGTGTTCAACATCGTCGGGCCTTTCATGGTGCAGAACACGTTGCATAAGCCGCCGACTTACTTCGGTTACCTCGCGCTTGGCATCGGCTTGATGTACTTTCTCGGCGGCCTGTCCAACCGTATTCATAGCCTGCGTCTGCCGACAGCAGAACAACGGCTCAAGTATGGCTCGCGGATCATGGCGGGCGCATCCATCGTGATGCTATTGCTTTCGTTGACGATAGGTCTGCACGTGTGGACGCTTGCGCTACCGGTCCTCGTAATGGGCTTCTGCGCAGGCGCCATGTATCCGACATTGATGGCCAAGGGCAACTCGCTGTTTCCCCACATTGCTGGATTGACGAGCGCGATACTCGGTTGCGCATTGCTGCTCGTATCGGCGGTGATGATGGGACTCGCGGGCTTCGTATCGGTCCATATCCTCGCGCCCCTTGCAGCGTTCTTCGTGTTGCTTGGACTTACCGTCGTGTGGATGGTGACGAAGCTGCTCGCGCATCTCGAACAGATGAACGCCTGAAGCGACTTGTCCATGCCGCGCGCATCGGCGACACTTGATGCATTCCCTTGACTGCCAAGCTTCGCATATGAAGCATGGTCATATCCATCGAAGATAAACGCATGACACATCGTCCCGCTCCAACCGATATCGACATTCATCCGCTGCTTGCAGGGCGCTGGAGTCCGCGCGCGTATGCAGAGCAGCCCGTAGCGCATGAACAGGTAGTCGCGGTTCTGGAAGCCGCACGCTGGGCGCCGTCCGCTTATAACGTTCAACCGTGGCGTTTCATGGTGTTCGAGAAGGGGCAAGATGCAGCGGCGTTCGAGCGCGCATTCGCCACGCTCGTGCCGTTCAATCAGTCGTGGAACGCGCATGCGCAGGTGCTCATCGCCGTTCTTGCGGACACGCTCACGGCCAAAGGCACCATCAATCCGAGCGCGAGTTACGACGCGGGCGCCGCGGGTCTTGCCGTATTGTTGCAGGCGCATGCACTCGGCCTCGCCGCGCATGCGATGGGCGGCTTCGATGCAGCGAAATTGCGCGATACCTTCGCCATTCCCGAGCGCTATCAGGCTTTGAGCATGATCTCCATCGCGCATCATGGCGAGGCAGAGGCGTTGCCCGAAGCGCTTGCCGAACGTGAGCAGGCGCCACGTGCACGCCTTGCGCTGGACGAGATCGCCAAGTTCGGTGGATGGCCCGAATCGGCTTAGTGATAGTGATAGTGATCGCGAACAAGCCGTAGCGCCCATGAAAAAAAGCCTTCGCCACTCATGGCGAAGGCTTTTTCGTTAAAGCGAGGTCGTTTAACTCTGCGCGACGGCCACGCGTCGTTCGACATCGTGATAAGCGTCGCTATCGTGTGCGGCGAATGCGAGCGCAAAGCTCGATGCTTGACGGCCCACGGTGCGCAGCTGCTCGACGACCTTCGGGTCGGAGCATGTATCGGCGCTTTCGAAACGCGTTTCAAGCGTGTTGACGGTCGCACCGAAGGGCGTCGGCCAGCCGCGCAACGCGTGCACGATCGAACGCAGCGACGTCAGCACGGTGCCCGCCGCCTGCCATCCGTAGGCGGTCACGATGCTGCCGACTGCGCGCCCATCCAGATAAGGGCGTTCGTCCTCACGCAGCTCTTCCAGCGTATCCAGCGCGTTCTTGACCAGCCCCGAGATGCCGCCGTGATAGCCCGGCGTAGCGATGATCACTGCGTCGGCGATACGCACCGCCTCGATGAGTTCGTGCTGCTCGTCGGTCAGATTGCGATGCTCAGGCGCGTAGTGCGGCAGGCTATGCAGGAACGCGCCGCCGAACAACTGCACGCGCGCGCCGGATTCCTGTGCGCCGCGCAGCGAAAAAGCCAGCGCACGCTCGGTCGACGATGCCGGCCGCGTCGTTCCGCCGATACCGACGACCAGCGGCTGACGCGATGAGGTGTTTCGAGTCAAGGTGAACGCTCCATGAAAGGTAAAGCAGCGCGCGCGTTCGTTTTACGGCGAGCCGACAGACTAAAC
The DNA here is from genome assembly GCF_023631485.1 of Caballeronia sp. GAFFF2. Taxonomy (NCBI): domain Bacteria; kingdom Pseudomonadati; phylum Pseudomonadota; class Betaproteobacteria; order Burkholderiales; family Burkholderiaceae; genus Caballeronia; species Caballeronia sp. GAFFF2. Next base: position 20,657 of record NZ_JALQDA010000024.1, on the reverse strand, counting down.
ATGATAGCCAGCGAACGTGCGTATCGGAACGCATGATTTGCGCTAAGGATATTCAGTAAGCATGTGCAAGTGCCGTGCCGCGCACCTTATCTCGCACGGAGATAACCGTATGGCGTTTTCTTGGTTCGCGCGTGACGAGACGGCTTGTACATTTCATCGTCTTGGCGCGACGAATCCACGGCAAAAATCCCCGCATGACGATCAAAGGCTCAAGCAATCGCAGCATGGCCGCGCTCGCGCTGATCGCATCGATCGCGCTTCCCTTCGAATGCGCGCATGCTGAAGGCGAAGTGAAAGTCGCCGATCAATACGGCATCGGCTCGCTGCTGCTGAAGGTCGTGAAGGACCAGAAGCTCATCGAGAAGGAAGGCGAGCGCGCCGGAATCAAGATCGACGTGGAATGGCACACGCTCTCCGGCGGCGCGGCCGTGAACGAAGCGCTGCTTTCGCGTGCGGCGGATATCGCCACGCTCGGCATCGGACCGCTCATGACGATCTGGGACCGCACGCAAGGTCACCAGAATTTCCGTGCAATCGCGGCGCAAAGCTCGGTTCCGGTCGTGCTCGTTTCGAACGACCCCCGCATTCGCAGCATCAAGGATATCGGTGAGAAGGACCGCATCGCGGTGGTTTCCGTCGCGGTCTCGCAGCAGGGCAGGCTGTTGCAGATGGCATCGGCCAAGGCATACGGCGACGCGAACTACGCGCAACTCGACCGCTTCGAAGTGAACATGCCGCATGCCGATGCAACCACCGCGATGCTCTCGGGCAACTCGGTCATCAACCTGCATTTCTCGAACGCGCCGTATCAGTATCAGGAGCTCGACGATCCGAAGATCCACAAGGTCATCAGCTCGACCGACATTCTCGGCGGTCCATCGACGGGCAGCGTGGTCGTGACATCGGAGAAATGGCGCAAGGACAATCCGAAGACCTATGCAGCCGTACGCGCCGCACTTGTCGATGCCGCAAAGCTCGTTACGAGCGACAAGCAACAGGCCGCAGCCATCTATCTTCGTCAGGACGAGTCGAAACTCACGCCCGCTTTCGTCGCACGCATTCTCGGCGACAAAGACGTGAGCTTCACGACGACGCCGCAAAACACGCTGCAATTAGGCGCTTTTCTTTATCGCGTAGGCGTGATTCATCATGAACCGAAGTCCTGGCGCGACTACTTTTTCGTGGACGATGCAAACGCGCAAGGCAGTTGACGCGAGCATCCGCGCCGGCATCAACATCAATCAGGAGACAGGCATATGAACGCAGCCGTCATCGAACACGCAGCGCGTGTCGAAGTGAAACCGTTGTCCGCGCATATCGGTGCGGAGATCAGCGGTGTCGATCTTACGCGGCCCTTGTCGAAGGACGAGGTCAAGGCTATTCGCGACGCGCTTCTGAAGTGGCGCGTGGTGTTCTTTCGCGAGCAATTCCTGAGTCATGAACAGCATGTCGCGTTTTCCGCGCAGTTCGGCGAATTGACGGTGGGCCACCCTGTCTTCGGTCACGTGGACGGGCATCCCGAGATTTATTCGATCTCCAAGTTCCGCAAGGCCACGCGCTTCGAAGGGCAGTCGGTATTGCGTCCGTGGACCGGTTGGCATACGGACGTCACCGCTGCCGTGAATCCGCCGTATGCATCCATCTTGCGCGGCGTGACCATTCCGCCGTATGGCGGCGATACGCAATGGACCAACCTCGTGGCCGCGTACCAAAAGCTCTCGGCGCCGCTGCGCGCATTCGTCGATGGCCTGCGTGGCGTGCATCGCTTCGCGCCGCCGCAAGGCGCCGCCGGCACCGATGCTTTCGCGAAAGCGGTCGACCAGCACACGCTCGTGAGCGAGCATCCGCTCGTGCGTGTGCACCCTGAAACCGGCGAACGCGCGCTGTATGTAAGCCCGAGCTTTCTCAAGCACATCGCGGGTCTTGCGCCGCGCGAGAGTCAGGCGTTGCTCGAACTGCTTTGGGAACACGTGACGCGGCCGGAATTCACCGTGCGCTTCAAGTGGGAGCCGGGCAGCATCGCGTTCTGGGATAACCGCACGACCGCGCATCTCGCGCCGACCGATATCTTCGATCTGGATTTCGATCGACAGCTATATCGCACGACGCTTGTCGGCGATATTCCAGTGGGACCGGACGGTCAATCATCGGTGGCAATCGAAGGTTCGCCGGTGGGTGCCGCGGCCGCTGTCGCACTCAACTGATCGACGACGCCATGGCAAAACGAAGCGGACAACTGCGCCTGGGCGCGTTTCTTTATCCGACGGGACATCACATCGCCGCGTGGCGTCATCCGCATGCCGTCGCGGATGCCGGCGTCAACTTCAAGCATTACGCAGCGCTCGCGCAGGCAGCGGAAGCGGCGAGCTTCGATCTCGTCTTTCTCGCCGATGGCTCCGGCACGCGCGGCGACGATGCCGCGTTCCTGAGCCGCACCGCGCACAGCTATGTCGCGCAGTTCGAGCCGCTTACGCTGTTGTCCGCGCTTGCGGCCGTGACGGAGCGCATCGGGTTGGTCGGTACGGCATCGACATCGTTCAACGAGCCTTATCACATCGCGCGCAAGTTCGCGTCGCTGGATCACATCAGCGGCGGCCGCGCGGGCTGGAACCTCGTCACATCGTCGAGCGAGCATGAAGCGCGCAACTTCAATCTCGATCAGCATCTCGCGCATGCACACCGTTACGAACGCGCGGAGGAATTCGCCGAAGTGGTGACGGGCCTGTGGGATAGCTGGGACGACGACGCCTTCGTGCGCGACAAAACATCGGGCCGGTATTTCGATCCCGACAAGCGGCACGTGCTCGACCATCGCGGTGAGTTTTTCAAGGTGCATGGTCCGCTGAACGTTTCGCGTGCGCCGCAGGGTCATCCAGTCGTGGTGCAGGCGGGATCGTCTGAAGCGGGCAGGGCGCTTGCCGCGCGCACCGCCGAAGTGATCTTCACCGCGCAGCAGACGCTCGAAGATGCCGTTGCGTTCTATGCCGATGTAAAGGGACGCATGGCGCAATATGGACGTGATCCCGAATCGCTCAAGATCATGCCGGGCGTCATGCCCATAGTCGGACGCACGGAAGAAGAAGCACGCGAAAAGTTCGACGCACTGCAGGCATTGATCGATCCCGTGGTCGGCCTAGCGATGGTCTCGACGCTCACGGGCGGCTTCGATCTCTCGGGCTATCCGCTGGACGGACCCATTCCCGATTTGCCGGAAACGAATGCCAGCAAGAGCCGCCAGGGCTTGATGATCGACCTGGCGCGCCGCGAGAATCTGACCATACGTCAGCTCTATTTGCGCATTGCGGGCGCGCGCGGTCATTGGCAAATTGTCGGCACGCCGGTGCAGGTTGCGGATGCGCTGGAAGAGCGCTTTGTCAATTACGGGGCGGATGGTTTCAACGTCATGGCCGCGTTGCTGCCCGATTCGCTGAATGATTTCATTGAACTGGTGCTGCCTGAATTGCGCCGGCGCGGGCTCTTCCGATACGGCTATGAAGGGCGCACGTTGCGCGATCATCTTGGTCTCGAAAGACCGCGTTCTCGCTATGCCGTGACGCAAGAGGAAACCAGCACGGATCTCGTCTGAATGTGAGCCAGCGGCGCGCAAAACGATATTGCGCGATCCTTGGATAGCATCTGGCAAACCGTTGGTTTGCGTGGGGCAAACACGAACGTAGTATCGGGTGTTCTCTTTCTCACTCGAAGAATGCCCATGAATGCCCCTCGCTTTTCCTCGGCGACACTCGAGCTCGATCCGGGCACGCCGCTCGAACAGCCCGCGCCACGCGCATCCGGCGCACAGACGCTGGTCGAACTGCCCACACGCGAACGTGCCCGTACCACGACACTGAACTGGAAGCTCATCCGCTCGCGCAGTTTGCGCGTGGGCGTGCCCATTGCGATTGTCGTGCTGTGGCAACTCGTGTCGTCGCTGCAACTCATCGCGCCCGAAACGCTGCCGCCGCCGACCGTCATTCTTGCTGCATTGAAGGAACTCGTCGCCGATGGCGAATTGCAGAGCGCTATCGGCGTATCGCTTGCGCGTGCGGCGACCGGCCTTGCCATTGGCGGCGGGATCGGCCTGATTGCGGGCTTGTTCGCGGGACTGTGGCGCGTAGGCGAAGAAGTCGTCGATGCGCCCTTGCAGATGCTGCGCACGATTCCATTCATCGCGCTCATTCCGCTCTTCATCACGTGGTTCGGTATCGGCGAGGGCGCGAAGATCGCGGTCATTCTCGCCGCGACCATCTTCCCGATGTACCTCAACACCTACGCGGGCGTGCGCGGTGTCGATCCCAAGCTGCTCGAAGCGGCCACCGTGTTCGGGCTATCGAGCCGGCAAGTAGCGTTGCGCATCATTCTGCCGACCGCGCTGCCTTCCATACTCGTCGGCTTGCGCTATGCGTCCGCCGTGGCGCTGCTTGCGCTCGTCGTCGCGGAGCAGATCAACGCGCAGAACGGCATTGGCTACATCCTCGTCAATGCGAACCAGAACCAGCGCGCGGACATCATCATCGCGGGCATTCTGGTTTATGCGGCGCTCGGCATTCTCACCGATCTCATCATGCGCGGTCTCGAACATGTCGCGCTTCCGTGGAGGCCGCGCTTTGAACTCGCCTGATATCGATGCCTTGAAGAACGTACGCGATCATCGTGAAATCGCACTCGAATTGCAAGGCGTGAGCCGTCGCTTCGGCGGACGTGCAGTACTCAAGGACGTATCGCTGAACATAAGGCGCGGCCAATTCGTATCGATGCTCGGCGCATCGGGCGCCGGCAAGACCACTTTACTGCGTATTCTCGCGGGCCTCGACAAGGCCGATGAAGGACGCGTGCGCGTGGCGAATGCGCGCTCCGTCGTGTTTCAGGAACCGCGTCTCGTGCCGGCGCGGCGCGTGTGGGAGAACGTCGTCATCGGCCATGACAGGTTGGGCGCCGCAAAAAACGACGCACTCGCCGCGCTCGACGAAGTGGGTCTTGCAAGTCACGCGGAAGGCTGGCCAAAGACGCTTTCGGGCGGCGAAGCGCAACGCGTCGCATTGGCCCGAGCGCTCGTGCGCGAGCCGCGTCTCTTGCTTCTCGATGAACCCTTCGCCGCACTCGATGCATTGACCCGCATCCGCATGTACGACCTCGTCGCACGCTTGTGGCGCGCGCATACGCCGGCGGTCGTGCTGGTGACGCATGACATCGACGAAGCCATTCTCTTGTCGGACCGCATTGTCGTGTTGTCGCAAGGCGAGATAAGCGCGGACTTCACCGTGGACTTTCCGCGGCCGCGTTCGCGTGCGGACGCCAACGCCATAGCACTCAGAACAAAACTGCTGGAAGCGCTCGGCGTGACGACAGAAGAACCACAACGAGCCGCGACAGCAAGCGCGGCCTGACATTCCTTTCCTTAACCGACCACTCACTTCATGCGCATCAAGAAAAGCTTAACCGCACTCTTCATTACGGGCTACCTCGCTTTATCGACTTCGGCGTTTGCGGAAGAGCCGCTCACCATTCAGATCGGCACGCAGGATGCCGCGTGGCCATTGATCGTCGAGGCATCGCACGTGCTGGATGGCGCGCCGTACAAGGTCAAGTGGGCCGTGCTCACGGGACCCGCCGCGCAACTGTCCGCGCTCTATTCGCAAGTGCTCGACGTGGGTCTGATGGGCGATACCTCGCTCATCATCGAACAGGGGAATGCGCGTCAGACATGGACGCCGGAGACCGCGCCCTTGCAGATCATCGCGGGATGGCGCAACCCGGATAACGCGTATCCGCCTATCGTCACCGTGGTTCGCAAGGAAGCCAACGTGAAGACGCTCGCGGACCTGCGCGGCAAGACCTGGGGCTACAACTTCGGCGGCTTCAATTATCTGCAATACGTGCTGTCGTATGTGAAGGCCGATCTCAAGCCGAAGGACTTCCAAGCGGTCAAGTTCGGCGATGGCAACGTGTCGGCTTCCGCTTTCAACGCGGGACAGGTGTCGGTTTATTCGGGCGGCTTTGGTCCGGTGAAGGAAGCGGTCGACAAGGGCGATGCACGCGTGATCGTCAAGAGCGACGAACTGGATATTCCAGCGCTCTCGGTGTTCGCGGCCCGCACCGATGTCTTGCGCGATCCCGCGAAGAGCAAGGCCATCGGTGACTTCCTGGGACGTCTCAAGAGCTCGTGGACGTGGTGGGCGCAGAACGTGCCGGCCGTCGAGAAGATCTATGCGGAGAAAATGAAGCAGTCGCCGGCACGAGCGAAGTTCTCGGCGGAAAATGGACGCTCCGTGTTTTATCCGCTCGACAAGACGCTCGTCGCGCGCGAGCAGAAGATTGCGGACACGCTCTACAAGTCCGGCGATATCAAGAACAACATCAAGGTGGATATCGAGTTCAATCCGGTATTCGATTCGCAAGCAGTCGCCGCGCGTTGATGCCTGAAGCGGGCGTGCGCAGAACACGCCCGCTTGTTCATTCCTTCACCGCCGTATAAGGATGCGCGTAGCTGAAGGGATCGCACAGCAAGTCGTTCAGCGCATACTGCCCCACCGCGTGATACTTCCAGCGCACGCTGTCATGCAACGTATGCGTGCGCGCATTGCGCCAGTGGCGGTCGAGGTTATGCTCTTCCCGTGTCGATTGCGTGCCTGCAAGCTCGAAGAGTTTGTTCGATGCATCGAGCGCGAGGTGTGTCGTGAGAATCTTGGCTTCCGCCGTCGCGACGATGGCCGCGCTCACTTTGTCACGCGCTGAACCGGGCACACGCGCCGCTTCGATCAACACCGCTGCGCGCTCGGTCAACGCGCGCGCAGCGTGCAGGTCCACGGTCAGCTTGCCGATATCGCGCAACGTGAACGGATCGTCCGTGGCATGTGCGGCGCCACTTCCTCGTGCCGGATGCGCAAGCGTGCGCAAGAAGCGCTTCGTCTCATCGAGCGCGGCACGGCCGATACCCAAGTCGATCGCCGCATGAATCAGCTGCGAAACCGCGTTGCCCGTATCGATCTCGCCGCCTGGCTCGCGACGCACCACTTGCACCGCGTCCACTTCGACATTGTCGATATGCACCCGACCGCTTGCAGTCGTGCGTTGCCCGAAGCCCGACCAGTCGTCGATCACTTCGACGCCGCGCGCATGACGCGGCACGTAGACGAACACGGGCGAGCCATCGTCATCGCGCGCGGCGACGGGTATCCAGTGCGCGAAGAGCGCGCCTGTGGAATACACCTTTTTGCCCGATACGACGAGCCCGCGCGTCGTGCGCCGCACGCGTGTTTCATGCGAGCCCGGCAAGCGATCGCCGGGTTCGGCCGTCGCATTGCCGAGTCGCTCGCCTGCAAGCGCGCGTTCGAAGAAAAACGCCTGCTGCGAAGGCGTGCCGTCGTGCCGCAGGCGTTCCAGATTGGCGAAGTGATTCTGCGGAATCTGGCCGAGCGATGGATCGCCTGCCGAGATATGTTCGAAGACCTGCGCGATGGTCCATACGGAAACATCCGCGCCGCCGAATGCCTTGGGAACCGAGATGCCCCACAGTCCCGATGCGCTGAACGCTTCGAGTTCTTTACGCGGCAAGCGCCGCTCGCGATCTCGCTCCGACGCTTCCTGCGCGAACGCATGTTCGAGACGTTGTGCCGTTTCCAGCGCTTCTGCATCGGTACGAATGCGATGCGCTTCTTGCGCGAGAGTCGGTTGATCCAGAGTAGAAGACATGAAACTCCCTTAGAGGCTCGGACGATAAAAGATCAGGCGGCCTCGCGCCTCTTTGCATACTGGCTGTCGGGACGCGGCAAACCATAATGTTCGCGCAAGGTCGTGCCTTCGTAATCGGTGCGGAAAATGCCTTTGCGCTGCAAGAGCGGCACGACGTGATCGACGAACGCCGCAAGGCCGCTCGGAAACACATCCGCGTTGAGATTGAAGCCATCCGCGCCACGCTCCTCGAACCACTGCGCGATGTCGTTGGCAATCTGCTCGGGCGTACCGACAATGATTCGATGCGCGCCCGGATTGCGATCGAGCAACTCGCGTACGGTCAGGTTTTCGGCCTTGGCAAGCGCAACCGTCGAGTCGATGAAGCCGCGCGGCAAGTCCGAGCGCACGACCTTTTCGATGCGCTCATAAGGCAGCGGCTTGTCGATATGCAGATCGTCCGGCGAGAGCCCGAGCGCGCCTGCCAGGCGCGCGACTTCCCGGTCGGTGTCGAGCAGCGCATCGAGTTCGGCTTTATGCGCGCGCGCTTCCTGTTCGGTTCCGCCGACCACCGGATACAGGCCCGGCAACAGCAGAAAGTGATCGGGGTTGCGCCCATGCCGCGCCACGCGTTCCTTCATCTCCTTGTAGAACGCCTGCGCGCTCGGCAAGGTGGTTTGCGCGGTGAAGACCGCATCGGCGAAACGGGCGGCAAGCGCGCGTCCGCCTTCGGACGATCCCGCCTGCACGAGCACGGGCCTTCCTTGCGGACTGCGCGGCACATTGAGCGGGCCGCGCACCGAAAAGTACTGACCGCGATGCTCGATGGCATGCACGCGCGACGGGTCCGCATAACGTCCCGTGGCCTGATCGGCGACGAGCGCGTCGTCTTCCCAGCTATCCCAGAGCTTCGTCACCACATCCACGAATTCTTGCGCGCGTGCATAGCGCTCTTCCGTGGAAAGCGGCGTGTTGAAGCTGAAATTCGCGGCGGCTGCTGCGTCGTAGGTCGTCACGGCATTGAACGCGACGCGCCCGCCGCTCAGGTGATCGACCGATGCGAAGCGCCGCGCCAGATTGAACGGATCGTTGAACGTGGTCGATGCCGTGCCGATGAGACCGACATGCTCGGTCGCGCCCGCGAGCGCGGTGAGGAGCACCGTGGGTTCGAACGATTGCTGCGGACCTTCGGCGTGATTGCGCAGGGCGAGCGCATCCGAGAGAAACACGGCGTCGAGCTTGCCGCGCTCTGCTGTCGTTGCAATCTCCCTAAAGAACTTGAAGTCGATGATCGCACGCGGGTTGTCCAATGTGCGCCATCCTGCGGGATGCCGCCCGACGCCCGTGATGTTGGTGTTCAGATGCAATTGGCGATGTTTGGTCATGACGTCGTCCGAGGTAAGGAGTTCGCTGCGGGCACGGGCAGTCGCAAGCCCGCATCGACGAGAAGCGGCAACACGGCCTCGCCGAAATACGCGAGGTCCGGTTCGAAGTCGAAGAAGGTGAGTTGCACGCCATCGCAACCGGCGCGCTTCAATGCAAGCAACTGATCGACGATCTGCTCGGGCGAGCCGATCAGATGCAGATTGCCGCCGAGAATGCGCTGCTCGCGCTTGTGATTCGCCCACGCCTTCGCGTCGCTGCGGCCGTGCTGGCCGACGAAGCCATCGAGCGCGCCTTCATCGGCGTGAGCGACGATGGCATCGCGATACTCGCGCGCCTCGCGTTCGGTCGGCCGGCATACGATGGTCGGATTGATGAGCGTGCGCACGTTGCGTTTCACCCGCGCAGCCTCTTCGCGAATGGTCGCGGTATGCGCAGGCAGAGCGCCGATGGCGTCGTTGAAATCCGCGCCTGCGGGGCTCGTGATGAAGATCAGGTCCGAGTGACGCACCGCGTACGCAATCCCCGCGGGCGACCCGGTCGCATTCACGAGCACCGGCCGATGAAAGCGCGGTCGCGGACTCACGAACGCGTCCTGCAACTGCCAGTGCGGCGAATCGATGTTCTGATTCGCATCGCTGCGCCACAACGAATCGAGCACGGCGACGAATTCGGCCGCGCGTTCATAGCGCGTGTCGTGCTCGATCATCGGCTGGCCGAACATCGCCCATTCGCTTTTGACGTGACCCGTCACCAGGTTGATGCCCCAGCGTCCGCCCGAGATATGGTCGAGCGTCGCGCCGAACTTGGCGAGATGCAGCGGATGCCACGGACCATAGAGCGCATGCACCGTCGAGATCAGCAAAATGCGCTCGGTGACGGCGGCAAGCGCGCTCGTCGCGATGAACGCATCGAGCGATTGCTCACGATACTTGAGCGCGCCGCCATGCCCGTCCTTGCCAAGCCATTGCGCGAGGCCGAAGACCAGATCGAAGCCGAGCGCTTCCGCTGTCTTCGTGAGCCGCGCGTTGTAGTCGAAGCGCCAGTCGGTCGAGCGCGGCAAGGTCGAGATGGACCAGCCGCCGTTCTGAATCGGCAAGAAGAGGCCGAGCATCAACGGTTGCTGAAACGCGCCGTGAAGCGCGCTGCCGGGAATGTCGGCGGGACTCGTCGAACCGTCGAAGACAGGGCGTATCGTCGGTGAAGTCATGATGCCAGGCGTTCGCGGCTGCGCTTGTCCGTGGCCGTCTTGAAGTCCAGCACATCGATCGATGCAATGGCGTCGCGCTCCACCTGTTCGACCAGTTGCAGCTCCCACGCGAGGTACGCATTCATTTGCTCGGCCACGCGTTCCTTCTCGACGTGATACGGGCTATACCACGCGTCGTCGTCGCCAGTCAGGTTGTGCGCGTCGCCGGTTTCGAGCGGCAAGCCAATCGCGCTCCAGCGCGCCGTGCCGCCCACGAGCGCGGCGATCTCCGGCCAGCGCGGCGCGAGTTCGGCGGCGACGAGTCCGGCGAGCAAGCCATCTTCCGAAGTCAGCACGACGGGCGCATCGCGCTTGAAAACGCCCGAGCGCAGGTGGTCTTCCACTGCGCTTGCCGCCACGAAACGTGCGCCCGGCACATGGCCTTTGCGATACGCAATGCTCGCGTCGATATCGATCACTTGCGCGCGACCGGCATCGAGCGCGCGTTGCAGATGATCCGGCTCGATCCAGCGCGTGCGCGCGCCATGCGGACGCACGCGCAACGGCTCGGGACCGGCTTCGAGCGCGTCGTGGGTGAGGGCGGCGCTGGCGGCATCGTCGAGCACGCGGACATCGAGATAGCCGAGTTGCTTGAGCCACGACGCGGTCATGCGGGCGCGCACGCCATCGTCGTCGCGCAGTACCACGCGTGCATGCAGCGTGGCGATGTACTCGTCGGTCGCCTGCACGAGTTGCCCGCCCGGCGCCGAACGCCAGCCTGCCGGATGCCCCGCCGCGTATTCGAGCGGATCGCGCACATCGAAGCGATACAGCGTGCGCTCGCCGCTTTCGCGTTCGAGCGCCGCGAGCGTTTCGCCGTTGATCACGGGCACGTTCGCCTTGCGCGCGGCGGCCGCCGCGAGTTCGCGCGCGGTCGCGAGCGTCGCGCCTTCGGGACGCGGTGCGGTGCGAATCTCGCCGTGTTCGAGTTCGAGGCCCGAGAGCAGCCAAGCCATCGAGCCGCCCGTGAGTGCGGCGACCGGATTCGGCACGCCCGCATTGATGAGCGATTGCGCGCCGAGAATACTGCGCGTGCGCCCGGCGCAATTGACGACGATCAGCGTATCCGGCGAAGGCGCCGCCGCGAGCGCGCGATACACCAACTCCGCGCCCGCGCAGTCGATGCCGCCGGGAATATTGAAGTTGTTGAATTCGCCGAAGGGGCGCGAGTCGAGCACGACCAGATCGTCGCCCGCATCCTGACGCGCCTTAAGCGTTTCGGCGTCGATGTTGGGCGTATGCAGCCGATGCTCGATCAATTCGCCGAACGCCTTGCCCGGCACGTTGGTGCCGCTGAAAATTTCGAAGCCGGCGCGCGCCCAGCCTTCCACGCCGCCATCCAGAATCGACACGTCCGTGTAGCCCCAGCGCGCCAGCAATGCGGCGGCGCGTTGCGCATAGCCGTCCTCGGCGCCTTCGGCATCGACGAGAACGACGGGCGTGCCGCGCCGTGGAGTGAGCCGATCGATCACGAGACCCAGGCGTCCGACCGGCGCGACCGACGAATAGAACAGGCGTTTTCTCGACGACACGCCTTCTTCGCGCACGTCGAGCACCGCGAGTTCATTGTGTTGAGCGATCAGGGTGCGCAATTGCGCGGGAGAAACGAAACGTGACATGAAGAAGGTCCTTGGATGGGTTTCGGTTGACGTGGCGAATCGGGCGCTATGCGTTACGAGTTACGCGTAGGGCGGCCCGCCGCCATCGACATAGAGACGCGAACCGGTGACGAAACGGGCATCGTCCGAAAGCAGATACGCGACCGCGGCCGCGACGTCTTCGGGCGTGCCGGGGCCTTCGAGCGCGGTCAGGCGCGTGGGCTCGTTCTGACTTTGCGCGCCGGCGAGCGCATCGAAGCGCGGCGAGCGGATCGGACCGGGCGCGACGGCATTCACGCGCACGCCTTGCGGACCGTAGCGGCGGCCGAGACCTTGCACGAGCAGATCGATAGCCGCGTTTACGCTCGAACCGGGGAAATGATTCGGCGGCGGCGCAATGCCGCCGCGTCCCGAGATCGCCACGATCGCGCCGCGCCCTTGCTTGATGAAGAGCGGCAAGGCGGCGCGAATCGGGCGCACCGAGCCGAGCAGCTTGGCATCGATCACGCTTTGCCAGTCGTCGTCGGTGAGTTCGAGGAAGTCGCCGAAAGTGGAGACGTTGGTGCTGGTGACGAGGCCATCGAGGCGCCCAAAGCGCTCTTCGATCTGCGCAAACGCCGCCTTCACGCTTTTGTCATCGGTCACGTCGACCTTGAGCGGGACCACGTTCGGCGACGCTGCGAACAATCGCTCATCGACGCTGCGTGACGATGCGACGACCGTCGCGCCCGCATCGGCGAGCGTGCGCGCGGTGGCCGCGCCCAGCGCGCCGGAAGCGCCCGTCACCCAGACAACCTGGTCCTTGAATGTGCTGCTCATGGCTTACTCCGATGAATGGTTGGAAAGTACGCGGCGCGCGCGCCCACACAGCCGGTTGTCGAGGCGACCGGCCGAAGATTCGCGGAAAACGTCAGGGAACGAGGCGGGCAGGCGCCGGGGCAACGCGTTCATGCGCGCCGCCCCGGTGTGTTGGTGGCGATGGCGGAAAGGAGCATGGACGAAGTGTTTCGAGAGCGGAGTCGCCCATCTTCGCCTTGCTTGCGGTCATCGCAAACCGATCATTTCAACGATGCTTCTTACCTGATTTCGTATTTGGTTAGATGGTCAGGTTCAAAGCGAAATGCCTTCGTGTTCGAGGGCGAGCTTGACAGCGGGCCGCTCGCGCATGCGCTCGTAGAACGCTTTGAGCTTTGCCGGCACTTCGATGCTCATCTTGTTGGCCCATGTCAGCATCGTGAAAAGGTAAGCATCCGCGACGCTTGCGGATTCCCCGAAGAGATAGTCGCCCTTCATCATCTTGTCGATGAGCGTAAAACGCTGGCCGATCTTCTCGCGCGCCGCCGACGCTTCCGCATCCGATGTCGGGCGGAACACGCGGCCGAACTGCTTGTGGATTTCGGTCGAGATGAAGGCGAGCGTTTCGAGCAGACGCGTGCCGCCTTCATCGTCGGATGGTGCGAGCGCGGGCTTCTGACGCGCGACCCACGAGAGAATCGCGATGTTTTCGGTCAGACGGCGGCCATCGTCCAATTCGACTACCGGCACGTAGCTTTTCGGGTTGATCTCGTCGAATGGACGGCCGTCTTCAGTCAGCTTGGTCTTCAGATCGACCTTCACGCGTTCGAAATCGAGCCCTGCCTCGTGCATGGCAATGTGATCCGCGAGACTGCATGCGCCGGGTGCGTAATAAAGTTTCATCGTGTGCCCCTCCTTGGTTTCGTTGATTTGGCGTCTTGAAGGCGAGCAAGGGTTATGCCGCGCGAAAACGTCGAGCCGTGGCTCAAGTTTCACGATTTGGCTGCCGATATACCGGTGTCCTTCTCCCTCGCGCGCGCAGACCGCGTCGCCCGGTCATGTTCCCCACACCCGACACCGAAACCCTACGTCTTTGCAGCGTGCTTTCGAGCAGCGCGTTCGGACTCGTCTTTGCGCTCGTGCGCTTCGAACCGCGCGCGGAACGCTACTTCGCGCACTGGTCGGCGAGCGCGTTTCTCTATGCGGCGGTTCTGGTCGGCTTCGAGTTCTGGGAAGACCGTTTATTCCTCGATGGCCTGCTGCTGGGCGGGTTGGCGGCGAGCAACATGCTGCTGATCACGGGCATGCGCGCGTTCGACGGCAAGCCGCCTTTTCGCTGGTGGATGCTCGCGCCTATTGCGGGCTCCGTGCTGGTCCACGTGCTTCCCACGTCGATGTTCGGCGCACGGCCGGCCGTGTTCGCCTGGACGCGCGCGGGCGATACCATCGGCATCGCGATATCGGCGCTGATCGCGGGCGCCATGCTCGTGTTGGACGCGCGCCGCCTAAAGAGCCGGGGCGGGCGCATCGCCGGTCTTGCGATGCTCGGTTATCTGCCGGGTTACGCGATCACGCTCGCGGCATTGGCGTGGGGCGACTCGCGCGTGAATTTTCTCGCGGTCATTCCAATGCTTTCGGATCAACTGCTTCTGGCCGTGCTCAATCTTGGCCTGCTCGCGATTCCGGCGGAACGCGCGCAGCAGCGTCTGCGCGACGCCGCGTTGCGCGACCCGCTGACGAGCGTATGGAATCGCGCGGGCTTTGAGCAACACGCGCGGCCGTTGATCGCACCGGGCGCGACCATCCTCGCCATCGACCTCGATCACTTCAAGCAGATCAACGACCGTCACGGCCATCTTGCGGGCGATAACGTGCTGATGGAACTGGCACGGCTGGCGGGCGCGGAAGTCGGCTCGCTCGGCGGCGAGTTCGGGCGGCTGGGCGGCGACGAGTTCATCGCGATCCTGCCGGAATGGCGCGCGCCTTATGCACAGGCGTGCGCCAACCAGATTCATCGCGCGTGCCGCTCGTTCACGGAAGGCATGCCGGAATGGACGATGAGCATCGGTGTCGCGCAGGTGAGCGAAGGCGAGCAAGGCTTTCAGGATGCGTTGCAACGCGCGGACAAGGCGCTGTATCGCGCGAAGGTCGCCGGACGCGACAAGCTGACCGCTATTGGCGACGCGTGCTGGTAGCGCGCTCAGTCGTCCGCCAGAAAGGTCGGATGACGCGTGCGAATCTGATCGATCTGATGCAGCGTGCCGGACAGATGCTTGCGCAACGCGGCGTCGGCGGCTTCGGCGTCGCCATTCGCGATGGCATCGACGATTTCGGTGTGATCGCGCACCACGGCAAGCGTCTTGCCCTCGACAGGCAAATGCAGCCGCCGCAACCGGTCGATATGGCCGCTCAACCGGCGCACCAGATCCCACAACTGCGGCACGCCGGCGGCTTCGTACATCTGCCGGTGAAACGCCTGGTCTTGTAGCGAGAACTGCTCGTAGTTTTTGAGGTCGCGCAGCTCCATCTGCTTCTCGATGGTCGTGCGCAGCCGCTCCACCAACTCGGCATTGCGCGCGTTCGCCAGCGTGCGCACCACTTCCAGCTCGATCGAGCGGCGCAGGAAATGCGCTTGCAGCGCCGAAGTCACGCTGATGCGGCTAACCACGGTGGCGTGCTGCGGGAAGATATCGACGAGACCTTCCTCGCCCAGCTTCATCAACGCGTCACGCACGGGCGTTTGGGAGAGGCCATAACGCGCGGCGAGATCGGCGCGCGACAGCACCGTGCCCGGCGCGAGTTCGAGCGAAAGAATGCGCGCGCGCAACTGCTCGAACACTTGCGGCGCGGCGTGGCGCGACCGGTCGAGGCCTTGTCGGGTTGCCGCAGCCGGGGCGTCGATGAGTTTCATGGTGGACTGTTTGATTGCGATATTCGCGATTTTAAGGCCTGCAAGAGCGATATCCGGCCGCATGGCGCGGCAGCGACGATGGGTACTTTCCCCACTGACGCACTAATATATTAGTGTTTATGATGCGGACATCGATTCCATTTTCGGACATTCCCATGAGCCGCAGCGTCACCATCACGCAAGTCCGCATCACACCGATCGCCTTTCGCGACGGCCCGCTCCTGAACGCGGCCGGTATTCACGAGCCGTGGGCGTTGCGCGCCATCGTCGAACTGGAAACGAGCGACGGGCGCGTCGGTATCTCCGAAACTTATGGCGATGAGCCGATGCTGCGCGTGCTGGAACAAGCGAAGGAACTGGCCATCGGCCTCTCGCCGTTTGAGTTGAACCGCATGGAGGAGCGCGTGCGTGCGAGCATCAAGCCAAGCCCGGGCGCGGTGGAATTCGAACTCGCACCCGGCTCGCACACGGCCAAGAACGCGTCGAAAGTGATCAGCACGCTGGAAGTCGCGATGCTCGATCTGCAAGGGCAAATGGTCGGCGCGCCTGTCGTCGATCTGCTCGGCGGCAAGGTGCGCGACGCGGTGCCGTACAGCGCCTATCTCTTCTTCAAGTATGCGGAACACATCGACAAGCCGTATGCGCCGGATGCCTGGGGCGAAGGCATCAGCCCGCAACAGATCGTGGCGCAGGCGCGCCGCATGATCGATCTGTACGGCTTTCAGAGTATCAAGCTGAAGGGCGGCGTATTCGAGCCGAAGCATGAAATTGCCTGCATGCGCGCGCTGTCCGAGGCTTTTCCCGGCACGCCGCTGCGGCTCGATCCGAACGCCAACTGGACGCTCGAAACGAGCATCGAGGCCGCGCCCGAACTCGACGAACTGCTCGAATACTACGAAGACCCGTGTCCGGGTCTGGCAGGCATGGCGGAACTCGCCAAGCACACGCGGTTGCCGCTTGCGACCAACATGGTCATCACGACTTTCGACGACTTCCGGCGCGGCTGCGAAATGGGCTCGGTGAAGGTGCTGCTGTCGGATCATCACTACTGGGGCGGCCTGCGCGCGACGCAGACGCTTGCACGCATGTGCGCCCTGTGGGAGCTTGGCATGTCGATGCACTCGAACTCGCACCTGGGCATCAGCCTGATGGCGATGACGCATGTCGCCGCGAGTATCCCCAATCTCACTTACGCATGCGACACGCATTATCCGTGGCAGGAAGAGGAAGTCATCAAGGGCGGCCGGGTGAAGTTCGATAACGGCGCGGTGCGCGTGCCGACGACGCCGGGCCTCGGTGTCGAACTGGACCGCGACAGGCTCGCGGAACTGCATGAGCAATATCTCTCGTGCGGCGTGCGCAATCGTGACGACCTCAAGCAGATGCGCAAATATCAGCCGGAATTCACCGGCAAGAATCCGCGCTTCTGAGCGGCACGCACGATCAACGAGGAGACAAGCCCATGAGCAGTTCGACGCCAGATCGCGCGGATGAACCGACGAATCCACTGACGAGCGCCGTCAGCAAGATCAAGTGGCACATCCTGCCGCTCTTCGTCGTGATGTTCATCGTCAATTACATCGACCGCGTGAACATCGGTTTCGTGCGTCAGCATCTGAGCGCTGATCTCGGGATCGGCGCTGCGGCTTATGGACTGGGCGCGGGCTTGTTCTTCGTGAGCTATGCCGTGTTCGAAGTGCCGTCGAACATGCTGTTGCAGCGCTTCGGCGCGAAGGCGTGGCTCACGCGCATCATGATTACTTGGGGACTGGCGGCGGTCGGCATGGCTTTCGTGCGCGGCGAGACTTCGTTCTACATCATGCGCCTGGTCCTCGGCGCGGCTGAAGCGGGCTTCTTTCCCGGCGTGGTGTTCTACTTCACGCGCTGGCTGCCGAGCAATCAGCGTGGCCGTGCCATGGCGATTTTCTTGAGCGGCTCCGCGTTGGCTTCGGTGCTATCCGGGCCGATCTCCGGCGCGCTCATGCTGGTAGACGGCATGGGTCTGCATGGCTGGCAGTGGATGTTCCTGATCGAAGGTTCCGCTTCCGTGGTGCTCGCGGCCTTCGTGTGGTTCTGGCTCGATTCGAAGCCGCGCGATGCAAAGTGGCTCACGCGTGCGGAGCAGGACGCGATCATCGACGAGATCGAGCGCGAACAAGTGGAACGTGACGCGTCGCATACCGTCAAGCCATCCACGTGGAGCCTGTTGCGCGATCCGCAGATTCTCATCTTCTGCCTGATCTACTTCTCCGTGTCGCTGACGATCTACGGCGCGACGTTCTGGCTGCCGAGCATCATCCGCAAGATGGGGCACTTCAACGACTTCCAGGTCGGGCTCTTCAATTCGATTCCGTGGATCATCTCCATTGCAGCGATGTACGTCTTCGCCATGCTCGCGGCGCGCTTCAAATTTCAGCAGGCGTGGGTGGCGGTGGTGTTGATCATCGCCGCGCTCGGCATGTATGCGGCGGGGCAGGGCAGCGCGGTGTTTTCGTTCGTGGCGATCTGTTTTGCGGCGATGGGTTTCAAGGCCGCGTCGTCGCTGTTCTGGCCGATTCCGCAAGGCTATCTCGACGCGCGCATCGCGGCGCCGGTCATCGCGCTCATCAATTCGCTCGGCAATCTCGGCGGCTTCGTGGCGCCCGCGACCTTCGGCTTTCTCGAGCAGAAGACGGGATCGATCGAAGGCGGCCTCACGGGGCTCGCCGCGATGTCGGTCGTGGCCGCGGTGCTCGTCTTCTTCGCGGCCATGAAGCCGCGCGATGGACGCGGCGTGATGATTGCAAAGGCGGGGCGTTCGCACTGATTGTGGCGTCAGGCGTCAAGCGTCAGGCGATGCGCGCCGCACGTCGTTTCGATTCATCGCGCGGCCTGGCAATGTTGGAATGCTTGGCCAGCGCATCGACTACGTTCGGCCATCGCTTGGCGCGTCTCTTCCGTACCCAAACCGATATGCCGATTTCGCAGGCATGTTCTAGTGCGCCGCCGAACTCATCGGCCGGCTCGCGAGCAGCTTTGTCGAGCTTGCTTCCGCTGCTCGTCCG
Organism: Caballeronia sp. GAFFF2; assembly: GCF_023631485.1. Lineage (NCBI taxonomy): Bacteria > Pseudomonadati > Pseudomonadota > Betaproteobacteria > Burkholderiales > Burkholderiaceae > Caballeronia > Caballeronia sp. GAFFF2. Next base: position 2,006 of record NZ_JALQDA010000024.1, on the reverse strand, counting down.
TTGCATATGCGTCTTGCGCGCGCTTGGCATGCCTCGCGTCACGCCGAGCCTTATCCGCAGGGCGATTCCCGCGCGGATCTTTTATGCGCTTTCGAGGCATCCGATGTGGTGCGTGCCTTGATCGATTGAGCCGAGCGTCTGACAGGTAGGAAGCCCGCGATCGACGTCGCGCTGGCTGCGCTCGTTGAGCATTGAGAGTTACCGGAGGGTGCGGCGTTCGCGTTGTTCTCCATCGCGCGAAGCGGGGGATGGATGGCGCATTCGATGGGGCAGATCGAGGAGGGAAGTTTGTTGCGGCCGCGGGCGGATTGCATCGGGCCCGCGGTTGTCGATTGACGTTTGAATCTGTTTGAATGCTGCAAAGGCAGCATCGGGTGCTTCTAGCGCTTTGTGTTGGCTTTGCTTTTGATTCGCGTCGACCGGATTGCGGTCCGATCGACGCGTTTGCGAAGGGTGGGTTAGCGGCCGCCTGCTCCACCACCGCCACCGCCACCGCCGCCGCCGCCACCACCACCGTGACCACCGCCGCCGTTGCCGTGGCCACCGCTGCTGCCCGCGCCGCCGCCATTGCCGTGACCGCCGCTGCTGCCATTGCCGTGGCCGCCGGTGCTACCTGCGCCGCCGCCATTGCCATGACCGCCATCGCCGTGGCCGCCGCCATCGCCGTGACCACCGGCGCTGCCGCCGTTGCCATGACCGCCGTCGCCGTGGCCACCGCCATCGCCATGACCACCAGCGCTGCTGCCGTTGCCACCGCCGTTGCCATGACCGCCGTCGCCGTGGCCGCCGCCATCGCCGTGACCACCAGCGCTGCTGCCGTTGCCACCGCCGTTGCCATGACCGCCGTCGCCGTGGCCACCGCCATCGCCATGACCACCAGCGCTGCTGCCGTTGCCACCGCCGTTGCCATGACCGCCGTCGCCGTGGCCGCCGCCATCGCCGTGACCACCAGCGCTGCTGCCGTTGCCACCGCCGTTGCCATGACCGCCGTCGCCGTGGCCACCGCCATCGCCATGACCACCAGCGCTGCTGCCGTTGCCACCGCCGTTGCCATGACCGCCGTCGCCGTGGCCGCCAGCGCTGCTGCCGTTGCCACCGCCATTGCCATGACCGCCGTCGCCGTGGCCACCACCATCGCCGCCGCCATTGCCATGACCGCCGGTGCTGCCGTTGCCGCCGCCGTTGCCATGACCGCCGTCGCCGTGGCCACCACCATCGCCGCCGCCATTGCCATGACCGCCGGTGCTGCCGTTGCCACCGCCGTTACCGTGGCCGCCATCACCGTGGCCACCACCATCGCCGCCGCCATTGCCATGACCGCCGGTGCTGCCGTTGCCGCCGCCGTTGCCATGACCGCCGTCGCCGTGGCCACCACCATCGCCGCCGCCATTGCCATGACCGCCGGTGCTGCCGTTGCCACCGCCGTTACCGTGGCCGCCATCACCGTGGCCACCACCATCGCCGCCGCCATTGCCATGACCGCCGGTGCTGCCGTTGCCGCCGCCGTTGCCATGACCGCCGTCGCCGTGACCGCCATCACCGTGACCGCCGCTGCTGCCGTTGCCACCGCCGTTACCGTGGCCGCCGTCGCCGTGGCCACCATCGCCATGTCCGCCGTCGCCATGACCGCCATCACCGTGACCGCCGCTGCTGCCGTTGCCGCCACCGTTACCGTGACCACCGTCGCCGTGACCGCCGTCGCCGTGACCGCCGTCGCCGTGACCGCCGTCGCCGTGACCACCGTCGCCATGACCACCGTCGCCGTGACCGCCATCGCCGTGACCGCCATCGCCGTGACCGCCGTCGCCATGGCCGCCGTCACCGTGACCACCGCTGCTGCCGTTGCCGCCACCGTTACCGTGACCGCCGTCGCCATGGCCGCCGTCACCGTGACCACCGCTGCTGCCGTTGCCGCCACCGTTACCGTGACCGCCGTCGCCATGGCCGCCGTCACCGTGACCACCGCTGCTGCCGTTGCCGCCACCGTTACCGTGACCGCCGTCGCC